>NZ_JBFBAM010000164.1:0-1186 GCF_040682195.1 Kutzneria sp. NPDC051319 | reverse complement strand
CCCCGCGAGATGCTCCTATGGTCTGTCAAGCCGTTTGGAGGGTGGGCAGCGCGGCTAGATCGGCCATCAGGCGTGGGTAGATCTCCCGGGCGGCGTAGCGTTTGAGGCAGCGGATGAGGTGTTTCTTGTTGCCGCTGTTGGGACTGAGGCGCTTGGCCAGGTAGGCGCGGGTGGCCTCGTGGCCGGCCAGGCGGGTCAGGACCACGCGGTAGAGCGCGGCGTTGGCCTGGCGGTCTCCGGCGCGGGACAGGCGCTGGTGGTCGTGGTTGCCGCTGGAGGCGTCGCGGGGTGCGACGCCGGTCAGGCGGGCGAACGCGGCTTCGCTGTGCAGCCGGTCGGGGGTGTGCCCGGCGGTGGTCAGGAGTTGGCCGGTGGTGTCGGGCCCGAGTCCGTAGAGGCCGATGGTGCGCGGGGCGATCGTGGTGACCACGGCGTGTAGGGCGGTGTCCAGCTCACGCAGGCGGGTGTCGTAGACGCGGATGGTCTGCGCGAGCTGGGTCAGGGCCAGGCGCAGGCCGGTGTGGGAGTCCAGCAGCGCGGTCGCGAGGGCGTGGGCGGCGTGGGTCTTGGCTTTTCCGCGTAGGCCAGGGGCCGGTGGGGTGGGGGCGGGCAGGGTGGCGCAGTGGGTGATCAGTGCGGTGGTCGACAGGCCGTGCAGGGACTCGCGTAGGTCGTCGGGGGCGGTGACGGTCAGGGCGTGCAGGGTGTTGATCGTGGCGGTGCGGGCCTTGTTGAGTTGGTCGCGGACGGTGCGCAGGACGCGGACGGACTCGACGGGGCCGGTGCGGGGTTTGGGTGTGGCGGTGGCGGTGGCGGCCAGGGTTGCTGCGGCGGCGGCGATGGCGTCGGCGGGGTCGGATTTGCCGGTGCGGCGGCGGGTTTGTCGGTTGGGGCGGGTGACTTCGCGCACGGTGATGCCGTGGGTGTGCAGGTGGGTGGTGAGGCCGGCGCCGTAGCTGCCGGTGCCTTCGACGCCGACGGCGGTGACCGGGCCGAATCCGGTCAGCCAGGTCAGCAGGGCGGTGTGGCCGGTGGTGGTGGCGGGGAATCGGCGGGTGCCCAGGTGGTGCCCGAGGGTGTCGGTGGCGGCGGCGACGTGGAAGTCGCGGTGGGTGTCGACGCCGCCGGTGATGTTCCCGATCGGGGTGATCTGTTGGGTCGGGGCGTTGGTCTTGCGGGCAGGGGT
>NZ_JBFBAM010000163.1:0-1331 GCF_040682195.1 Kutzneria sp. NPDC051319 | reverse complement strand
CCCGGTTGCGTGGTGGGGCTTTCATCGGTGGGCAGCAACCGGTCGACCAGGGTCAGCGCGCGGGTGGTGAGCTCGGGCAGCAGTCCGTGCACACGCGCGGCAACCGGCGCCGCCGGCGTGAGGATGATCTCCGACCGGCCGCGCAGGCCGGCCCGGACGATCGCCCGGGCGGCGCGCTCGGCGTCCATGGTCAGCCACGGCAGGCTGTCGGCGATGGCGAACCACGCGTGCTCAGCGGTCTTGTCGCCCTTGAACAGGGCGTTGTCCGGCGACCCGGTGCGCATCAGCCCGGGCACGGCGGTGGTGACGCTGATGCCGTGTTTGGCCAGTTCCACGCACAGCCCCTCGGAGAAGCCGACGGCCGCGTGCTTGGCGGCGGCGTAGGGCAGCAGGTGCGGGGCGGGCACCTTGCCGCCGAGCGAGGTCACCGTGATGATCCGGCCCCGGCCGGCGCGGCGCATCACCGGCACGGCCGCGAGCACCGGATAGGCCACACCCCAGTACATGGTGTCCATCGCCATGGCGAAATCGTCGACGTCCATCGCCGCCACCGGGCCGACCTGGATGGTGCCGGCGTTGGTGACGAGGACGTCCAGACGGTTGAAGTCGGTCACCGCCCGCGCCACCAGCGCGTCGGCGTCCGCCCGCACCGAGACGTCAGCGACGACGGCGCTGACGGTCGCGCCCTCCCGTCGCAGGGCCTCCGCCGCGTCGACGATGCCCTCCGCCGACCGCGCGCACACCGCCAGGTCGAACCCCTGCCAGGCGAGTTCACGGGCGAGCAGAAAACCGAGGCCCCGGCTGGCCCCGGTCACCACCGCCACCGGGCGGCCCTTCATCGCGCTCCCCCCGACCGGCGCAACCATCGCCGGAGCAGGCCGTCACGCGGCCGCACGGCGATCGACGGCTGGCGGCGGGCCCGATGGGCGAGGCTGCCCACGGACATGAGCAGCAACTCCTGCTCGGCGGTCGGGCAGCCGTCGGCCATCGCCCGCTCGGCGCGGGCCAGCTCGTCGAGTTCGACCAGCCATTGTCCGACGGTCTCGGTTGTCGCAGCGGGAACCTGGTGCACAGTCATGATGACGCCTCCGGCCGCTCGGGAATCAAGCGGGCTGTACCCGTGACGGACCGGGCCAACCCGCGCATCACTCGAACGGACCACCACAAAAACGCGGCGCCACGTTTGGTTCGGTGCCGCCAATGGTAGTCCGGGCCGGCACTTCACCACGTCATGAGGGAGCGGGAATGGCGGCCACGATCGAGCAGACCCCGGTGCCGCTGGCGCCGGCGGCGCGCGGGCCCAAGGGGTCCGTGCTGCTCAAGCTGTTGCG
>NZ_JBFBAM010000162.1:0-1532 GCF_040682195.1 Kutzneria sp. NPDC051319 | reverse complement strand
CGCGAGCGCGCCGCCGAGCAGGAAGAACGCGAACGTGGTGACGAGGTACATCACCCCGATCCGCTTGTGATCGGTGGTGAACAGCGTCTCTTCGAGCGCGCTGCCCTTGGGCTGCCGCCGAACGTGGATCGGCGGCAGCTCTAGGGCCGGTGGTCGGGTCCTGGTCACTTGCGCCGGCCGGGCACGAACTCCTGCAGCTTGGTCTTGATGCCCTGGGTGACCAGGCTGAACGCGTCGGGATCACCCTTGAGCACGGACTCGGCCGCCGCCTTGACCTGCTCGAAGGTGGCGTGCGGCGGGATCGGCGGCACGTTCGGGTCGCAGTGCACGTCCAGCACCACGGGCCGGTCGGCGGACAACGCCTCGTCCCAGGCCGGGCCGAGGCGGTCCGGGTCGGTGACCGAGATGCCGCCGAGGCCGAAGGAACGGGCGACGCCGGCGTAGTCGATGTCCGGCAGCGCCTGGGACTCCTCGAACTTGGGGGCGCCGCCCATGGCCCGCAGCTCCCACGTCACCTGGTTCAGGTCATTGTTGTGCAGCACGCAGATCACGCAGCGGGGATCGGTCCAGCGGTCGTAGTAGCGGCCGATGGTGATCAGCTCGGCCAGGCCGTTCATCTGCATCGCGCCGTCCCCGACGAGCGCGATCACCGGCCGGTCCGGGTGCGCGAACTTGGCGCCGATGGCATACGGCACGCCAGGTCCCATGGTCGCCAGCGTCCCGGACAGCGAACCTCGCATGTCGCCGCGCAGCCGCAGTGTGCGGGCGTACCAGTTGGCGGCGGAGCCGGAGTCCGAGGTGACGATCGCGTTGTCCGGGATGCGGGAGGACAGCTCCCACGTGATGCGCATCGGGTTGATCGGGTCGGCGGAGACCATCGACTCCCGCTCCATCGTCTCCCACCAGCGGGAGACGATGCGCTCCACGGTTTCCCGCCACTTGCGGTCTTCCTTGCGCTCGACCTTGGGCAGCAGTGCGGCCAGGGTCGCCCGCGCGTCGCCGACCAGGTTGACCTCGGTCGGGTAGCGCATGCCGATGAACTTGCCGTCGATGTCGATCTGGACGCCGCGGGCCTTGCCGTACTCCGGAAGGAACTGCGAGTACGGGAAGTTGGAGCCGATGATCAGCAGCGTGTCGCAGTCGGTCATCATCTCGTAGCTGGGACGCGTGCCCAACAATCCGATCGAACCGGTCACATAGGACAGATCGTCGGGCAGCACGTCCTTGCCCAGCAGCGCCTTGGCCACCCCCGCGCCGGTGAGTTCCGCCAGCTGGCGGACCTCGTCGGCCGCGCCCCGCGCCCCCTGCCCGACCAGGATCGCCACCTTCGAACCGGCGTTGATCACCTCGGCGGCGCGTTCCAGCTCGGTGGGATCGGGCACCATCGTGGTGTGCGGGTGGCTCGGCGGGCTGGACGGCGACTGCTTGAACACGTGCTCGGGCGGCGAGTACGGCATTTCCTGAAGGTCGCTGGGAATGATCAGGGCCGTCGGAGCCCGCTCGGCCTCGGCCACCCGGATCGCCCGGTCCAG
>NZ_JBFBAM010000161.1:0-1575 GCF_040682195.1 Kutzneria sp. NPDC051319 | reverse complement strand
CCTTGAGTTTTAACGTGTGGCTTGGGTCTTGGTTGTCTTCCGACCTGTGGTCGTGCGGCTCGTGGTCTTCGTGCTCTTCTTGCGGGTAGCACGGGAGTTCTTCTTGTGCGTGGCATGCCTGGCCCGGGGCGGTCGTGTGGTCCCCACCGGCCGTCCTGGGCCGGCCCGGGTGGGTTTCGGCGGGTTGGCCGGGGTGCCCACCAACCCACGAACCCGCCGAAAATCTCGACGCACCCGCCCCGGCGTGCACCGACCAGACTCGGCCGGTTTCTCCCACGACATCCGCAGATCGGCTACCACCGGCCGCGCCAACCGCAACTGCGTGTAGGCCACCAGCACCAGCCACGTCCACACCTGCGCGGTGCCCGGCAGCATCGGCGCCGGCCGGGTCCACCCCAACCGCTGCTTGCAAAACCGGAAGAAATGCTCGATGTCGAACCGACGCTGATACGCCGCGAACACCGTCACCAGATCCAACGGGACCGGGCCGGCGTGCCACAACCACATCGCCCGATCCGGAACCCCACCACCGGGCAGCCGCTCCAACTCGACCCGGATCACACCGCCCCGCACGATCGGCAACGGCCCGGGATGCTTGTCCCAGAACCCCTCCCTGGTCAACCTGCGGTGCCGGTCGTCCCATGCCGACAGCCGCACCACGCCGTAGCGCGGCGAGTCCAACTCGGCCCAGCGGTCCGGTGTGGCCAGCGTGGCGGGATCGTTGAGGACGATCTTGTCGCCGTGCCGGCGGGGCCGGCCCCGCCGGCCGGGTTCGGGCGCAGGGTCGGCGTGAAACACCTGGTTCGACCGCAACCGTCCGACGATGTGGACCCGATCAGCCCAGACATGACTCAACGCCATCAGGTCGTACTCGGCGTCGAAGACGAACCCCGGCGTGTCCGCGCATCCCACCCGGTCCAGGTCCACGACCACCCGGTCGATCGCGGTCAGGGTGACCGCGGTCAGGGTGTCGGTCGGGCCCAGCCGGGTCGCGTCCACCGGCGCGCTCCAGGAGGAGGCTCCGCTCTCCAGAGCGGTCATCACCGCGAACGGCCACCCGGAGGTGATCGGATGCCCCGCACTGGTGCGGGCGGACTTGTCGAACATCGCCACCCGCTGGGGGCTGGTGACCGCGTCCGGTCGTGGCCAGCCGGAGACGTCGCCGGCGAACCAGCGACGTCGGTCCCGGGCCGGCGGCAGGTCGGCCAGCAGCACCGCCCGTAGTCGGTCCAGATCGACACCGCCGCGGGTCAACGCGGCATACAGGCCGCCGTGCCCGCGGCGGAACTCCGGTTCCAGCGAGAGCGCGGGCAGACTCGTGACCGGGTCCGGGCGGCAGGTCAGCGCGTCGAGCAGGTCGAACAGAGCGTCCGGGCGTCGGGTGAGGCACTGGTAGACCCGCCGCCGGAACTCGGCCAGTGTCCCGAGCGCGGCCGTCATGGCCTGGTCGTGCACAATGATCACGCAGCCCTTGAGTTGATCGTGTGTTTCTGTCGCAAGAAACATGATCACTCAAGGGCTGCGTTCATGATCAACCAGGGACCCCTTGAACCACCCCGACGTTAAAACTCAAGG
>NZ_JBFBAM010000160.1:0-1589 GCF_040682195.1 Kutzneria sp. NPDC051319 | reverse complement strand
GGCTCGGCGCGGCCGGCATGCCGCGGCGCTACGCCGACTACCTGGCCAGCGACGGCTTCACCACGCTCAACACCGTCTCGACCATCGGCGCGTACATCCTGGGCGCCTCCACGCTGCCCTTCATCTGGAACGTGTTCCGCAGTTACCGCTACGGCGAACGGGTCGTGGCCGACGACCCGTGGGGTTTCGGCAACTCCCTGGAGTGGGCCACGACCTGCCCGCCGCCGCGGCACAACTTCACCTCGCTGCCGCGCATCCGCTCCGAGCGCCCGGCGTTCGAGCTGCACTACCCGCACATGACCGACCGGCTGCGCGACGAGGCCCACGTGACGGCGACCCCCGCGCCGTCCGAGATGGGCGCAGCGACCGTGCAGTCCGACACCGGCTCGGATCAGGGCGACCCGAAGAAGAAGTGACGCGTACTGCCCGACAGGGCGGGTAGTCGGCGGCACCGAAGAAGAATCGAGGCGTTCTCATGAGCAGACAACCACTTGCCCCGCCCCGGAACCCGGCCGCCTTGCTGTCGCTGGTCGTCGGCGCGGTGTTCCTCCTGGTCGGCGTCCTGGGCTTCATCCCGGGCGCGACCACAGACTACGACATGATGAGCTTCGCCGGGCACGACTCCATGGCCAAGCTGTTGGGCCTGTTCCAGGTCTCCGTGCTGCACAACATCGTGCACCTGCTGTTCGGCGTCGCCGGGATCGCGCTCGCCCGCACGGCCCGCACGGCGGCGGGCTACCTGGTGGTCGGCGGCGTGGTCTACCTGGTCCTGTGGATCTACGGGCTGGTCGTCGACCAGGCCAGCCAGGCCAACTTCGTGCCGCTGAACACCCCGGACAACTGGCTGCACTTCGGCCTCGGGGTCGGCATGATCGCACTCGGGCTGCTCGCCTACCGCACCGTCCGCGCCGGCGCTGCCGCCGGTTCGGACGCAGGCGACGTCACGGGAAGGCAGGCGTGAGCACGACCTCCGACGACGCCCTCGACGTCGTCGAACTGCTGGAGCGGCAGCATCGCGAGATCAAGGGCCTGTTCAGCAAGGTGGAGATGTCCGCGGGTGACCAGCGTCGGCTGGCCTTCGAGCAGCTGGTGCACCTGCTGGCCGTGCACGAGACGGCCGAGGAGGAGGTGGTGCACCCGGCCGCCCGCGAGGCGGGCGTGCAAGAGGTGGTGCGGGAGCGGCTGCGGGAGGAGCACGACGCCAAGGAGGTGTTGCAGCAGCTCGACAAGCTCGGCCCCGACGCCGAGCATTTCATGGACGCCTTCCGGCAGCTGCGCCAGGACGTGACCGAGCACGCCGAGCACGAGGAGCGTGAGGAGTTCCCGGCGCTGCGCGCCTTGCACGACCGGGACCGGCTCAAGGCGATGGCGGAGGCTATGCGGGCGGCGGAGGCCGTCGCCCCGACGCATCCGCATCCCGGCGTGGAGAGCGGCGCCGCGAACGTCGTCATCGGCACGCCGACGGCGATCGTGGACCGGGTCCGGGACGCGGTCCGCAAGGCCATGGGCCGCAGCACGACCGGCACGTCCGACTGACCGGTGAGGGGCGCCGCCCGATCGGCGCCCCTCACCCCCGCACCACCAACAGC
>NZ_JBFBAM010000159.1:0-2250 GCF_040682195.1 Kutzneria sp. NPDC051319 | reverse complement strand
GCTGTTGGTGGTGCGGGGGTGAGGGGCGCCGATCGGGCGGCGCCCCTCACCGGTCAGTCGGACGTGCCGGTCGTGCTGCGGCCCATGGCCTTGCGAACCGCGTCCCGGACCCGGTCCACGATCGCCGTCGGCGCGCCGATGACGACGTTCGCGGCGCCGCTCTCCACGCCGGGATGCGGATGCGTCGGCGCGATGGCTTCCGCCGCCCGCACCGCCGCCGCCATCTTCTTGAGTCGGTCCCGGTCATGTCGGGCGCGCAGGGCCGGGAACTCCGCCAGCTCCTCGTGCTCGGCGTGCTCGGCCACGTCCTGGCGCAGCCGGCGGAAGTCCGCCATGAAGTCCTCGGCGTCCGGGCCGAGTTCGTCCAACCGCTGCAACAGTTCCTTGGCGTCGTGCTCCTCCTGCAGCCGCGCCCGCACGACCTCGTCGATACCCGCGTCGCGGGCCGCCGGATGCACCACCTCCTCTTCTGCCGTCTCGTGCACGGCCATCAGACGCACCAGCCGCTCGAAGGCCCGCCGGCGCTGGTCGCCGGTGGTCATCTCCACCTCGCTGAACAGTCCCTTGATCTCCCGGTGTTGCCGCTCGAGCAACTCGACGACGTCCAGCTCCTCGTCGGTGGCCGGGCTCACTGCTGCCTCCCGCCGAGGTCGGTCACGTCGGCGCCGGTGGTCGTGCCGGCGCGGACCGTGCGGAACGCGAACAGCCCAAGCGCGATCATGCCGAGCCCGAGCACGAAGTGCAGCCAGTTGTCCGGGGTGTTCAGCGGCACGAAGTTGGCCTGGCTGGCCTGGTCGACGACCAGGCCGTAGATCCACAGCACCAGGTAGACCACGCCGCCTGCCATCAGATAGCCGGCCGCGGTGCGGGCCGTGCGGGCGAGCGCGATGCCGGCCACGCCGAACAGCAGGTGCACGATGTTGTGCAGCACGGAGACCTGGAACAGGCCCAACAGCTTCGCCATCGAGTCGTGACCGGCGAAACTCATCATGTCGTAGTCGGTCGTCACGCCCGGGATGAAGCCGAGGATGCCGACCAGGAGGAACACCGCGCCGACGACCAGCGCCGACATGCTGGCCGGATTTCGCGGCGGGACGATGGACTGTTTGCTGCTCATGAGAGCGCCTCGATTCTTCTTCGGTGCACGCGACTACCCACCGTTTCGGGCACTACGCGTCATTTCTTCTTGGCATCGCCCTGATCCGAGCCGGTGTCGGACTGCACGGCGCCTGCGCCGATCTCCGAGGGCGCCGCCGTCGGTGTCACGTGGGCCTCGTCGCGCAGTCGGTCGGCCATGTGCGGGTAGTGCAGCTCGAACGCCGGGCGCTCGGAGCGGATCCGCGGCAGCGAGGTGAAGTTGTGCCGCGGCGGCGGGCAGGAGGTCGCCCACTCCAGGGAGTTGCCGAAACCCCACGGGTCGTCGGCCACGACCCGTTCGCCGTAGCGGTAACTGCGGAAGACGTTCCAGATGAACGGCAGCGTCGACGCGCCGACGAGGTACGCGCCGATGGTCGAGACGGTGTTGAGCGTGGTGAAGCCGTCGCTGGCCAGGTAGTCGGCGTAGCGCCGCGGCATGCCGGCCGCGCCGAGCCAGTGCTGGACCAGGAAGGTGGTGTGGAAGCCGATGAACGTGGTCCAGAAGTGCAGCTTGCCCAGGCCCTCGTCCAGCATCCGGCCGGTGATCTTGGGAAACCAGAAGTAGATGCCGGCGAAGGTGGCGAACACGATGGTGCCGAACAGCACGTAGTGGAAGTGCGCCACCACGAAGTAGGTGTCGGACACGTGGAAGTCCAGCGGCGGCGAGGCCAGGATGACGCCGGTCAGGCCGCCGAACAGGAAGGTGATCAGGAAGCCGACGCCCCACAGCATCGGCGTCTCGAAGGTCAGCTGCCCCTTCCACATGGTGCCGATCCAGTTGAAGAACTTCACACCGGTCGGCACGGCGATCAGGAAGGTCATGAACGAGAAGAACGGCAGCAGCACGGCGCCGGTGGCGAACATGTGGTGCGCCCACACCGAGATCGACAGCGCCGCGATCCCCAGCGTGGCGAACACCAGGCCCTTGTAGCCGAACAGGGGTTTGCGGCTGAACACCGGGAAGATCTCCGACACGATGCCGAAGTAGGGCAGGGCGACGATGTAGACCTCCGGGTGACCGAAGAACCAGAACAGGTGCTGCCAGAGGATCACGCCGCCGTTGGCCGGGTCGAACACGTGCGCCCCGAGTTGGCGGTCGGCCAGCAGGCCGAA
>NZ_JBFBAM010000158.1:0-2575 GCF_040682195.1 Kutzneria sp. NPDC051319 | reverse complement strand
AGCGCATGTGGCGTTTCCACCCCCAAACGCCACATGCGCTTCCCGCTTGGCGCCTGGTGCCACATAGGAAGCGCATGTGGCAAAAGAGGGGGTGTTCAGCGAAGGACGGTTCTACCCTGGCGGTCTACCGCCGACCACGCGGCGTGCCACAGGTCGCGGGTGGTTACCCGGCGGACGTGCTCCCGCTCCACCAGCCGCCCGGCCACGAACACGAGGTCCCAGTCGACGACGTCGCCCTGGGCGGCCACCAGTCGCCGGACCTCCTGCTCGGCGACGCAGGCGTCCTGGTGCTCGCCCAGCACCTCCTGTAGCTCCTTCGACGCCCGCACGAGCTCCTTGAGCTGCTTGCCGGTGATGGGACGGACCAGCTCGGCGGCGTACCGCAAACGCTTGCCGAGAATGCGCAGCCGGTGCAGGTCCTCGTCCGGCGGATCGGCCGGCAGGGCCCGGACCGCCTTGCGCAGCTTCCGGTACGGCGCCCGCACCAGGTCCATCAAGGCGGGCTCCGGCGCGGTCGGGTCGAGCTCGGAGTTGGCCGCCTGGGCCAGGTGACCCAGCAGCGTCCGGTAGCGCGAGCTGTTCAGGGCCGAGGTGAGTCGTTCACGAGCGGAGACCCGGTCGTTGACGAGGCCGTCCAACAGGGTGGTGGCGACGGTCCGCTCGTCATCGGGAAAGTCGTCGGACTCGGCCCGAAGACGATCGATCAGCACGTCCAGATCCCGCACCGGCCCCAGCGCGCCACCGAGCCAGCCCAGCTCGACCCGCAGCTTGGCACTATCGGGCACACTGTCGGGCGCGGACTTGAGCACAGCTCGCAGCCGCCGCACCGACACGCGCATCTGGTGCAGGTCCTCGGGATCCTCGCCGGTGCGGGTGCCGGGCTCGTAGTGCAGCATGGCCAACGTCTGGGCATGCAGCGCCGCTCGGACGTGGCGGGCGACCGGATCCTTCGCGGTGGCCGGGACCGGGAGCGGCGCCAGGCCCAGACGTTCCGGCGTGACGGGCCGGCGAGCTGGGGCGATGGACGTGCTCATTGGTGAATGGTAGGTGACATGCGGATCAATGGCTCCCCCGAAGAGACGCACGCGGACCTGCTCGAAACGGCCGTTCGCGAGGCCAAGGCCGGTCGGGCCGAGGGCGGCATCCCGATCGGCGCCGCGCTTTTCCACGTGGACGGCACGCTGTTGGGCAGCGGCCACAACCGCCGCGTGCAGGACGGTGATCCCTCGATGCACGCCGAGACCGCCGCCTTCCGCAACGCCGGCCGGCGACCGACCTATCGGGACACGATCATGGTGACCACGCTGTCGCCGTGCTGGTACTGCTCCGGCCTCGTCCGCCAGTTCAACATCGGCCACGTCGTGATCGGCGAGGCCCGCACCTTCCACGGCGGCCACGACTGGCTGGCCGAGCACGGCGTGGCCGTGACGGTGCTCGACGACGCCGAATGCGTCAGCATGATGACCGAGTTCATCGCGGCCGAACCGCACCTGTGGTTCGAGGACATCGGGGAGACTCCGTGACCGAGGCAGTGCCCAGCATCGACCTCCAGGCCTGGTTCCACGGCGACGACCGGGACCGTGCCGAGGTCGCCGCCCGCGTCGACGAGGCCTTGCAGACGGCCGGCTTCCTGTTGATCACCGGGCACGAGGTCAGCACCTCGTTGCGTGACGACACGCGGGCTGTGGCCCGGGAGTTCTTCGCGCTGCCCGAGGACGTCAAGCAGACCTACGCCACCGCCGTCGGCGGCCGCGGCTGGCTGCCTCCCGGGGCCGAGGCCAACGGCTACGCCGAGGGCACGCCCACGCCACCGGACATGAAGGAGTCCTTCACCGCCGCCTGCGACACCCCCACCGGCAACCCCGCCGTCGACGCCGAGTGGTTCGCCCCCAACGTCTGGCCCGACGCCCAACTGCCCCGGATGCGCTCCGTCGTCGGCGAGTACCTGGACGAGATGCACGCCCTGTCCGACGAGCTGATGGCCCTGTGCGCCGTCGCCCTCGGCCTGGACGTCGACTACTTCGAGCCGTTCCTGTCCGAGCCCACCTACGGCTTCAACATCAACTGGTACCCGCCCCTGACCCGCGTCGGCCCCGCCGCCGAGGGCCAGTTCCGCATCGGCCCGCACACCGACTTCGGCACCGTGACCGTGTTGGACCGCGAGCCCGGCCTCGGCGGCCTCCAGATCTACACCGCCGACGGCCAGTGGATCGACGCCCCGTACGACCCCGCCGCCTTCACCGTCAACATCGGCGACCTCATGGCCCGCTGGACCGGCGACCGCTGGCGCTCCACCCGCCACCGCGTCCTTCCCCCGCCCGCCGACGCCCCCACCGAGGACCTCGTGTCGTTGGTCTTCTTCTACGAGGCCAACCACGACGCCGTGGTGGAGTCCCTGGCCCCGCCCATCGGCCGCCGCACCTACCCGCCCACCAACTGGGGGCAGTACCTGAAGGAGAAGCTGGCCGCGATCAGTGTCGGCTGATCGGGGGGCGGCAAAGTTCGGGGCCGACCTGGGCTTCGAGATCCTGGCCACCACCGGGACCGCGGAGGTGCTGCGCCGCAACGGCGTCGC
>NZ_JBFBAM010000157.1:0-2830 GCF_040682195.1 Kutzneria sp. NPDC051319 | reverse complement strand
CCCGGAGCCTCGACTCCGGGGCCGCTGTCGGCCACTCCTGCTTCAATGGTGGGGTGTCCACCCCACCAGCCCAGCACCGCATCCTGGTCGTCGACGACGAGCACAACATCGTCAACCTGCTGACCACGGCGCTGAAGTTCGTCGGCTTCGACGTGGTCTCGGCGACCAACGGCCGGCAGGCGCTGGAGCAGGCGGTGGCCACCAGACCGGACGTGATCGTGCTCGACGTGATGCTGCCCGACCTGGACGGCTTCGGCGTGTGCACCCGGCTGCGGGAGGCCGGCATCGACGCGCCGGTGCTGTTCCTGACCGCGCGGGACGCCAGCGAGGACAAGGTGCACGGCCTGACCCTGGGCGGCGACGACTACGTGACCAAGCCGTTCGACCTGGACGAGTTGGTGGCGCGGGTGAACGTGCTGCTCAAGCGCGGCCGCACGGAGCGGGCCCCGAGCAACCGGCTGCGGGTCGGGCACGTCGAGCTGGACCAGGACACGCACGAGGTGTGGCGGGCCGGCGAGCTGGTGCGGCTGTCGGCCACCGAGTTCCAGCTGCTGCGCTACCTGATGACCAACGCGGGCCGGGTGCTGTCCCGCGCGCAGATCCTCGACCAGGTGTGGAACTACGACTTCCAGGGCGATTCCAGCATCGTCGAGACCTACGTCTACTACCTGCGGCGCAAGCTCGACGACCAGGACAATCCGCTGATCCACACCGTGCGCGGCGTGGGCTACCTGCTGCGGGCCTCCACCGTGCCCGCGGGCGGTCGGTGACCATGCTGCTGCGCTGGCTGCGCCTGCGGTCGCTGCGATCCCGGCTGCTGGTCGGGGTGGTCGCGGTGACCGCGGCCGGCCTGCTCACTGCCGATGTGGTGGGCGTGTTCGCGCTGAGCAGCTACCTGCTCAAGCGCACCGACACCCAGGTGGCCGACGCGTTGTCGTCGACCCTGCACAAGGTCCGGCCGGACGGTTCGGTGCAGATGGGCCAGTCCAACGACGACCTGTGCGCGATCACCGTGCTGGGCGCCGACGGCAAGGTCCTGCACCAGTACGGCGCGGCCAACGGGCTGCCCATCCCGCCCCTGGCCACGCTGACCTCGCTCCAGACCCAGCACTCGCCGGTCACGGTGAGCGGCGGCGACGACTTCCGGATCGTGGTCGGCGAGCTGCCCGAGGGCCGGCACCTGATGGTCTCGCAGTCGCTGCGGCTGTCCGCGGCCACGATCTACCAGCTGGTGGCCATCGAGGCCGTGGTGACGGCGCTGGCGCTGGCCCTTGCCGCCGTCTTGGCGCTGCGGGTGAGCCGCTTCGTCATGCGCCCGCTGGACCGGATGACCGACACCGCCGAGCTCATCGCCGACGGCGAGATGTCGCACCGTGTGCAGGTGGACGGCTCGCCGACCGAGGTGGCCCGGCTGGGCAACTCCCTGAACCAGATGCTGGGCCGCCTTGAGCACTCGTTCACGTCACGGCAGGCCGCCGAGGACGGGCTGCGGCAGTTCGTCGCCGACGCCAGCCACGAGCTGCGCACGCCGCTGACCTCGATCACCGGCTACGCCCAGCTGGTCCGGCACGGCGCGCTGAACGACCCGGAGGCGCTGGCCGACGCGATGCGGCGCGTGGAGGACGAGGCCAAGCGCATGGCCGCCCTGGTCGACGAGCTGCTGCTGCTGGCCCGGCTGGATCAGGGACGGCCGCTGGAGTCCAGCCCGGTCGACCTGGTGGCGCTGGCCGAGACCGCCGTCGGCGACGCGCGGGCGGCCGACTGCGCCCGGATCGTGCGGCTGGTCGCCGACGACGGCGACCACGTCGTGCGCGGCGATCGGGCCCGGCTGCACCAGCTGCTGGCCAACCTGCTGGCCAACGTGCGGGCGCACACCCCGCCCGGCACGGCGGCCGAGGTGCGGATCAGCCGTGACGGCGAGCACGAGGTGATCGACGTCGTGGACGAGGGCCTGGGCATCTCGGCCGAACAACGGGACAAGGTGTTCGAGCGGTTCTTCCGCGGCGACGCCTCGCGCAGCCGGGCCGTCGGGGCGCTGGCCGACGGCAGCGGACTGGGCCTGAGCATCGTCGCCGCGATCGCCGCCGCGCACGGCGGTCACGCCGGCGTGAAGCCGAACGAACACGGCGCGTGGTTGCGGGTCACGCTCCCGGCCACGGTGGCCGCCACTGCCGCTGATCGGGCCCTGACCAGGCAGGAAGTTCCCAGCGTCCTCTAAGCCGCCTTCAACATCTTTCCGAGTCGGATGGGTTTCCCTTGTGGGTAGCGTGACTCGCGCCAGCCGCCGCAGGGGAAGCACCGCCATGTCCACCGAGTTGTCCACCAGCACGCCCGGACGGGTTCGCCCGCTCCGGTTGCTGGCGGCGCTCGCGCTCTCGCTGGCGGTGATCACGGCCAGCAACGCGGGACTGTCGGTGATCGGCACCGCGATCTTCTCGGCCCCCGACGACTTCTGCGCGTTCCTGCCGCGGAACTCCGTGCCGATGACGCTGGAGTGGGTGGCGCTCGCGACCATCGGGTGGGGGCTGCTGGCCCACTACACCGTGCGCGCCAAATGGTGGTTCTACCAGGGCACTCGCGTGTTCGTGCTGGTGTCGTGGCTGGCCAGCCCGCTCGCGCTGGCGACATGGCGGTCCGTGCTGGGCGTGGTGACCCTGGACCTCATGGTGGTGGTCGGCGCGACCGTGACCTATCTGGCCCTGACCAGGATCGCGCCGACCACCTGCCGTGTCACTGCCTGAGCATCTCGGCGACGAGGAAGGCCAGCTCAAGGGACTGCTGGGTGTTCAGTCGCGGGTCGCAGGCGGTCTCGTAGCGGCCGGCGAGGTCG
>NZ_JBFBAM010000156.1:0-2880 GCF_040682195.1 Kutzneria sp. NPDC051319 | reverse complement strand
AACCCCGACACCGCGTCAACACCACCCGAAACCAACCGCCAGAACTCCTCCGGCGACGACACACCACCCGGCAACCGACACGCCATCGACACGATGGCGATCGGTTCCCTGGCCGCCGCCTCGACCTCCCGCAGCCGCTGGTTCGACTTCTGCAGGTCCGCCAGCACGCGCTTGAGATAGTCGCGCATCTTCTGGTCGTCGGGCATGGTCACACTCCGTCCTCGAAACAGCGGCGGCTCAGGACAGGCCGAGTTCGGCGTCCGCGAGCTGGAAGATCTCGTCGTCGGTGGCGGCGTCCAGGTCGACCCCGCCGGGGCCGTCGAGCTCGCACTTCGCGGTCAGGGACCGCAGCCGTCGCACGACCTCGCCCCGCGCCGCCTCGTCGAAGTCGTGCGACAGCAACGACTCCAGCCGGGTCAACTCGTCGAGCACCGACGGCGGCTCGGCGTCCGGCACCAGCCGGGTGAGCAACCACTCCGCCAGCTCGCCCGGCGTCGGGTGGTCGAACACCAGCGTCGCCGGCAGCCGCAGGCCGGTCGCCTCGGTGAGCCGGTTGCGCAGCTCGACGGAGGTGAGCGAGTCGAAGCCGACGTCCTTGAAGGCCTGTTCCGCGGCCAGCAGACTCGCGTCGGCGTGCCCGAGCACCGCGGCCGCGCTGCCACGGACCAACTCCAACAGTGCCCGTTGCTGCTCGACGCGCGGCATCGTGGGCAACTGCTGCGCGAGGGACCGCGTGGCCGGCGCCGAAGCCTTACGACGGGCACGGACCAGGCCGCGCAGCACCGGCGCGACCTCGTCCCCTTCCGCCGCACGACGCCGCAGGTGCGCGAGGTCGAGCTTCACCGGCACGAGGGTGGCCGCGTCGCTGGACAACGCCGCGTCGAACAGGTCCAATGCCTCCACAGTGGACATTGCCAGCGTGCCGCCGCGGGCCATCCGGTTCCGGTCGGCCTCGTCCAGCGTCCCGGTCAGCGCACTGGTCTGCGCCCACAACCCCCAGGCCAGCGACAGCGCCGGCAGGCCCTGCGCGTGCCGGAGCGCGGCGAGGCCGTCCAGGAAGGCGTTCGAGGCGGCGTAGTTGGCCTGGCCGGCGCTGCCGAACACGCCGGCGCCCGAGGAGAACAGCACGAAGGCGTCCAGGTCGCTGTCCTTCGTCAGTTCGTGCAGGTGCCACGCGGCGTCGGCCTTGGGCGCGAACACCGCGTCCAGCCGGTCGGTCGTCTGAGCGGCGAGCACGCCGTCGTCCAGCACACCCGCGACATGCACGACCGCCGTGGGCCGACTCGACGCGACAACCTCGGCCAGCGCGGCGCGGTCGGTGATGTCGCAGGCCACGACCCGGACCCGCGCCCCGAACCCGGCCAGCTCCTCGACCAGCTGGGCCGCGCCCGCGGCGTCAGGTCCCTGGCGGCTGAGCAGCACGAGGTTCCGCGCGTCGTGCGCACGCACCAGGTGCCGGGCCACGACCATGCCCAACACGCCGGTGCCGCCGGTGATCAGCACGGTTCCGTCGGGGTCGAGCCGGCGTTCCGTGTCGCCGGCCGGCGCATGGGCCAACCTCGGCGCCGACACCTTGCCGGCGCGAATCGCCAGCTGCGGTTCGCCGGCGCCGACGGCGGCGGCGATCAGCGCACGGGAGTCCTCCTTGTCGTCGAGGTCCACCAGGACGAATCGGCCGGGGTTCTCGGTCTGCGCCGAGCGGACCAGGCCCCACACCGCGTCGGCCGCCGGATCGCCGTAGCCGTTGGCGTTCCTCGTCACGACCACGACCGGCGCCGTGCCGTCCAACCGCGCCTGGATCGCCGCCAGTGCCCGGCCGACCAGGTCCCGCGCCCGAACGGTGGGGTCGCCCTGCTCGTCGGCGGCGGTGAGGTCCACCACCACGGTCTGCGGATCCAGCGTCGCGCCCCGCGTCGTCGGGACGTCGACCCAGTCGAGCTGGAACAGGGAGTCAAGGCCGTTGCGCCGTTGCGGCACGGATGCGCGCAGCACGAGCGACCCGATGGAGGCGACCGGCGCACCCGTGTGGTCGGCGGTCTCCACGGACACGCCGTCCGGGCCCGAAGGAGTCGTGCGGACCCGCAACGCGGACGCGCCCCAGGCGTGCTGGGCCACCGAGTTCCACGCGAACGGCAGCAGCACCTCCCCCTCGGCGACCTTCGGCAGCGGACCGAAGTTCGTCACCTGGAGGGCGACATCGAGCAGCGCCGGGTGCACGCCGTAGGACCCGGCGGTGGCGCGCACCGCGTCCGGGAGCTCGATCTCGGCAAAGATCTCCTCGCCTCGGCGCCACACCGCACGCAGTCCCTGGAAGGACGGCCCGTAGTCATAGCCGGCCGCGGCGAGGTTGTCGTAGAAGCCGTCGACCTCGACCGGTTCGGCGCCGGCCGGCGGCCACACCGTGAAGTCGTAATCGGGCCGGTTCGCCTCGGCCGTGAGGAATCCCGTGACGTGCCGCGTCCACGGGGACGTCGCCGCGGCGCGGGAGTGCACACCGACCGGCCTGCGCCCGGTGCCGTCCTCCGCTCCGACCACGACCTGGACCTGCACGCCGCCCTGCGCCGGCAGCACGAGCGCGGACTCGATCACCAGCTCGTCGATCACCGGGTGGCCTACCTCGTGGCCGGCCCTGGCCGCGATCTCGACCAGCGCCGTGCCGGGCACCAGCACATCGCCGGACACCGCGTGGTCGGCCAGCCACGGCTGGGCGGCGACGGAGAGCCTGGACGTGGCCACCACTCCCGCCGCCTCCGGCAGCACGACGATCGCACCGAGCAGGGGGTGCTCGGACCGGTCCAGCCCGACCGCCGTCACGTCGCCGGTGCCGTCGGCAGCTTGCAGCCAGTACCGCTCCCGGTCGAAGACGTAGGTCGGCAGGTC
>NZ_JBFBAM010000155.1:0-3514 GCF_040682195.1 Kutzneria sp. NPDC051319 | reverse complement strand
TGTTTTGGGTTTATTTTTTTTTTTTTTGGCGCCCTTGGGGCGGGGGCGGGCGGGCCAGCGGGGGCGCCCCCCCGTCTCTGGTGTCAGCGGATCTCGCGTCGAACCTTCCACTCTGGACGGACGAGGCTGGGGTGGCGGCGGGCTTTGTGGGCCGGACTGCCCGCCGCCATCAGCATCAGCTCCTGGTCCGGCGTCGGGCAGCCGTCGGCCATGGCCTTCTCGGCCAGCGCCAGCGGGATGACCTCGGCCAGCCTCGGGCCGGGGATCACGGGGGCCTTCCGGCGTCGGCGGAACAGGCGCGCGAGGGTGCGAAGACCGAGCATGGTGGGTCCTCCCGTGAGCCGCGGAACACCAAGTGTGACAGCGGACACAGGTGTCTGGCTGTCCGCCGAACGGATCACCGCCAGAAGGCGGCGATCTCCTCGGCCAGCTTCGCGCCCTGCCGCCGGCCGGCCTCCGCCACCGGCGTGCGCACGGTCGGATCCAGCGGGTTCGTGCCCATCGCGGCCAGCACGTCCTCGTCCGGCTTGACGATCAGGACCGTGGACCCCTGCGCCCGCAACGCTTCCGCCTGCTCGGCGAGATCGGTGACACCGGGCATCTCCATGGCCTGCAGCACCAGCACGACATCCTCGCCGAAGGCCAGATCGGCGTTCTCGGCGCTGCGCACGCCGCCGTCGACATAGCGGCTGTCGCCGATCGTCACCGGCGGCCAGATGCCCGGCACCGCGCAGCTCGCCGCCACGGCGTCGACCAGGCCCACGCCGCTGTCACGGCCGAAAACCCGCTCCTCACCGGTGTTCGCGTCCACCGCGACGATCAACAGCTCCCGCTCGTCCGGCCACTTGTCGACCGGCACGCGGGCGGTGATCACCTCGCGCCGGGCCGCCTCGCTGACGGTCTCGGTGAGCAGCGCGATCCGGCCGATCTGCTGCCGCAGCGCGTCCCGGTCCGGCGGGTTCTCCTGGTCGTAGGCGAAGATCGCGGCCATCTTCTCCGGATCCACCACGGCCGGGATCTCGGGCGCCTGCTTGGCCGGATCCGTCTGCCTGGCCAGCAACTCGTCCATCGGCAGGCCGCTGACCAGCTGCGCGGCCACCGCCGAGCCGGCCGACGTGCCGACGATCAGATCCGCCTCGCGCAGGCCGATCCCGTCCAGTCCGGCCAGCAACCCGATCTCCCAGGCGATGCCGGCGACTCCGCCGCCGCCCAACACCAGTGCGTGTCCCATAACCGGATCATCCCAGGGTCGAAGGTCCCGCCCGAAAGGGCCTCATGTCGCTGCCGGGGCGGCCGATTCCGGTCGAGTATGGACCCATGAGCCTCGATCGGTCCGCCACCGGCACGGATTCGACCGGGCTGACCGTGCTCGACGAGGTGGAGTGCCTGCGACTGCTGGCGTCCGTGCCGCTGGGCCGGATCGCCGTCAGCGACCGCGCGCTGCCGTGCGTGCTGCCGGTGTACTTCCTGCTGACCGGGCGGACCGTGCTGCTGCGGGTGTCCGGCACCGGCCGGCTGGCCGCCGCCACCCGGGCCGCCGTCGTCGCCTTCGAGGCCGACGAGATGGGGCCGTCGGGCGGCTGGAGCGTGCTGGGCATCGGACGCACCCGATCCGTGCGTCCGGACGAACGCGCTGCGGCGAGTGGCCTGCGAAGGTGGGGAATCGGGGAGCACGACCGCTTCGTGGCCGTCGGGCTGGAGCTGCTCACCGGACGCCGGCTGCCCCCGCCGACAGGGTGATCGGCCGACGGCCGTTCGGCGGTCACGCCGGAGGCGTCGAATCTGGATCATCATGGGGTCGCGGGGCGGAGCTGGAGTTGAGGTAGTGCGGGAGCGGAGACCGGAGTCCGCGCGGTCGGAGCGGTTGCAGGGGTTGCTGGACGCGGTGCTGTCGGTGTCCTCGGGTATCGAGCTGGAGTCGACGCTGCGCCGAATAGTGCGCGCCGCCGTCGACCTCGTGGACGCGCAGTACGGCGCGTTGGGGGTGCTCGGGCCCGACCGTTCGCTGGCCGAGCTGGTCGACGTGGGCGTCGACGACCACACCCGCCGTCTCATCGGCGATCTGCCCACCGGGCACGGACTTCTCGGCGTGCTGATCCACGACCCGAAGCCGCTGCGGCTGGACGACCTGACCAGGCACCCCGCCGCTACCACCTTTCCGCCGCACCACCCGCCGATGCGAACCTTTCTCGGCGTGCCCGTGCGGGTGCGCGACGAGGTGTTCGGAAACCTGTACCTGACGGAGAAACGCGGTTCCGGCGGGTTCACCGAGGAAGACGTTTTTGTGGTGAAGGCGCTCGCGACGGCGGCCGGGGTGGCCGTGGAGAACGCGCGGTTGTTCGAGCAGAGCCGGCGGCGGCAGCGGTGGCTGGAGGCCTCCTCGGAGGTGCGGGCCGAGCTGCTGGCCGGCTGCACGGCGACCGACGCGCTGCAGATGGTGGCCCGGCGGGTGCGGGACCTGGCCGAGGCCGATCACGCCCTGATTCTGTTGGTGGACGAGGAGAACGACGTCCTCCGCGTGCATTCCTACGCCGGCCCCGGCGGGCGGAGCCTCGTCGGCCGTCAGCTGTCCGACGGCGACTCCGTGCTGGCCGCCATCACCCGTGACGGCTCGCCCCGGCTCATCCCCGACCTGGCCTCCTCGCTCGGCGAGCTCGGCGTCGACGCCGCGGAGTTCGGGCCCGCCGTCGCCGTCGCCCTGCGCTCGGCCGGCGGGGCCACCGGCGTGCTCATTGCCGTGCGGGACAAGGGATCCCGGGCCCTTGAGCCGTCCGAGGTGCCGTTGTTGAGCAGCTTCGCCGACCAGGCCGCCGTGGCCATCGAGTTCGCCGAGAAGCAGCGCACCCAGTGGCTGCTGGCCGTGTTGGCCGACCGCGACCGCATCGCCCGGGACCTCCACGACCACGTGATCCAGCGCCTTTTCGCCACCGGGCTCGGGCTTCAGGGCACCCTGCGCCGGGCCGCCGACCCCGATGTCCGGTCCCGGATCCAGAAGGCCGTCGAGCAGCTCGACGAGACCGTGCGGGAGATCCGGACCTCCATCTTCGACCTGCACACCTCCGGCGGCAACGGCATGGAAGGCTTGCGCCGCAGGCTGTTGGACGCCGTCGCCGAGCTCACCGCCGACGCCTCGCCCACCCCGTCCGTGCGGATCTCCGGCGCCGTCGACACCCTCGTGCCGCCTTCCGTCGCCGAGCACGCCGACGCCGTGGTGCGGGAGGCCTTGAGCAACGCCCTGCGCCACGCCCGCGCCTCGGAACTCACCCTCGCCGTGGATGCGGGGGAGGACCTGGTCATCCGCGTCGGTGACGACGGGATCGGCATCCCGCCGGACGTCCGCCGCAGCGGCCTGGCCAACCTCGCCGAGCGGGCCCGCGCCTGCCGCGGCACCCTCGACGTCGTGGCCCGCGACTCCGGCGGCACCCTCCTCACCTGGCGCGTCCCCCTGCCCTAACACCCCGGCGAGTCGCGCTCTCAGACACACCGAATGTAGGTCTCGGGCATGTGCCCGAGA
>NZ_JBFBAM010000154.1:0-3938 GCF_040682195.1 Kutzneria sp. NPDC051319 | reverse complement strand
ATGACCTCGGCCAGGTGCATCGGCCGCTGGTTGACGTCGGACTGGTCGATCTGGGTGCGGCAGCTGAAACCGTCGGCCAGCACGAGGGTCTCCGCACCGGCCTGGCGCAGCGACGGCAGGAGCTTGTCCTCGGCGCAGGCCATGGACACGTCGTAGTGCTCCTGCTCGAAGCCGAAGTTGCCGGCCAGGCCGCAGCAGCCGGCGTCGAGCACGTCGAGGTCGATTCCGTACTGGCGCATGAGCTTCTCGTCGGTGTCGAAGCCCAGCACGGCGTGGTGGTGGCAGTGCGGCTGTGCGACGGCCCGCCGCCCGACCACTGGCGGTCGCCAGTCCGGGGCCCGCTCGGTGAGGAGCTCGGCCAGCGTCTTGGTCTGCTGTGCGAGCCGGTGGGCATCCTGGTCCCCGTGCAGGAGATTGGGCAGGTCGTCCCGGAACACGGCGGCACAGCTGGGTTCCAGCACGACGATGGGCGTGCCGTCCCGAAGCTGCGGCTCCAGCGTCGCCAAGGTGCGACGGGCCACCCGCTCCGCGACGGAAAGCTGGCCGGTGGAGATCCACGTCAGTCCACAGCAGACAGTCCGATCGGGAGTGATCACCTCGAAGCCGGCGGCCTCCAGTACCGTGACGGCCGCCTCGCCGATGGCCGGGTGGAAGTTGTTGGTGAAGGTGTCCGGCCACAGCAGCACCTTGCCCCGGTGCCCGGCGGGACTGGTCCGGCCGGCCAGCCGCGCCACGAGTCGTTGTCCGGCGAAGAAAGGAACTTCGCGCTGACGGGCGATGCCGCCGAGGGCCTTGACCAGTCGCAGGTTCGACACGGAGTTGACCAGGCTCGGGGCCAGGGCGGCCAGGCGTGCCCACAGGGGCAGCCAGCCCATCGAGTAGTGCGACAGCGGCCGGAGGCGGCCCGCGTAGTGGTGGGACAGGAACTCGGCCTTGTAGGTGGCCATGTCCACATTGACCGGACAGTCGCTCTGGCATCCCTTGCACGCCAGGCAGAGGTCGAGGGCGTCGTGCACGGCCTCGGACCGCCAGCCGTCCTGGATCACCTCGCCGTTCAGCATCTCGAACAGCAACCGGGCCCGGCCGCGGGTGGAGTGCTCCTCCTCACGGGTGGCCCGGTAGCTCGGGCACATCACGCCGCTCTCGTGCCCCCGGCACTTGCCGACGCCCACGCAGCGCGCGGCGGCATTGGCGAAACGGTTGTCGTCCTTGGGGAAGGAGAAGTGCGTCGACGGCTCCCACGGCCGGTAGTCACTGCCCTGCCGCAGGTTCTGGTCCAGCCGGTGCGGGTGCACGACCTTGCCGGGGTTCATCAGGTTGTCGGGATCGAACAGCGCCTTGACCTTGCCGAAGGCCTCCACCACCCGGGGGCCGAACATCAGCGGCAGCAGCTCGCCCCGGGACTGCCCGTCACCGTGCTCGCCGGACAGCGAACCGCCGTAGGACACCACCAGCCGGGCGCTGTCGGTGGCGAACCGGCGGTACTTGGCCACGCCGTCGGCGGTCTTGAGGTCGAACGGGATCCGCGTGTGCACGCAGCCCTGACCGAAATGCCCGTACAGGGAGGCGTTCTCGTATTCGTACCGCTCCAACAGGCTGCGGAAGTCACGCAGGTAGTCGCCGAGCTTGTCGGGCGGGACGGCGGCGTCCTCCCAGCCCTCGTGCGTTTCCGGGCCCTGCGGGGGATAGGCGGTGGCGCCGAGGCCGGCCTCCCGGGCCTGCCACAGCTCTTCCTCGCGCTTCGGGTCGTCCAGGAAGGCGACGTCGGGCGCGTTCTCCTGGCGGTGCAGGTCGTCGCACAGCGCCTGCGCCTGGCGGTCGACCTTCTCCTGGTCGGTGCCGGCGAACTGCACCATCAGCCAGCCGCTGCCCTTGGGCAGCTGCTTGATCGCCTTCTCGGCCAGGTGTTCGCTGTGCTCCAACTGGACCAGCTGCTCGTCGACGCCTTCCAGCGCCACCGGCTCGTGCGGGAGGATCGCGGGCACGCAGTCGGCCGCCGCGGTGATGTCGGAAAAACCGAGCACTACCAGGGTCCGTGCCGGCAGCACGTCGACCAGCTGGATCTCGGCCCGCAGCACCGTGACCAGCGTGCTTTCGCTGCCCACGAGGGCTTTGGCCACATTGAACCCGTTTTCCGGGAGCAGCGAGTCCAGGTTGTAGCCGGACACGCGGCGCGGGATCTTCGGGTAGCGGGTGCGGATCTCCGCCATGTAGTCGTCACGCAGCTTCCGCAGCCCCTGGTACAACTCGGCCAACCGGCCGCCCTCGGCCACGATTCGCTCGTACGTCTCGTCGGAGGTCTCGCCGACCCAGGCCCGGCAGCCGTCGTGGGTGAGGATCTCCAGCCGCAGCACGGAGTCGACCATCTTGCCGTACGCCTGCGCGGTGGAGCCGCACGAGTTGTTGCCGATCATGCCGCCGATGGTGCAGCTGACGTGCGTCGACGGCTTGGGCCCGACCATCAGATCGTGGCTGCTGAGCTGGTCGTTGAGCACGTCGAGGGCGATACCCGGCTCGACCACGCAGGTCTTGGCGGCGACGTCCACCGACTCCAACTGCGTGCAGTACTTCGACCAATCCAGAACCACGGCCTCGTTGCAGCATTGGCCGGCCAGGCTGGTGCCGCCGCCGCGGGACAACACGGGCACGCCGGCCTCGTGACACAACTGAATCGTGCGGACCGCGTCCTCCACGGATTTCGGCACGACGACACCGATGGGCACCTGGCGATAGTTGGAGGCGTCGGTGGAGTAGGTCGCCCTGCTCCCGGCGTCGAATCGGACTTCGCCCTCGACCGCCCTGCCCAGTTCCGCCGCCAGCTCCACCGGACCTCCTTGAGGTGTCAAGAACCCGTGAACGGGTATCTGGTAGGCAGGATTTCCCTTCAACGCAGGGAGGAAACATGAACGACGACACCGCCACCGACGAGTCCCGCCCCATTCCGGACGAACCGGAACTACTGCTGCCCAGAGGCTGGGTCGACGCGTTCCTGGGCCGGCTGGCCGACGGCGAGCAGGAGCCCAACGTGCTGCGGGGCCTGGACTGACCCCAAGTGGGTCAGACCACTGGTGAAAGTGGTGTGAAACCTCGATTCGGTGGGAATCCACCGATACAACGGTCCACATGGGACCGTCTCACAATCCAGGGGTTCACGTGGTGGCACACGCCGAGCGACCGACTCGCCCAGTGAATTCGGTACAGCTGGTTCCCTCTCAGGTGACACGGACCCGCCCCGGGCGGGTGACGGTGGGCACGGACGGTTCCTATTGGGGCAGGGCGGCCCTCGGCTGGGCGGCCCGCCACGCCTATCGCGCCGGCCTCGAGCTCGACGTCTACGAGGCCGATCGGCGTTACGAAGACCTGCCGGCCGATCTGCCCGCCGATATCGGCACCGGCTCTGTGCTACGACCATATCCGCTGCTGGGGGCGCGGATCCATAGCAGCGGGGCCGATGCCGCGGCGGCCCTGTTGTCCGCGTCGGCGGCCAGCGGATTACTGGCCCTGGGATGCCGGGGCCAGCACAAATGCCACCTCGGGGTCGGCCGTCACGCCCTGCTGCTGGCCGGTTCGGCCCACTGCGACGTGGTCGTCGTGCGGGGCCGCCCGCAGGCCGTGCACGGCGAGTTCCGGAAAGTGACGGCGTGGCTGGGAGAAGACGCCTCCGACGACGTCGTCATCGCACGGGCCAAGGAATTCGCCCGGCTCACTCGTTCGGTGCTGGAAGTGGTGCGTCAGAGCGCCACCGTGCCGGTGCCCGAAGGAACCGATCTGGTCGTGGCCGCCGGGGGAGCGCAGCTCGGGCTGGCCGCCCGAACCGCGCTGCACCACGCCATGTGTCCGGTCTACGTCGTGCGCTAGGCCGGCGCCGCCGCCAGCTCCGGCACCCGGGGCAGCACGTGCTCCGTCCAGAACTCGAAGAACTGGTCCTGGTCGGGCCC
>NZ_JBFBAM010000153.1:0-4440 GCF_040682195.1 Kutzneria sp. NPDC051319 | reverse complement strand
CCGGGCGCCGCCGCGGGGGGCGGGGGGGGGGCCGCCCCCCCGCCGCCGCGGCAGCGGTGGCCGCCGCGACGGCGGTTCCCGCGCTGGCGTGGCTGTACCGACGCCGCTCCCGCTGAGGGCACAACCGGCCCCGGTGGTTCCCGCCGGGGCCGGTCGTCTGCTCAGGCCGACCAGTCCCGGGCCAGGCGCGCCGAGCATTCCAGCAGCATTCCGTGCACGAACGCCTGCGGGATGTTGCCGCGCAACTGCCGCTGGCGGACGTCGTACTCTTCGGTGAACAGGCCGGGCGGCCCGCAGGAGGCGCGGTTGCGTTCGAACCGACGTGCGGCCGTCACGGCATCGCCGTGTTGGTGTTCGGCCAGGGCGAGCCAGAAGCCGCACACCAGAAAGGCGCCCTCGGCGGCGCCGAGGTCACGGTCGTCGTGGCGGAAGCGGTAGACGTAGCCGTCCCGGCCGAGGTCCTCCCGAACGGCGCGCACGGTGGCGATGCTGCGTGGGTCGTCGGCGGGCAGCGCGCCCCTGAGGGCAGGAAGCAACAGCGCGGCGTCCACGCTGTCGTCGTCAAGGGATCGTTGCCAGTGGCCACGCGGATGCAGGGAAGTCCGGCTGGTCTCGGCCAGGATCCCGTCGGCCAGTGTCGTGCAGCGGTTCGTCATCATGAATCCGGCCGTACGCCGGAGACCGGCCACGCAGGTCAGGTTGGAGTGGGTCCAGGACCGGTCATCCAGCTCCCACACGCCGTCTTCGGTCTTGCGCCACTGCTGCTCGATGGCGTCGATCGCGATCCCGATGGCCCGTTCGGCCTCCGCGGTCAGGTGGTCGTGCTCGGCGGCCGCGCCGAACAGGAGCAGGGCCTCGCCGAACACGTCGAGCTGGAACTGGTGCCGCACGCGGTTGCCGACCCGGTCGG
Organism: Kutzneria sp. NPDC051319; assembly: GCF_040682195.1. Taxonomy (NCBI): domain Bacteria; kingdom Bacillati; phylum Actinomycetota; class Actinomycetes; order Pseudonocardiales; family Pseudonocardiaceae; genus Kutzneria; species Kutzneria sp. NPDC051319. The sequence goes on along the minus strand of NZ_JBFBAM010000153.1, from coordinate 3,530 downwards.
TCCCGCCCGGATAGCCGGGAAGGTCGAGCTCGCGCTGGTCGGGGATCTGGTCACCGGTGACGGTGTAGGCCGGGCGCAGGTCGGGGCCGTCCTCGATCAGCCGTTCCGCGACGAAGCGGACGGTGTTGTCCATCAGGTGGTGGGGCTGGTGGGCGGCGACGGCCTCGCCCACGTAGCACTGGTCACGCACCCACGCGTACCGGTAGTCGTAGTCGCTGCCGAGTTTTGCCCGCTCCGGCAGTGAGGTGGTGGCGGCGGCCATGCCGCCGTCGGCCGACGTCAGTCCATTCAGGACCGAGTAGGCGTGCCGGCTGTCATGGGGAACGAGCATGTCCACGCAGTCCGGCACCCGCTCACGCCAGCCCTGCTCGGTCTCCTGCCAGCACAGTCGCGGATCCGGTGGCGGCCCGTCGAACGGCCGGTCGGAGATCTCCAGCACGAAGTCGTGGTGCTGCCCGGCGTCCACCCGCACGCGCCCGTCGACGGCGCCGCTCCACCGTATCCACAGTGGACCGCTGCGCATGGTCCGCACGTCGCCGTGCCGTTCGACCTCACGCACGTCGGCCCGGCCGAAGTCGGCCGCGGGTTTGCAGCGCACCAGCAGCTCGACGGGATCGTCGCCGGCGAGAACACGGCGTAGCAGCACCGCTCGGTGCGGATCGGCCGGCAGGGCCAGCGCCTCCCGGCATTCCACGACCGTGTCGCTGGTGCTCCACCGGCTGTGCCAGATCAGGGTGCCGGGCGCGTAGTAGCCACCCCAGACGTGCCACGGGTCCGCCGGCACGACCTGATACTGCCCGCCGCCACCCACCAGCGCGCCGAACACGGCGTCGTCGTGCCATCTCGGCGCGCACATCCACGCCACGCAACCCTGCGGATCGATCAGCGCGCCACGTTCGCCGTCGGCGACCAGCGCGTACTCCCGCAGGACGTGCGGTATGCAGTCCAGTCCGTCCACACCGGACGGATACCCAACTCAGCGCACTCGGAAGCGCTCCGCGTCGGCCTCCTTGAACACCAGCCCGTTGCCGGGCGTTTCGGCGGGAACGAGGCAGCCCGCGACCGGTTCGAGCACACCGTCGAACAGCATCTGCTCGATGCGCACGTGGTCGTGGAAGTACTCCAGGTGCCGCAGGTGCGGCGGCACCGTGGCCGCGTGGACGTGAGCCATGGGGGCGGTGTGCCCCGAGAACGGTTTCGTCGTCGCCGACGCGACCCGCAGCCACTCCGTGATGCCCACACACCGCGTGATGTCCGCCTGCAACACATCCACGCACGGGGCCATGACCTGGAAGTACTCCAGGTGGTAGCCGTACTCCCCCGCGGTGACGTCAAGCGCCAGATCACGCGACAAATCGGCCAGGCCCGGCAGATCGTCGGAACTGACCGGCTCCTCGAACCAGGTCACGTCCGCCTGCTCGACCAGCCGTCGACCCAGCCGCAGCGCCGTGACCTGATCGTACGCGCCGTTCGCGTCCACATACAGCTCCGGATCGGCGCCAATGGCCTCGCGCACCACGCAGGCCCGTTCGACATCGTCCTCCGGCGAGATCCCGATCTTCATTTTCACCCGCGGGATGCCCTCCTCGACCCAGCCGGCGAGCTGCGGGACCAGACTGTCCCGGGAGTACGTGGTGAAGCCGCCGGACCCGTAGACCGGCACCTCGCTCCGGCTGCCGCCGAGCAGCCGGTGCAGCGGCACGTCGAGGGTGCGGGCCTTGGCGTCCCACAGGGCCAGGTCGACGGCGGCGATCGCCATCGAACACAGGCCGGGGCGGCCCAGGTTGCGGATCGCCGCCCGCATGACTTCCCAGGCCGCGCCGGTGTCCCGCACGTCGATGCCGACGACCCGGGGCGCGAGCAGGCTGTCGATCAGCACCGAGAGGCACTCGTGGCCGTAGGCGTGGCCGATGCCGGTCACCCCGGACCGAGTGCGCACGGTGACCACGACGATCGTGGTCGCGTCCCACGACAGCGTGCCGTCCGCCTCCGGGCCCCCGGTCGGCACCGTATACGCCGCGGCGGCGACCCCCGTGACCTCGTGCCCGTCGTTCATGACGGGACAGAAACGTTCAGGCGGCCCAGGATCGCCAGGTCGTCGAGGGCTCCCCAGCGCTCGACGACCTTGCCGTCGGCCAGCCGCGACATCTGCATGCCGCACGTCTCCACCCGGCGCCCGGTGGCCGCGACACCGTGGAACCGGCCACGCTGCGTGCCGCTGAGCCGGTACACCAACGCCACGTGGTCACCCTCGGCTATCACGACGTCCTCCTCCAGGTGCAGATCGGGGAACGCCTCGCTCAGATCGGCGAAGTACCGCTGTACGCCGTCGAAGCCGCCGCCGTGCTCGGGCACCGGATCGTGGTCGACCAGGTCGTAGCCGTACACCTCGTCGAGCCGGTCGAACTCCTGCTTGTTCACCAGCTCCAGAAGCCGCCGGACGGTCCGCACGTTGTGCTCACGAGTCATTGCCAGCGTCCTTCGCGTTGTCGTAGGCCAGTTGCAGGCCGTCGTTGACCGCGAGGGCGGTCAACGTGACGCAAACCAGCCGGGTCAGACGCGGCGCGAACACCAGGCCCGCCGTCAGTCCGGTCGCCACCCACACTGCCAGGCAGAACGGGCACGTGACCAGCTCACCGGCGGCGTGCTGGGCGCCGTGACCCCGGACGGACTCCATCAGCTCACCGTCGCCGGCCGGCTCCTCGTACCGCGTGAACGGGGCCCGCAGCGGGCTGGTCACCGCGTCCTTGGTGAGCAGGCGGCTCAGCTTGTAGGTGGCGAACGACAGCAGCACCGTGTCGGTGACGCCCGGCGTGGGCGGCGGGATCCGCAGCGACCTGGCCAACAGGGCCAGGCCGCCGGTCACCCCGCCGTACACGCCGAGCACCGCCAGGTAGCCACCGAGCGGTCGTTCCTCGTCGCCCTGGTACTGCTGCTTGATCCGGCGGATCAGGGTTTGAGCCGACATTCGTGTCACCGGACCGCCGGACCGGCCTTGCTGGTCTGCCTCACGTGCTCCAGGAACTCGTGGCAGCGCCGTGCGCGCTCGGAGTCCTCGGCCATCACCTGCTCGAAGAACTCGGCGATCTCGTTCTCCCCGGCATTGCGGGCGTCCCGCACGTACTGGCCGTAGTCGTGGCCGCCCTTGAGCGAGTGGTACTGCACGGAGATCAGGTCGAAGCTCACGTCGTCGAAACCGGTCTCTCCGGTCGCCATGTCCGTCTCCCTTCTTCTTCTGTCGTCAGTAGTGCGTTACCCCGCCGCGGCGCGGGTAATCGTCGCGCCATGGGTGAACTACGGATGGCGATGATCCAGGGCGGCACCGACCGGCGGCTCGACGGCGTGGCCGACTACACCGGGCACCTGGTGCCGGCGCTGCGCGAGGTCGGCGTCGACGTCGTGGAACTGGCGGCGGGCGCGGATCTCGTGCACGTGCAACACGCGCCGTTCGGATTTCCGGACGGTATGGGCGAGGCTCGGTTTCCGGCGCCGCTGGTCACCACGTTGCACGAGTACGACGAGACCCTCGT
>NZ_JBFBAM010000152.1:0-4544 GCF_040682195.1 Kutzneria sp. NPDC051319 | reverse complement strand
ACATCACCGGCGACCACCACCGACTCCGGACCGTTGACAGCGGCCAACTCCACGCCATCACACAACAACTCACCGATCCGCTCCGCCGAAACAGCGACCGACATCATGCCGCCACGGCCGGCCAGCACACGACCGATCAGCTGAGACCGCAATCCGACCACGCGGGCGCCGTCCTCCAACGACAACGCACCCGAAACCACCGCCGCCGCGATCTCACCCTGCGAATGCCCCACCACCGCATCCGGCACCACACCGTAAGACACCCACACCGCGGCCAACGACACCATCACCGCAAACGACAACGGCTGCACCACATCCACCCGCTCGACGTCCACATCCACGACGTCACCGCGAATAACCGCCAGCACATCGAAGTCCACCACCGAAGCCAGCGCCTCCGCGCATTCCCGCAACCGGGCGGCGAACACCTCCGACTCCAGGAACAGCTGAGCGCCCATGCCCAGCCACTGCGAACCCTGCCCCGGGAACACGAACGCCGTCTTGCCGGTCACCGCACCACCGCCGGACACCGCGGCGAGCTCACGCAGACCGGCCACCGCCTCGGCCTCGTCCGACGCCACCACCACCGCGCGGTGACCGAACACGGCACGACCGGACAGCGTCGCAGCCGCATCCAGCAACGACACCTCCGACAACCGCTCCGCCAGCCGACCGGCCACCCCGCGCACCGACGCCGCCGACCTGCCCGACAGCAACAGCGGCACAGCGGGAACGGAGACCGAAGCCGCCGGCTCGGCGGCGACCGCCGGGGCCTGCTCCACGATCACGTGCGCGTTGGTGCCACTCACCCCGAACGACGACACACCGGCCCGCCGGACCCGATCCACCATCCAGGGAAGGGATTCCGTCAACAACTCGACCGCACCGGCCGACCAGTCGATGTGCGAGGACGGCGTGTCGACGTGCAGCGTCTTCGGCAGCACACCGTGCCGCATCGCCAACACCATCTTGATCACACCAGCAACACCGGCAGCCGCCTGCGTGTGCCCGATGTTCGACTTCACCGACCCCAACCACAAGGGAACATCCCGATCCTGGCCGTACGTCGCCAACAACGCCTGCGCCTCGATCGGATCACCCAACGTGGTCCCGGTCCCATGCGCCTCCACCACATCCACGTCACGGAAAGACAAACCCGCCGACACCAACGCCGACCGAATCACCCGCTCCTGCGAAGGACCATTCGGCGCCGTCAGACCGTTCGACGCACCGTCCTGGTTCACCGCCGAACCACGAACAACCGCCAACACCTCGTGACCCCGGCGACGCGCATCCGACAGGCGCTCGACCAGCAGCACCGCCCCGCCCTCGGACATGCCGAAACCGTCGGCGCTGTCGGCGAAGGACTTGCACCGGCCGTCGGCGGCCAGCCCCCGCTGCCGGCTGAACCCGATCACGCCGTCCAGCGTGGTCATGATCGACACACCGCCGGCGAGCGCCATCGAGCACTCGCCGTTGCGCAGCGCCTGAACCGCCAGGTGCAACGCCACCAACGACGACGAACACGCCGTGTCCACGGTCATCGCCGGCCCTTCGAGGCCGAACGTGTACGCGACGCGCCCCGACAACACACTGCCGGCCTTCCCGATGACGAGATAGCCCTCGTCCATCTGGTCGGCGACGACCTGTGAGCCGTAGTCCTGACCGTGGGTGCCGACGAACACGCCGACGTCGGTGCCGCGAAGCGAAGCCGGGTCGAGACCGGCCCGCTCGAACGCCTCCCATGACACCTCGAGCAGCAGCCGCTGCTGCGGATCCATCGCCAACGCCTCACGGGGGGAGACGCCGAAGAAGCCCGCGTCGAAGTCGGCGACACCGTCGAGGAAACCGCCGCCACGCACATACGTCTTGCCTGGGGTGTCGGGATCCGCGTCGTAGATGTCGTCCAGGTTCCAGCCGCGGTCGGTCGGCAGGCCGCTGATGGCGTCGCCGCCGGTGGCCACCAGATCCCACAGTTCGTCCGGTGTGGACACACCGCCGGGGAACCGGCAGGCCATGCTCACGATGGCGATGGGCTCGTCCTGCGCCGCCGCGGTCCTGGTCGCCACGACCGGCGCATGCGCGGTGTCCCCGAGCAGCTGGACCCGCAGGTGGGCGGCGAGGTCCTGCGGTGTCGGGTAGTTGAACACGAGCGTGGCCGGCAGGCGGACACCTGTGCTCTCGGTGAGCCGGTTGCGCAGCTCGACCGCGGTGAGCGAGTCGAAGCCCAGTTCCTTGAACGCGCGCTGGGCGTCGATCGCGTCCGCCGCGGCGTGCCCGAGCACGCCGGCGGCATTCGCGCGGACCAGCTCCAGCAGCAGTTCCTCCTGCTGCCGCACGGTCCGGCCGGACAGCCGACGCACGAGCGACTCGTCGCCGCCCTGCCCCCGGTTCACCGCTCGCCGCGCGGCGGGCGGGGCCAGCGACCGCAGCAGCGCGGGCATCTCGGCGGAGCCACGCACCTTGGCCAGGTCGAGGCGGATCGGCACCAACGCCGGCCGGTCGGACTCCAGCGCCGCGTCGAACAGCGCGAGCCCTTGTTCCGTGGACAGCGGCAGTGTGCCGTTGCGCGCCATCCTGGCCACGTCGACATCGCTCAATCGGCCGCGCATGCCGGCCTCTTCGGCCCACAGGCCCCACGCCAGCGACACCGCGGGCAGGCCGATGGTGTGGCGGTGCCGGGCGAAGCCGTCGAGGAACGCGTTGCCCGCGGCGTAGTTGCCCTGCCCCGCGCCGCCGAAGGTGGCCGACGCCGAGGAGTAGACGACAAACGCGGCCAGATCGAGGTTCTTGGTCAGTTCGTGCAGCAGCCACACCGCGTCGACCTTGGCGCGCAACACGTCGTCCCACTGGCGCGGGGTCAGCTCGGCGATCACGGCGTCGTCGACGACGCCGGCGACGTGCACGACCGCGGTCAGACTGTCCACAACGGACTCGACGACACCGGTCATCACCGTGCGATCGGCGGCGTCACCGACGACTACACGGACAGACGTGCCGGCGGCTCGAAGCTCCGCCACCCACGTCTCGTCCGCGCCGGAACGGGTCACGAGCACGAGTTCAGCTACGCCGTGGGCGTGGACCAAGTGCTCCGTGAGGTGCCGACCGAGGCCGCCGGTGGCCCCGGTGACCAGCACCGTCCCACCGCGCAGCGTGGATTCTCCGGCGCGCGACGCCGCCCGCACCCGCTTGAGCCTGGCCACCAGCACGACACCGTCGCGAACCGCGACGTGGGGCTCGTCCACGATCGACAGGCCGATGCCCAACTCATCCGGGGAAGTCGTCTCCAGCAGGACGAACCGGTTCGGGTTCTCCGACTGCGCCGTGCGCACCAGGCCGTGCAGCGCCTGCTGCACGAGGTCGTCGGCCACGGTGACGACCACGAGCCGGGCGTCGGCGCGGCGCGGGTCGGCCAGCCACTCCTGGAGAGTGCGCAGCACCCGAAGGCCGGTCGCGTGGACGCGATCGGGAACCGGCAGCGTCGGGTCGCCGCTGTCCACGCGCAGCACCACCGTCGACGGTGTCTCGTCGCCGAGCTCCTCGAGGTACGCCCAGTCCCCGACGTCGGCGCCCGCCGCGGCCGGAACCCAGTCGACCTCGTACAGGTGATCACCGTGCGCGGCGCCGGAACCAAGGCGTTCCAACGCGACCGGCCGGACGACAACGCTGTCGATGTCGACAACCGGCGCGCCCGAGTCGTCCGCGGCGGCGATCGAGATGGCGTCCGGGCCGGCCTGCGCCAGCACCACCCGCAGTGCGCGGGCGCCCGTGGCGTGCAGTCGGACGCCCGACCACGAGAAGGCCAGCCTCGGCTGGTCGGGATCGGCGAAGAAGCCCGACACGCCCAGAACATGGAAGGCGGCATCCAGCACGACCGGGTGCAGCCCGTAGGCGTCGGTATCCCGGTCGACCGCGGACTCGGGCAGCTCGATCTCGGCGTAGACCCGCTCGCCGTCCAGCCAGGCCGCACGCACGGCATGGAACGACGGGCCATAGGACATGGTCACCTTGTCGTAGAACCCGTCCAGGTCGACCGGGCTCGCCCCCGTCGGGGGCCACGCGGTCAGATCCGTCGATCCGAACGTGCCGAGGCGAGCCTCGGCCACCGTGCCCGCCGCGTGTTCGGTCCACTCCCCCGAACCGTCGCCGCGGGTGTAGAGCCGGACCGTGCGCCGGCCGTCGATCAGTTCCCCGACGGCGATCTGCAGATCCGCGCCGCCCGTCTCCGGCACGACCACCGGTGACGAGATGGTCAGCTCCTCGATCACCGGCGTGTGCACGAGCAGCCCGGCATGGGCCAGGACATCGACCATGGCGGTGCCGGGCAGCACCATCACGCCGCCGGCCCGGTGGTCGGTCAGCCATGGCTGGTTCTTGGCGGAAAGCTTGCCGGTGAACAGGAAACTGTCCCCGCCGGCCACCCGCACGGTCGCGCCGAGCAACGGGTGATCGGACCGGTCCAGCCCGACCGCCGTCACGTCGCCGGTGCCGTCGGCAGCTTGCAGCCAGTACCGCTCCCGGTCGAAGACGTAGGTCGGCAGGTC
>NZ_JBFBAM010000151.1:0-4883 GCF_040682195.1 Kutzneria sp. NPDC051319 | reverse complement strand
TTGTTGGGGGGCCACGCCCTCACTATTTATTTTTTTGTTTCGGTTTGGGGCTAATTCGGGGGGGGTTGCCAACTGTGCCACTCACGTAACGGCGCGACAGAGGCGTTCACGGGCCTCGTTCTCGGTCAGCGAGGTGACGGGTCGGCCGACCGCGTGCTGATATTTGGCGTCGTAAACCCTGGTCCAGACGCCGGCCGCCCATGCCCTTTCGACTTCGTCGGCGCTGAACTCCCGGCCACGCTCGTGGCAGTACGCGATGAGGAAGCGCTCGGTGTCCTCGACGGTGGCCAGTTCGTCCGCGGTGACGGTCGAACACAGCGCTGCGGCAAATCCGGCCAGGACGGCCTCGCTGTCCACCGTCATGCTGTCCCAGTCGTGCACCACCAGCAGCGCGTCCCCACTCCAGCGCAGGTTGCCGGCCAGCCAGTCGCAGTGGCCGATCACGGCGTCGGAGTCGCCGGCCCGCAGCCGGTCGCGGGCACGGCGACCGGCGTCGTCGATCCACTGGGGACCGGCCACCGCATTGAGGTCGACATCGGAGTCCTCCGGACGCGGCCACAGTCCGTCCTCCGTGTGCCGCCACGCCGCCCACGACGGCGTCGGCTCCAGCGTGGACACCTCGGCCGGCCGCGGCGCGAGCCCGATCAGCTGTGCGAACGCCTCCGCGAAGGCCCTCGCCGGGTCCTCCACCCTCGGGAGCAGCTCTCCGCCGGGGACGTAGGCCTCCGCCGTGGCGATGTCCTCGCCGAACCGGACGGCACCGGTCAGCGGCCGCGGGCACGGATAACCCGCTTCGAACAGCCGCCGCTGCACTTCGACGCAGGCCGTCGTCCGGGCCGAGTCCGGGCGAACCTTGACCACGACCTCACGGTTGTCGGCCAGCCGGAGCCCGATCACCGCGGAGAGGTGCCCGGATCTGAAGATCTCCTCCGCCGGCGGACTGCCCAGCTGCTGCCGGCACCACTGGGCAAGCCGCGCCGGGTCGACGGCAAACGGGCGAGGTGACATCCCGGCATCCTCACATCCTCACATCCGCCGACCGCGTCCCGAGCCGAGGCGGCACGCCCGGCCCCTTCTCCGCGGCACGCCCGGCCGGTCCGTGGCGGGATCATCCCCCGGGGGTACCACCCCGCCGCGACGTGGCATCCTCGCGGCCCCCGATTACTCCCACGGCCCCCAAACACCCTGTACGGCGCCAAGACACCGGCATCGGACAGCGGCCTCAAGCCGGAATCGGGGCAGCGGCCTCAAAACGCCAGCCCCAAGACGCCAACCATCAGGACAGCGACATCAGGACAACGGCGTCAGGACAACGGCATCGGGACAACGGCATCGGGACAACGGCATCAGGACAACGGCGTCAGGACAACGGCGTCAGGACAACGACATCAGGACAACGACATCAGGACAGCGGCATCGGGTCAGCGGCGTCAGAACGGCGACACCCGGACGTTCCACGGCACCAGAACACCTCACGGCACCAGGACAAATTCCCGCCCACCCTGGGGGCGTCCCCCGCTTCCATCCTATCGGCGGTACCCCGAAGTTGATCTCCGCCATCCACGGCCTGTGGACAACCCCGAGGGCTGCCCACAGGCTGTGGATGGGTCAGAGTTGGCCCAGGTAGAAGCGCAGGCCCTGGTCGTCGACGCAGTCCGAGGTGATGCCGTAGGGCATCTGGACGGGGTCGGTGGCGGTGCCGCCGGCGGAGCGGACGCGGGCGACGGCGGCGTGGACGTCGGAGACGGAGTACATGGGCAGGACGGCGGACGACGGGTGCCCGCCGTGCAGGCCGAACATGGTGTGCGGCCCCTGGACCTGCCAGCCGTCGTCGATCTGGCCGGGGGTGAAGGTCCAGCCGAAGACGGAGCCGTAGAAGTCGCGAGCGGCCTGCGAGGACGGCACGAACATGGTCAGGTAGACGATCTCGCCCTGGGCGAAGGTCTCCTGGGCGGCGCCGGGCGAGGACTGGTGCAGGGCGAAGGGCAGGCCCTGGTTGTCGACGCACTCGGCGCTGAGGCCGTAGGACTCCTGGACGGCGTCCGCGGCGGTGCCGCCGGCGGCCCGGACGCGGTCGACGGCGGCGGAGATGTCGGCGACGGCATGGCTGAGGAAGGTGGTCCGGTGCGAAGGAGTGGACCACAGGCCGAGGTGCTGGCCGAGGCCCTGGACGGCGCGGCCGTCGGCGGAGATGCGCCAGCCGAGCACGGACGAGTAGAAGGCGGCGGCACGGGCGGCGTCGGGCGACCAGACGGACGCGTAGACGACATCACCCTGGACGGCGGTGACGGGCATGGCTCCTCCAGACAGGAAGGCGGCGTCGAGCAGGGCACGAAGCCGACGAGCGAAGCGGGGATCGGGATCGACCGGCACGACGGGCTCGAGCAGGTCCTCGAACGGATCGGTCATCGGGTGCCCTCCTCTCGGCCCTGGTATCGGACACGGAAGGCGCCACGGGCCCGGACGAGCAGCGCCTCGGTGGCGTGCACGGTCCGGTCGAGGCACCGGGCCACCTCGGGCACGGGCAGGCCGTCGAGGTAGCGAAGGGTGAGCACGGAGCGGTGCTGCGCGGACAGTTCGGCGAGAACGTCCCGTGCCACCAAGGCATCGAGCCGCTCATCCCACGGGTCCTCGCGCCCGGCGGCGAGGCCGCCGAGGACACGAAGTCCCCGCCGCTCACGTTCGAGGCGGCGCCAGTGGTCGACGAGTTTGTGCCGGGCGACTCCGATGAGCCAACTAGTGCTGACCTCGGAGACGTTGCCGCGACGGCAGGAGTCCATGGCGGCGAGGAACACCTCGGTGGTCAGGTCCTCGGCGACCGGCCGCTGCCCGCACCGGGCCAGCAGGTAGCCGTAGACCTGGGGCAGCGCTCGTTCGTACAGGTCGAGCAGGGTGAGCCCCGGGTCCGGCCGCACCCCGGACGGTTGGTTCATGCCTACACATCGTTCCGGGCCGGCGAACTCCGACGGGGAAAAACCACTCTTCACGGGGAGCGACCGTTCGAGCACGGGCAGCGCACAGGCCTGGTCACCTCTGACACGATGACGCCATGCAGCAGCCGTGGGGCACCGACCCCGAGCTTCGCGACCACCTGGTCGCGCAGTTCCTGGAGTGGGCCGAGCACCGGCACACGCCGGTCGAGCACGTCCAGGACGCCATCATGGCACTGGACTGGAGCAGTCTCGGCCCGACCAACGGCTACTTCCGCTGGACGGTCCGCGACGTCGACCGGTTCCTGCTGGAGTACCTGCCGGACCGGCTGGGCCTGCCGGAGACGGTGTGCGCGAACGGGTCGCTCACGCTGCATCCGCTGCTGGAGTTCCTGGCCCGCTACGGCATGTTGTCCACGGACAGCGATCTGCCGGACGAGATGGGCGACCGTTGCGAGGAGGTGTGGGAGGCGGCGGAGCACCGCGTCTCCTACGACGTGCGGGCCAAGGCGCTGTTCCAGCATGTGCGGGGCGACCAGGCGCTGACGTTCGGGGAGCTGGTGTCCCGGGTGCGCACGATGCCCGTGGACGAGGTGGCCAAGGCGCTGGACGGCATCGACGAGCGGGCGGTGGGCCCGCTGCGGCTGCCGAACGAGCGTGAGCAGTGGTTCGCGGCGGAGCGGGCGCCGGTGTTCGTGTGGTTCGCGCAGCTGCGCCAGGCGTGCGGCGAGGACGGCCTGGAGCTGGTCGACAAAGCCTTGCCGGACGAGATCGCCCTCACGCTGGGCGTCGATCCGGCCGAGCTGCCCCGCGTGCTGGCGTGGGCGCTGGCGGCGGGCGCGGTGCGGCGGCTGAAGGGCCGCCTGGTGCAGGTGGCGGCGTGGCGCAAGGTCGAGAAGCACTCGGTGAACCTGATCCGCAAGGTGTTCGCGGCGCATCCGAAGCTGCCGGGGCGCAGCCTGGTGCAGCTGAGCATCGAGCTGGTGAAGGCGGCGGTCGCGCGCCGGTCGCTGGATCTGCGTGAGGTGCCGGTGCCGGGCGAGGTCGTGGACTTCCTGATGGACTGCGGCCTGATGTTCGCGCTGGGCCGCGAGGCGCGGCTGACGGCGTGCGGGATGCCGATCCTGGTGGAGGTGGCCGAGGAGAACGGACTGCCGGTGCGGGTGCTGCCGCACGCCCTGTGGTCCACGGTGAACGAGCTGATCGACGCGATCCCGGCGGCCGGCGACGAGTGGGCCGACGACGTGCGCGAGTGGAGCATGGAGCAGACGGACCGGCACAACGCGCGTGAGCTGATCAGCCGGGTCGCGACGCCGGACCGGCCGACGGTCGAGGTGATGACGGCGATCCAGGCGTGCGGGGACGTGTTCGGCGAGAAGCGCACGGTGCCGCCGGTGCGGCTGCTGCTCGGCGGCCCGCATGACGGCCCGGCGCTGCTGTGGCTGTTGCGGCACAAGGCTTTGGACGGCGGGGACGTGCCGGCGGTGCGCATCGCCGACGCCCACGTGGCCGAGCTGACGGGACTGTTGGACGCCGGCAACGTGGCGCGGATGCTGGACGCGGTAGCCGAGCACGGGGACACGGCGCAGACGATCGAGTTCCTGAACCTGGTGTGGCGGTCGGACCAGCCGCGGACGTGCGAGGTGCTGCTGGTGATCGCCGAGCACTACGGCGACGAGACCGTGGCGGCGCATGCCCAGAAGCTGGCCGAGCGCCACCGCGGCTGGCACACCCGAGGCTAGCCACCCCGAACCCCCGCGAGTCACGCTCTCCGGCACTCCGAAACACGGTTTCGGGCAGAACCGCGCCTCGGGTCTCGGAACTGCCCGAAACCGCAACTCACCCTGCCCGAGAGCGCGACTGACCCGAAAATAGTGGTGAGTCGACCATGTCCAGGGCATGGCTGTTCCCTCAGACCACCGCCGAGCCGCCGGCAGCCTGAGCACAGTCACC
>NZ_JBFBAM010000150.1:0-4931 GCF_040682195.1 Kutzneria sp. NPDC051319 | reverse complement strand
TTGGCCTAATCGCGGGGGGCGCGCCCCCGGTTGGTGGCGGGCCCCCGCGCCCGAGTCGGCGGCCAGACCGGTCAGGAGAAGTCGGGCGACTCGGTCCGGGTCCGCTTGAGCTCGTAGAAGTGCGGGTAGCCGGCGAGCAGCCGGGCGCCCTCGAACACGCGGACGGCGTCCTCACCGCGCGGGATCTTGGACAGCACCGGGCCGAAGAACGCGACGCCGTTGACGTGGATGACCGGGGTGCCGACGTCCATGCCGACCGGGTCCATGCCGGCGTGGTGGCTGACCTTCAGCTCCTCGTCGTACTCGGTGCTGGCAGCCGCCTCCGCGAGTTCGGCCGGCAGACCGACGTCGGCCAGGGCGAGCTTGATGACCTCGTCGAAGTCCTTGACGCCCTCGTTGTGGATCCGGGTGCCCATGGCCGTGTACAGCGGCAGCAGCACCTTGTCGCCGTGGTGCTTGGCGGCGGCGATGGCCACCCGCACCGGGCCCCAGGCCCGGTCGAGGAAGTCGCGGTACTGCTCGGGCAGGTCACGCCCGTCGTTGAGCACGGAGAGGCTCATCACGTGGAAGTTCAGGTCGAGCTCGCGGTGCTCGGCGACCTCGAGGATCCAGCGGGACGTGATCCACGCCCACGGGCAAGCTGGGTCGAACCAGAAGTCGACCTTCACCTTCTCGTCCGAGAAGGAGGACACTGCGCTCATTCGACACATCTCCATGGGTCACGCCGGCCCGGCCAGCCCGGGCTCCACACCTAAGGGCAACCATCGGGGGGCGTCCGGTCTTCCCGTCCGGCGATTACGCCGGAACCTGGCAGCGCGGCGACCACGTCACGTGATTGGATGCGGGGACCCCTGCCCATCCCCGGTGGCGAACGACAGCCGATCCGGACCCCCGACATCCACAGATGAGGTGACCCAGTGGCCGCGCCGAACCTCACCCGCGCCCAGGCCCAGCAGCGCGCGGCGCTCCTCGAGGTCCAGTACTACGACATCGCACTGGACCTGACCGGCGACGGTCCCGCGTTCGGATCGACGACTACCGTGCGCTTCCGCAGCCGCACGGCCGGCGCGTCGACCTGGATCGACCTCGTCGCGGGCGAGGTGCAGTCCGCCGTGCTCAACGGCGTCGAACTCGATGTCTCCGGTTATCGGGACTCCGACGGCATCGCGCTGTCCGACCTGGCCGAGCAGAACGAGCTGGTGGTGCGGGCGCAGTGCCTGTACACGAACACCGGCGAGGGCCTGCACCGCTTCGTCGACCCGGTCGACAAGGGCGTCTACCTGTACACCCAGTTCGAGACGGCCGACGCGAAGCGCATGTTCACCTGCTTCGACCAGCCGGACCTGAAGGCGGTCTACGACGTCACGGTGACCGCGCCGAAGGACTGGAAGGTGATGTCCAACGCGCCGTCGGCCGGCGTCGAGGAGCTGAACCCGGAGACCTCGCGCCACGTCTTCGAGACCACCAAGACCCTGTCGACGTACCTGATCGCGCTGGTCGCCGGCCCGTACGCCGAGTGGCGTGACGAGTTCACCGACGACGAGGGCAGCATCCCGCTGGGCCTGTACTGCCGCGCGTCGCTGGCCGAGCACATGGACCATGAGCGCCTGTTCACGCAGACCAAGCAGGGCTTCGACTTCTTCCACCGCGCGTTCGGGGTCCGCTACCCGTTCGGCAAGTACGACCAGGCCTTCGTGCCGGAGTTCAACGCGGGCGCGATGGAGAACGCCGGCCTGGTGACCTTCCTGGAGGACTTCGTCTTCCGCAGCCGGGTCACCCGCTACATGTACGAGCGGCGCTGCGAGACGGTGCTGCACGAGATGGCGCACATGTGGTTCGGCGACCTGGTCACCATGCGCTGGTGGGACGACCTGTGGCTGAACGAGTCGTTCGCCACCTGGGCTAGTGTGCTGTCGCAGGCCGAGGCGACCGAGTACCCGCACGCCTGGACGACCTTCGCCAACATCGAGAAGTCCTGGGCGTACCGGCAGGACCAGCTGCCCTCCACCCACCCGGTGGCGGCGGACATCCCGGACCTGCAGGCGGTCGAGGTCAACTTCGACGGCATCACGTACGCCAAAGGCGCCAGCGTGCTCAAGCAGCTGGTGGCCTACGTGGGCCTGGACAACTTCCTCGGCGGCCTGCGGGTGTACTTCGCCAAGCACGCCTGGGGCAACGCCACCCTGTCCGACCTGCTGGCGGCGCTGGAGGAGGCGTCGGGCCGCGACCTGTCGTGGTGGTCGGCGCAGTGGCTGGAGACCACCGGCCTGAACCTGCTGCGGCCGAAGTTCACTGTGGACGCGGACGGCCGGTTCGGCGAGTTCGCCGTGCTGCAGGGCGGCGCCCGCCCGGGCGCGGGCGAGCTGCGCACGCACCGGCTGGCGATCGGTGTCTACGACGACGACCCGAAGACCGGCAAGCTGGTCCGTACGCACCGTGTCGAGCTGGACGTGACGGGCGAGCGCACCGAGGTGCCGGACCTGGTGGGCGTGCCGCGCGGCAAGCTGGTGCTGGTCAACGACGACGACCTGACCTACTGCACGATGCGGCTGGACAACGACTCGCTGGCCACGCTGGTCGACCGGATCGTCGACATCACCGAGCCGCTGCCCCGCACGCTGTGCTGGTCGGCGGCGTGGGAGATGACCCGCGAGGCCGAGCTGAAGGCCCGCGACTTCGTCACGCTGGTGCTGGGCGGCATCCACACCGAGAGCGAGGTCGGCGTCGTGCAGCGGCTGCTGCTCCAGGCGCAGACCGCGATCTCCTCGTACGCGGACCCGTCGTGGGCCCCGGAGGGCTGGCGGCGGTTCACCGACACGGTGCTGGGGCTGGCCCGCTCCGCGGAGCCGGGCTCGGACCACCAGCTGGCGTTCGTCAACTCGCTGTCCGGCTCGGCGCTGAGCGAGGACGTCGTCGCCGTGTTGAAGGGCTGGCTGGACGGCTCGGCGCCGCTGCCGGGCCTCGTGGTGGACACCGACCTGCGCTGGCGGCTGCTGCAGGCGCTCACCGCGCACGGCGCGGCCGGCGACGTCGAGGTGCGTGACGAACTGGAGCAGGATCCGACGGCGGCCGGTCAGCGGCACGCCGAGCGGGCCCGCGCGCTGGTGCCGACCGAGGCCAACAAGGCCGAGGCGTGGCGTCGGGCGGTGCACGACGACGATCTGCCGAACGCGGTGAACGAGGCGATCATCTACGGCTTCGCGCACCCGAGCCAGAAGGAGCTGCTCGCGCCGTACGCGGAGAAGTACTTCGCCGACGTCGCGGACGTGTGGCGGCGCCGGTCCAGCGAGCGGGCGCAGCCGACGGTGACGGGCCTGTTCCCGTCCTGGGCGGTGGCCGAGTCGACCGTGCAGGCGGCCGACGCCTGGCTGGAGTCCGAGGAGCACCCGCCGTCGCTGCGCCGCCTGGTGTCCGAGGGCCGCGCCGGCATCGTGCGGGCGTTGGCGGCCCGCGAGTTCGACCGGTCCTGACCCCGTAGCGCAAAGGAGGCCCTCCCGGATTCGTCCGGGAGGGCCTCCTCGTGTCTACGACCAGGTCACCGGCGGGGCGTCGGGCCCGCCTGGTCGGTCAGCATGCGCAGGCCGCTGACCAGGCCGCCGGCCAGGTTGCCCTCCTTGAAGGAGGCCACCATGCTCATCACGGCCAGCTTGCAGCCGCGGTCGGGCAGCCGGCGGTGCGACTCGTCGCCGGTCACGATCTCGACGGCGCGCTGGCCCGGGGACACGGCGATCAGCACCGCGTGCGTCGGCCGCAGGGTCTGCGCGTGCAGCTCCTCGGCGGCCTTGCGCGTGTCGTCGCCGTCCAGCTCGCCCAGGTAGACGCTGAAGTCGAGGCCGGTCTCCCGGCTCGACAGGGTCAGCGCCTCGTCCAGCTGCGCCAGCTCGGCGGAGCGGAAGGGCAGGGTCGGCGGCTGCGGCTTCTGCTCGACGGCGACCGAGAGTCGGCCGTCGGCCATCAGGGCCTCGCCGTAACCGAGCTCGACGTCGCCCCGCTGCGCGATCTCACCAGTTGCCACGGGCACCTCCCCGGGCGGTCGGAGCGGGCTCGCCGGCCTCGCCCTGCTCCAGCGCGGCGTGCGCGGAGAGGGTGTGGGCGCCTACGCCCACGGGATTGGCGGTCCACCACACTGGCGCGTAGCCCCACTCCTGGCCTGCCTGGTACCGGGGGGTACGCGCGAACTTCGGCCACAGCGTCAGCAACGCGATCACGCCGTACACACACAGCGGGATCAGCGCGAAGACGAGGAGGGTGTCCACGACGTTCACGAGGCCTTACGGTAGCCGAGGCCGTCCCGCCGCGCGTCACCGGCCGCCCCGCTCCGGGGCGATGACCACGCCCGAACGGGCCCCGTTCGGGCGTAGTGACCACACCGTTGCCGACGACAGCGCGTGAACGTGATCATCGCCACGCACTCTTGCGGTGTAACGCGCTGCGCCGAACGGACCCCGGGTAGACAACGCGAATGCCGCCGGTTTGGCGGCTTGTCCTGACCGGCGAATCAAGATTAGCTTTCACCTGTACGGGTCTTGCGGAGCAAGGGCCTTGCCTGAATTCCACCCTGATCCCCCCAGGAGGGCACGCCATGTACACGCCGAACCTCCCCACCCCGGTCGTGACTGTCACCCGATCGAGTGAAGAGCTGCACACGGTATTCACGGCGACCTCGGGCATCCGGGTGAACAAGACCACCCTTGTCCAGCGTGGCATTCGGGTGAACGCCCAGGCCGGGATCCGCGTCAACCGCGAGGGTATCCGCGTGAACCGCGACGGCATCCGCGTCAACCGGGACGGCACCAGGGTCAACCGCGCCGCCGACCGCGCCGGTATCCGGGTCAACCGGGACGGGATCCGCGTCAACCGCGACGGCATCAGGGTCAACCGCGCGGCCTGACCACAGGCACAACGAGCGGCGGTCCGGGCGGAAACCCCCC
>NZ_JBFBAM010000149.1:1918-5129 GCF_040682195.1 Kutzneria sp. NPDC051319 | reverse complement strand
ATTGGTTCTCTCAGAACCACACAGTGGATGCGAAGCGTCTTTGTAAACAAGCCCTCGGCCTATTAGTACCAGTCAACTCCACCCCTTACAGGGCTTCCATCTCTGGCCTATCAACCCCATCGTCTATAGGAGGCCTTACCCTCTCAAGGAGGTAGGAGATCTCATCTTGGAACAAGCTTCCCGCTTAGATGCTTTCAGCGGTTATCTCTCCCGAACGTAGCCAACCAGCCATGCCCCTGGCGGGACAACTGGCACACCAGAGGTCCGTCCATCCCGGTCCTCTCGTACTAGGGACAGCCTTCCTCAAATCTCCAACGCGCACGGCGGATAGGGACCGAACTGTCTCACGACGTTCTAAACCCAGCTCGCGTACCGCTTTAATGGGCGAACAGCCCAACCCTTGGGACCTACTCCAGCCCCAGGATGCGACGAGCCGACATCGAGGTGCCAAACCATGCCGTCGATATGGACTCTTGGGCAAGATCAGCCTGTTATCCCCGGGGTACCTTTTATCCGTTGAGCGACCACGCTTCCACAAGCCATGGCCGGATCACTAGTTCCGACTTTCGTCCCTGCTCGACCCGTCAGTCTCACAGTCAAGCCCCCTTGTGCACTTGCACTCAACACCTGATTGCCAACCAGGCTGAGGGAACCTTTGAGCGCCTCCGTTACCCTTTGGGAGGCAACCGCCCCAGTTAAACTACCCACCAGGCACTGTCCCTGAACCGGATCACGGTCCGAGGTTAGACACCCAGAACGACCAGAGTGGTATTTCAACGATGACTCCACCAGCACTGGCGTGCCAGCTTCACAGTCTCCCACCTATCCTACACAAGCCGAACCGAGCACCAATACCAAGCTATAGTAAAGGTCCCGGGGTCTTTCCGTCCTGCCGCGCGTAACGAGCATCTTTACTCGTAATGCAATTTCACCGGGCCTGTGGTTGAGACAGTCGAGAAGTCGTTACGCCATTCGTGCAGGTCGGAACTTACCCGACAAGGAATTTCGCTACCTTAGGATGGTTATAGTTACCACCGCCGTTTACTGGCGCTTAAGTTCTCAGCTTCGCCCCGAAAGACTAACCGGTCCCCTTAACGTTCCAGCACCGGGCAGGCGTCAGTCCATATACATCGTCTTACGACTTCGCATGGACCTGTGTTTTTAGTAAACAGTCGCTTCTCGCTGCTCTCTGCGGCCGAAAAACCCTAGCCCGCAAGGGGCTTCAAGTCCCTCGGCCCCCCTTCTCCCGAAGTTACGGGGGCATTTTGCCGAGTTCCTTAACCACAGTTCACCCGAACGCCTCGGTATTCTCTACCTGACCACCTGTGTCGGTTTGGGGTACGGGCCGCATAAACACTCGCTAGAGGCTTTTCTCGACAGCATAGGATCACTCTACTTCGCCTCAATCGGCTACGCATCACGTCTCAGCCTTAATGTCAGGACGGATTTGCCTACCCTGACGGCCTACACGCTTACACCAGTATTACCACTGACTGGCGGAGCTACCTTCCTGCGTCACCCCATCGCTTGACTACTACTAGATCGGATCCCGCGCACTCCCCACATCATCCGAAGACTCCGTGGCTTGCGGGCGGTTAGCATCACTAGCCTCACCATGGACGCGTTTACACGGGTACGGGAATATCAACCCGTTGTCCATCGACTACGCCTGTCGGCCTCGCCTTAGGTCCCGACTTACCCTGGGCGGATTAGCCTGGCCCAGGAACCCTTGGTCATCCGGCGGACGAGTTTCTCACTCGTCATTCGCTACTCATGCCTGCATTCTCACTCGCGTAGTGTCCACGGCTAGGTTCCCCTGCCGCTTCATCCCCCACACGACGCTCCCCTACCCATCCACACGACTGCACCCTGGCAAGCCAGGGCGGATCAATGCGTGAATGACACAGCTTCGGCGGTGTGCTTAAGCCCCGCTACATTGTCGGCGCAGGACCACTTGACCAGTGAGCTATTACGCACTCTTTAAAGGGTGGCTGCTTCTAAGCCAACCTCCTGGTTGTCTGGGCGACCCCACATCCTTTCCCACTTAGCACACACTTTGGGGCCTTAGCTGGTGTTCTGGGCTGTTTCCCTCTCGACTACGAACCTTATCGCCCGCAGTCTCACTGCCGCGCTCTAGCTTAATGGTATTCGGAGTTTGGTTGACTTCAGTAAGCTTGTAGGCCCCCTAGGCCATCCAGTGCTCTACCCCCACCAAGGAACACGCGACGCTGCACCTAAATGCATTTCGGGGAGAACCAGCTATCACGGAGTTTGATTGGCCTTTCACCCCTAACCACAGCTCATCCCCCAGGTTTTCAACCCTGGTGGGTTCGGGCCTCCACACGGTCTTACCCGCGCTTCACCCTGGCCATGGCTAGATCACTCCGCTTCGGGTCTAGAGCACGCGACTACAACGCCCTATTCGGACTCGCTTTCGCTACGGCTACCCCACACAGGTTAACCTCGCCACGTACCACTAACTCGCAGGCTCATTCTTCAAAAGGCACGCCATCACCCCTGCTAAGGAGGCTCTGACGGATTGTAAGCACACGGTTTCAGGTACTCTTTCACTCCCCTCCCGGGGTACTTTTCATCTTTCCCTCACGGTACTAGTCCGCTATCGGTCACCAGGGAGTATTTAGGCTTAGCGGGTGGTCCCGCCAGATTCACAGCAAATTTCACGAGCTCGCTGCTACTTGGGAGCATTATAAGGAAGACAGCATGTTTTCGCGTACGGGACTATCACCCTCTACGGTCCAGTTTCCCAAACTGATTCCACTAACACACTGTTTTCTGACTTCCCGCCTGGTCAGCAGCCCAGACAAATAACGTCCCACGACCCCACAAACGCAACCCCTGCCAGGTATCACACGTCCATGGTTTAGCCTCATCCGCTTTCGCTCGCCACTACTCACGGAATCACGGTTGTTTTCTCTTCCTGTGGGTACTGAGATGTTTCACTTCCCCACGTTCCCTCCACACGCCCTATATATTCAGGCGCGGGTGACCCCACATGACTGAGGCCGGGTTTCCCCATTCGGACACCCTCGGATCACAGCTCGGTTGACAGCTCCCCGAGGCTTTTCGCAGCCTCCTACGTCCTTCATCGGCTCCTGGTGCCAAGACATCCACCGTGTGCTCTTCATAACTTGCCACAAAGATGCTCGCATCCACTGTGTAGTTCTCAAAGAACAACCAGAAGCTTCCCCAC
>NZ_JBFBAM010000148.1:0-5369 GCF_040682195.1 Kutzneria sp. NPDC051319 | reverse complement strand
TTTCGCCCAGGACCCCCCTGAGCCCCTCACGTGCGTCCGGGGCCGCACGTGAGTGGCTCAGGTGGGGGTGGAAGGAAAATGAGCCACTCACGTAGCCGGAGACCGGGAGCTCACCGCGGCCTCGCTAGTCTGCTTGGGTGTTGGCCGCCAAACTGCGAGCGCTGGTGACCGGAGCGGTCGGTGAGACCGCGCCGTCCGGACTGGTCCCGGTGCAGGACGCGCCGCTGCGGCTGGACCGCACCGAGCGGCGCCAGCTCCAGGTGATCCGGCGGTTCGGCACCATCGGCTCGCTGCTGCTGGCCTGCGGCGGCCTGGGCGCGGGGGCGTCGCCGACCATCAACCCGCTGCTCGACACGCCGATCCTCGGGGTGTTCGCCCGCATCCCGACGGTGGCCATGGCCAGCGCCTTCTCCGGCATGCTGATGATGGTGCTGGCCTGGCTGTGGCTGGGCCGCCTGGTGTGGCCGGGCCGGCCGCGGGTGCTGTCCCGCGCGCAGATGGACCGCACGCTGGTGATGTGGACGATCCCGCTGATCCTGGTGCCGCCCATGTTCAGCCAGGACGTCTACAGCTACCTGGCGCAGAGCGCGGTGGTGTCGCACGGCCTGGACCCGTACACGGTGGGCGCGGCGCAGGCGCTGGGCCCGGACAACATCCTCGCCCGCAACGTGCCGACGCTGTGGCGGGACACGCCCTCCCCGTACGGGCCGCTGTTCCTCACGGTCGGCCGCGCGATCACGGGCATCGCCGGCGACAACATCGTCGTGGGCATCCTGCTGGAGCGGGTGCTGGCGCTGATCGGCCTGGGCCTGATCGTGTGGGCGCTGCCCCGGCTGGCCCGGCGCTTCCACGTCTCGCCGGTGGCGGCGATCTGGCTCGGCGCGGCCAACCCGCTGGTGGTCTTCCACCTGGTGGTCGGCGTGCACAACGAGGCGCTGGCCATCGGCCTGATGCTGGCCGGCTTCCACGTGGCCGTCAACCACCTGCCCAAGATCGGCCCGGGCGACCCGATACCGCCCTGGTCACGGGACGAGCTGATCGGCGTCCTGGCCGGCGGCACGCTGATCACCATGGGCGGCGGCGTCAAGATCCTGGCCCTGGTGGCCCTGGGCTTCGTCGGCGTGATGATCGCCCGGCGCTGGGGCGGCGGCCTGCCCCAGCTGCTCAAGTCGGCCGGCGCCATGCTGGTGATCGGCGTGGTCGTGATGACGTTGATCACGGTCGCGAGCGGCCTGGGCTGGGGCTGGCTGAAGACCCTCAACGGCGGCACGATCATCTACACCTGGCTGTCCCCGGTCACGCTGGTCGCGCTGGGCAGCGTGGGTCTGGGCATCCTGTTCCAGCTGGGCAACCACGTCGATGCCACGGTCGGCACGGCCCGGGCCATCGGCTGGATCGGCTTCGCCGGCTCGGGCGTGGTGCTGCTGTGGCGCTCCTACCGCGGGCACCTGTCGGCCATGGCCGGCCTCGGCCTGTTCCTGGTCTGGTTCGTCGTGCTCGGCCCCGTGGTGCAGCCCTGGTACCCGTTGTGGGCGATCATCCCGCTGGCCACGGCCAAGGCCAGCAAGCGGTTCCGGACCTGGGTCACGGTGTTCAGCGCCCTGATCGCCCTGGTCACCCCGCCGACCGGGTCCACCTTCGACGGCCGCGCCTTCCTCATCCCCACGGCCGCGGTCGCCGCCCTCATCCTGGTCGGCCTGCTGTTGTTGCTGGTTCGGGGCAAGCTCCCCGAACGCGAACCCCGAGGTGAACTGACCGTGACGCCCGCACCATCCGAGCCGATCAACTTCGGGCCGGTCGGATGAGCCCCACGAGCCTGAGCCGGGAGCACCCCCTAGGCTCGACCGTCGTGACCGCACCCCCGACCACCCCGGCTGTCGAGGTGTCGGGCCTGCTGAAGCGCTACGGGTCCACCGTCGCGGTGAACGGGCTGGACCTGAGGATGGACCGCGGCTCGGTGCTTGCCCTGCTGGGGCCCAACGGAGCCGGCAAGACCACCACCGTCGAGCTGTGCGAGGGCTTCAAGCGCCCCGACAGCGGCACGGTCCGCGTGCTGGGCCTCGACCCGGTCCGTGACGGGGCGCAGCTGCGGGCCCGCATCGGCGTGATGCCGCAGGGCGGCGGCGCCTATCCCGGTGTGCGCACCGAGGAGATGCTCCGCCTGGTGGCGGCCTGCGCGGCCGATCCGCTGGATCCGGCGTGGCTGCTGGAGACCCTGGGCCTGGCGGCCGCGCGCCGCACGCCGTACAAGCGGCTGTCCGGCGGGCAGCAGCAGCGGCTGTCGCTGGCCTGCGCGCTGGTCGGCCGCCCGGAGCTGGTGTTCCTGGACGAGCCGACGGCCGGCCTGGATCCGCAGGCCCGGCACCTGGTCTGGGACCTGGTGCGTGCCCTCAGGGCGGACGGTGTCGGCGTGCTGCTGACCACGCACCTGATGGATGAGGCGGAGACGCTGGCCGACCAGGTCGTGATCGTGGACCACGGCCGCGTGGTGGCCAGCGGCTCCCCGCAGGAGCTGACCAGCAGCGGTTCGGCCGAGCAGCAGCTGCGCTTCCGGGCCCGGCCCGGCATGGACACGAAGTTGCTGGTCGACGCGCTGCCGGAGAACCTCGAGGTGGACGAGGTCGGCCCCGGCTCGTACGTGGTGGCCGGCTGCATCGACCCGCAGGTCGTCTCCACGGTGACGGCCTGGTGCGCGCAGCAGGGGGTGCTGGCCGAGGAGCTCCGCGTGGCCCGCCGCAGCCTGGAGGACGTGTTCCTGGAGCTGACCGGACGGGAGCTGCGCTCGTGAGCACCTTCTCCCCCGGCGCCTTCGCGCCCGCCCCCGGCCGCGGCCGCCTGGGCCGCATGCTGGTGGCGCAGGCCCGCATCGAGACGGCACTGGCGCTGCGCAACGGCGAGCAGGTGCTGCTGACCCTGCTGATCCCGCTGGCGCTGCTGATCGGCCTGACGGTGCTGAAGATCGTGCCGCTGTCCGAGCCCCGGGTGAACGAGGTGACGCCGCGCATCCTCGCGCTGGCGGTGATGTCCTCGGCGTTCACCGGGCAGGCCATCGCGCTGGGCTTCGACCGCCGCTACGGCGTGCTCAAACGCCTTGCCGCGACGGCGATCCCGCGTTGGCTGCTCGGCGCCGGCCGGGTGCTGGCGGCGTTGACCATCGTCGCGATCCAGGTCGTGATCCTGGGTGTCGTCGCCGCGCTGCTGGGCTGGCAGCCCGCCGTCACGGGCGTGCTGTGGGCGATCGTGTTGGTGCTGCTGGGCACCATCTCCTTCGGTGCCCTGGGCGTGCTGCTCGGCGGGGCGCTGCGGGCGGAGATCGTGTTGGCGGTGGCCAACATCGTGTGGTTCGTGCTCCTGCTGGCCGGCGGCATCGCGCTGCCGCCGAGCGCGCTGCCGGGAGGCCTGGGCGCGATCGTGGAGCTGCTGCCGTCCGGGGCGCTGGCCGAGGGCCTGCACACCGTGCTCACCCAGGGCGGCCCGCCGGGCTGGCAGCCGGTGCTGGTATTGATCATCTGGGCGGCCGCCGCGGGCGGCATTGCCACCAGGACCACCCGGCTGACCTGACCCCCGAGAGGGCAATCCCCGAGTTGAGCACGACTACTGTGGACCAACAACAAGACGAAGAGCCGTCACTGGCGCGAGCCAGCGGCTCCATGGCCGTGGCCACCCTGGTCAGCCGCATCACCGGCTTCCTGTCCAAGCTGCTGCTCGCCGCCGTCGTCGGCCTGTCCGCCGGCGCGATCAACGACTCGTACACGGTGGCCAACACCGTGCCCAACATCATCTACGAGCTGCTGCTGGGCGGCGTGCTGACCAGCGTGGTGGTGCCGCTGCTGGTGCGGGCCCGCCACGAGGACCCGGACGGCGGCCAGGAGTACACGCACCGCCTGCTGACCGTCAGCCTCACCATGCTGCTGGGCATGACCGTGCTGGCGGTGGCCACCGCGCCGCTGCTGACCAAGCTGTTCGTGGACAGCAGCAGCGGCAACGCCAACCCGGCGCTGGTGACCGCGTTCGCGTACCTGCTGCTGCCGGAGATCCTGTTCTACGGCCTGTTCGCCATGCTGGGCGCGATCCTCAACACCCGCAACGTGTTCTCCGCGCCGGCGTGGGCGCCGGTGCTGAACAACGTGACGCTGCTGCTGACCATCGGCGCGTACTTCGTGCTGCCGGGCGACATCGCGACCAACCCGGTGCACATCACCGATCTCAAGCTGCTGGTCCTCGGGGCCGGCACCACGCTGGGCATCGTGATCCAGGCGGCGGTGCTGATCCCGCCGTTGCTGCGCAGCGGCTACCGGCCGCGCTGGCAGTGGGGCTGGGACCGGCGTCTGGGCGAGTTCGGCGGCTTGGCGCTGTGGGTCGTGGCCTATGTGGTGGTCAGCCAGATCGGCTACGTCACCATCACCCGCGTGGCCACCAACGGCGCGGCCGGCGGCATCTCCATCTACACGTACTCGTGGCTGCTGGTGCAGATGCCGTACGGCGTGCTCGGCGTGTCGCTGCTGACGGCGATCATGCCGCGGATGAGCCGGGCCGCCGCCGCCAACAACATCCCGGCGCTGCTGGACGACCTGTCGCTGGGCAGCCGGATGTCGGCGGTGATGCTCGCGCCGATCAGCGCCCTGATGACCGTGCTCGGGCCGGCGCTGGCCGTGGCCATCACCGTGTTCGGCAAGGGCGGCGCGGACGCCTCCCGGCTCGGGCTGGCGATCACCGCCTCCTCGTTCGGGCTGCTGCCGTACGCGCTGACCATGTTGCAGATGCGCGTGTTCTACGCGATGAAGGACGCCCGCACGCCGACCCTGATCAACGCGGTGATGATCGCGTTGAAGGTGCCGGTGGTGCTGCTGGCCGCGCACGTGCTGCCGCCGTCCCAGGTGGTGTTCGGGCTGACCTTCTCCGACGCGATCAGCTTCACGCTGGGCACGCTCGTCGGGGAGCTGTGGCTGCGTAAGCGTTTCGGGCGGCTGGGCAGCCGGCGTGTGGTCCGCACGTACGTCAAGGTCGCGGTGGCCGCGGTGTGGGGCGCGGCGGTGGCGCTGGCGGTCGAGCTCGGCGTCCGCAGCTTCGTGCCGGGCGGCATCCACGGCGCGCTGGGGGCGTTCACTTCTCTTATCCTGGGCGGCATTCTGGGCCTGCTGGCCGCGTTCGGCATGATGGCGCTGCTGCGTGTGCACGAGCTGAAGCCCGCACTGGACAAGATCGGTTCGCTGGTACGCCGCTGATTTCGCAGGGAAGGACGCCTTACCCGCGTTGAACGAGGGTAAGGCGTCCTTCCCTGCATCTGGGTGGGTCAGAACGCGCCGTGGATGCCGCCCGGCACGAAGCTGCGGACGCCGAGCTCGACCGCCAGCGCCACCGCCGCGCCC
>NZ_JBFBAM010000147.1:0-5395 GCF_040682195.1 Kutzneria sp. NPDC051319 | reverse complement strand
TCGAAGAGACGCTGTTCACCACCGATCACAAGCGGATCGGGGTGATGTACCTCGTCACCACGTTCGCGTTCTTCCTGCTCGGCGGCGCGCTCGCGCTGCTGATGCATCGCGATCCCCCTGGTCGGCGCGTGCGTGGTGCTCGCGCTGGCCAAGTTCGTGCCGCGGCTCGTCGTGGACACGGTGGCCATGGTCGCGGCCGTGGCCGGGGTCGCGGCCATGACGTTGTTGTTCGTGGCCACGGATTCCGGCCGTGTCGTGACGTGGGTCGGCGGGTGGACGCCGAAAGACGGCACGAGCGTCGGGATCGTGCTGGCCGCCGACCAGATCGGGGCCGGCTTCGCGGTGCTGGCCTGTGCCCTGACGGCGTGCGCGCTGATCTACACCTGGCGGTATTTCGACGCCGCCGAGGCGCACGTGCACGTGCTGATCCTGCTGTTCTCGGCCGGCATGGTCGGGTTCTCGCTGACCGCGGACCTGTTCGACCTGTTCGTGTTCCTGGAACTCATGAGCGCCACCGCGTATGCGCTGACCGGACACAAGATCGAGGAACCCCGTTCCGTGCAGGGCGGTTTCACCTTCGGCGTGGTGACCTCGCTCGGCGCGTACTTCTCGCTGGCCGGCATCGGGATCCTGTACGCGCGGACCGGCCAGCTCGGGATGCCGCAGATCGGCGCGGCGCCGGACCGGCACGGCATGGACGTCCTGGTCCTGACGGCGCTGGTGTTGGTGCTGACCGGCTTGCTGGTGAAGGCGGCGATCCTGCCGTTCCACTTCTGGCTGGCCGACGCCCACGCGGTCGCGCCGACACCGGTGTGCGTGCTGTTCTCCGGCGTGATGGCGCCGCTCGGCCTATACGGCGTGCTGCGCGTGTCGACGACCGTGTTCGGCGGCGTGCTGCCCGCTTCGTCGCTGCACGGCACGTTGGTGGTGCTCGGCATCGCCACGGCCGTGCTGGGGGCGGTGTTGTGCCTCATGCAGCGGCGTCTCAAGCGCATGGTGGCGTACTCGACGATCGCACACCTGGGCTTGTTCCTGGTAGGCCTGGCGACGCTGACGGCCTCCGGGGTGGCAGGGGCCGTCGTGTACGTGTTCGGGCATGCCGGCGTGAAGGGCGCGCTGTTCCTGATGGTCGGCGTGTTGTTGGCCCGTAAGGGAAGCGTCGACGAGTTCGACCTGTACCGCGTGGGGCGTGACGAGCGGCTGACCAAGTGGCTGCTCCCACTCGGCGCGCT
The DNA here is from genome assembly GCF_040682195.1 of Kutzneria sp. NPDC051319. NCBI lineage: Bacteria > Bacillati > Actinomycetota > Actinomycetes > Pseudonocardiales > Pseudonocardiaceae > Kutzneria > Kutzneria sp. NPDC051319. The sequence continues at coordinate 4,163 of NZ_JBFBAM010000147.1, read as the reverse complement.
GGCGCTGGCCGGGCTGCCGCCGTTCGGCACCGGGCTTGGCAAGGCGATCAGCGAGGAGACCACCGGAAGCGTCGCGCTGATCGCGCTGTTCGTGCTGGTCTCGGCCGCGACCGGCGGCGCGGTGCTGCGGGCGTCGCTGCGCATCCACTTCGGCCTTGGCCCGCCGCCGGAGGACATCGACGTCGACACCACCAAGGGCGACGACGAAGAGCAGGAAGGCCGATTCCCCGACCGGATCCCGGCGACCATGGCCGGTGCGATCGCGGTGCCGCTGACCGGCGGACTGGCCGTCGGGGCCGTGCCGGCGGTGGCGCAGGCGATGGGCGCTGGGGCGCAACGGTTCCTGGACCGGGCCGGCCTGCTCGCCCAGACCCTGCACGGTGCCCCTGCCGCGCTGGCCAGCGGGGTTGAGGAAACGGCGTAGACGTGGTCCGGAGTGGCGCTGGGGCTGTTCAGTGCCGCGCTGGCCGTGGGAATCGGGTTCGTCGGTGTCCACTTCGGACCGGGACGGCTGCGCGTGGCGCTGAAGACCCCGTTGCACGTGATGCACCGCCTGCACTCCGGCCACGTCGGTGACTACGCGGCGTGGCTGATGCTGGGCATGGCCGCCGTGGGCGCGCTGTTCCTGGTCACCTGACGGGGATACTCGGCGGCACGTTGGGTACCCGGGGTCCATGGATCGAGTCGTTGTGATCACAGGCGCCACCGGTGGCGTGGGCCGGGCGACGGCACGGATGTTCGCCGAGCAAGGCGATCGCGTCGCGCTGCTGGCCCGGGGCGAGGCGGGCCTCGCCGCCGCAGCCGAGGAGGTGCGGCAGGCCGGCGGCACACCGCTGCCATCAAGGGCTTCACCGAGTCGTTGCGCTGCGAGCTGTTGCACGACCACAGCGGCGTGCGCGTGACGATGTTGCACCTGCCGGCCGTCAACACGCCGCAGTTCGACTGGCTGCTGTCCCGGCTGCCGCTGCCGGCGCGCGCCCGGTGCCCCCGATCTACCAGCCCGAGGCCGCCGCCGAGGCCATCGTGCACGCCGCCGCGCATCCGCGGCGACGGGAGTACTGGGTCGGCGGCTCGACCGTGGCAACGATTCTCGGCGAGAAACTGGCCAGCGGCGTGCTGGACCGGCATCTCGCCCGTACTGGTTACGACGCACAGCAGGTGGACCGCACGCCGCCTCGTTCCGGGCCGAACCTCTGGGAGGCGGTCGACCGGCAGAGCGACCACGGCGCGCACGGCGCGTTCGACGACACCGCCCCGCCTCACAGCCGGCAGTGGTGGCTGAACTCGCACCGCGGCGCCCTTCGGGGGCGCTCTCGCGACAACCGCCATGTTGCTGCGCCGTCGTGCCCATCGAAAGGAAGATCATGGAGACGACCGAGCTACGTGAGCTGATCACCGCACCCGGCCAGTTCGCGTCGGTGTATTTCGACGCCAGCCACGACACCGAGGACGCCGAGCACGCGACGCAACTGCGCTGGCAGGAGATCCGCGCCGGGCTCGAGGACCAGGGCGCGGACCGATCGACGATCCAGGAGCTGGAACAGGCCGTCCTGGCCGGCGCCAGGCCGGTCGGCAAGGTCGGGCGGGCGCTGATCGCCTCCGCCGGCCGGGTGCTGCTCGACACCTGGCTGGCGGTTCCGCCCGCCACGCCCGAGGTCCGCTGGTCCTCGCTGCCGTACCTGCTGCCGTTGGCCGCGCAGAACGTGCCGCCGGTGCCTTACGTCGTGGTGATCATGGACCGCGTCGGGGCCGACCTCCGCGGCTACAGCGCTCACGGCGAGTTGGCCGAAAAGACCACCGTGGACGGTTCCGACCATCCGGTCCACAAGGTCTCCGGGGCAGGATGGTCGCACCTGAAGATGCAGCACCGGGTGGAGAACACCGCTCGCGACAACGCGGCCGACGTCGTCGACGCGTTGTCGCACCTGGTCGACGAGCTGCGGGCGCAGCTGATCGTCATCGCCGCCGAGGTGCAGGCCCGGGCCGAGCTGCGGGAGGCGCTGCCCAAGCGGCTCTTGGAGATCGCCGTCGACACCCAGACCGGTGGGCGCGCCGAGGGCATCGACGAGGCCGCGTTGGAGGCCGAGGTGCGGCTCATCGTCGAGGACTACGCCCGGGCGGCCCAGCAGACCTGGGTCGATCGCTTCGCCGCCGAGCTCGCCCGGGACAGCGGGCTCGCGGTGCAGGGCCTGGAGGCCGTGACCGCCGCGCTGCGAGAGGCACGGGCGGAAACAGTCGTGGTCACCGACAAGCTGCCGGCCGACCGTCCCTTGTGGACTGCCGGCGGGCTGGAGCAGGTCGCCGGCAAGGCCGATGGGCTGGTCGAGGACGAGGCCGTGCAGCGCCGGGCTGACGAGGCGCTACCCGCGGCCGCCTCGGTCTCCGGCGCGAACGTGGTCGTGCCGGACGGCCACCTGGAACTGGCCGACGGTGTTGGGGCGCTGTTGCGGTATTGAGGCGGCGGAGCGAGCGGGCGGGCTTGCTCGGGTTGGTCGAGTGGCCCGCCCGCGCGCCCCGACCAAGCGGGCCCCTTTCGAGGACTACTGCTCGACGAGTACCACCCATCACGCACACACCTGAACCCTCAGACACAAACCGACAATCATCGCCCACAGGCAACTAGACCCTCAGGTTTCGCCCGCGCCCGCCAGCGGGTAACCCGATGGCCATGGTGACTCATATCGTCGCGACCACCATCGACTGCGCCGACCCGCACCGGTTGGCCGAGTTCTGGTCGGCCGTGCTCGGCTACGAGGTCGTGCAGTCCGGCGCCAGCACCGACGGGACGGCGTTCGTCGAGATCGGGCCGTCCGACTGGGACACCGTCCACGGCTCTGCCGTGCTGTTCGAGCAGGTTCCCGAGGTCCCGCCGAAGACCGGCAAGAACCGTATCCACCTCGACGTCGCGGCCCCGCCGGGCCGCCACCGGCTGGAGGTCGAGCGCATCCTCGCCCTCGGCGCCACCCGCGTCGACATCGGACAACGCAACGACGAGCCGTGGACCGTGCTGGCCGACCCGAGGGCAACGAGTTCTGCGTCCTGAACCGCGACGAGCCTACGGACGTCAGGGGGTGACCCGGCCGTGCCCAGTCGCCAGACCACCGTCAAGCAGCTCCTCGACCGGTTCGGCGCGACCTACGCCCACGAAGCCGGCATCACGCTGCGTGACAAGCCCGCTCCCCTGTACCAGCTGCTGATCCTGGCCACCCTCCTGTCGGCGCGGATCCGCCGCCGACATCGCCGTCTCCACCGCACGGGAGCTCTTCTCAACCGGCCTCCGCACCCCTCGCCGCATGCTTGACGCCACGTGGCAGGAACGGGTCGACGCCCTCGGCCGCGGCGATTACGTCCGGTACGACGAGAGCACCGCCACCCGTCTCGGCGAGGGTGCCCAGCTGCTGCTGGACACCTGGCACGGCGACCTCCGCCGGATGCGCTCTCCGCACCGCGAGGTCCAGAAGTTCCCCGGCATAGCCGAAACCGGCGCCGACATCTTCTGCCGCGAGGTCCAGGCCGTCTGGCCCCGCCTGCGTCCCTTCTTCGACCAGCGGACCCTGGAGGCGGCCAGGCGCCACGGCCTGCCCACGCAGCCACAGCGCCTGGCCGAGCTGGTCAAACCGGACCAGGTGGCCAACCTGGCCGCAGCGTTGGTGCGCTCCACCCTGAACCGCTAGCGCCTTTCGCGGCAGGTTTGACCGGCGACCGCCGCGGTACCCGTCAGGCATGGTGAGCATCGGATACTTCCTGTCCAGCGAGGAATTCGGGCCGCGGGAGCTGGTTCGGCAGGCGACGCTGGCCGAGCGGGCCGGCTTCACCCGGCTGTGGATCTCCGACCACTACCACCCCTGGAACCGCGAGCAGGGCAACAGCCCGTTCGTCTGGTCGGTGATCGGGGCCCTCTCCGAGCGGACGAACCTCCCGATCACGACGGCCGTTACCTGCCCGACGGTGCGCCTGCACCCGGCGGTGATCGCCCAGGCGGCGGCGACGGCCGCGGTGCAGTGCGAGGGCAGGTTCACGCTCGGCGTTGGCAGCGGGGAGGCGCTGAACGAGCACATCTTCGGCGACCCGTGGCCGACGGCGGACACGCGACTGTCCATGTTGGAGGAAGCGGTGGAGCTGATCCGGGCGCTGCACCGCGGCGGGCCGGTCAGCTACGAGGG
>NZ_JBFBAM010000146.1:0-6600 GCF_040682195.1 Kutzneria sp. NPDC051319 | reverse complement strand
CCTTACCCGCGTTCAACGCGGGTAAGGCGTCCTTCCCTGCATAACGCTAGGCCCCCTCGGGCCGGCGCAGCACCTGGCAGAACATCGCGTCGGTGCCGTGCCGGTGCGGCCAGAGCTGCACGTGCGGGCCGTCGCCGAGGTCGGGGACGCCGGGGAACAGCTCCCGGGTGTCCACGGCCTCGGCCAGACCCTTGCGCACGAAGTCGGTGGTGACGCCGATGGATTCCCGCAGGTGGGGCGAGCAGACGACGTACGCGACGATGCCGCCGGGGCGGACCAGCTTCAGCGCGGAGGTGAGCAGCTCGCGCTGGAGCTTGGTCAGCTCGGCGACGTCGTCGGGCTTGCGGCGCCAGCGGGCCTCGGGCCGGCGGCGAAGGGCGCCGAGGCCGGTGCACGGGGCATCGACGAGCACGCGGTCGAAGCTGCCCTCGGGCAGCCCGGGGTCGCGGCCGTCGGCGACGTGCATGGTGATCTCCAGGCCGGTAGTGGCCTTGCGCACCAGCTCGGCGCGGTGCGGGGCCTTCTCGACGGCGTCGAGGGTGGCGCCCTGGAGCCGGGCCAGGGCGGCCAGCAGGACCGCCTTGCCACCGGGTCCCGCGCACAGGTCCAGCCAACGCTCGTCACGGCCGTCGAGCGGGGCCCGGGTCACCGCGAGGGCGCAGAGCTGGCTGCCTTCGTCCTGCACGGCGGCGAGCCGCTCACGCACGGGCTCCAGATCGCCGGGGTCGCCGGAGCCGGCCTCCAGGTGCACGCCGTAGGGCGAGTAGGGCGCGACATCGCCGCCCGTGATGGCGGCGAGCTCCTCGTTGCTGACCTCCCCGGGCCGTGCGGCGAGGTGCACCTCGGGCCGGGAGTCGTCGGCCCTCAGGGCGGCCGCGAGCTCGTCGCCCTTGTCCCCCAGGGCATCGGCAAACGCTTGCGCGATCCACTTGGGATGGGCGTTGGCGAAGGCCAGGTGGCCGACGGGGTCCTCGGGGGCGAGCTGCTTGACCCACGCCTGCTCGTCCTGCTCGCCGATCTTGCGCAGCACGGCGTTGACGAAGCCGGCCGGGCCGGAGCCGTGCACGCCCCGCACGAGGTCCACAGTGGACGCGACGGCGGCGTGCGAGGGAATGCGGGTGCGTAGCAACTGGTAGGCGCCCAGCCGCATCGCGTCGAGGAAGGGACCGTCTATTTCGGACAGCGGACGGTCGGAGCAGGCCTCGATGATCGAGTCCAGCAGGCCCTTGGCCCGCGCCGAGCCGTAGGCCAGCTCGGTGGCCAGCGCGGCGTCACGGCCGCTGATGCGCCGGTCCCGCAACAGCTTCGGCAGCACGAGGTTGGCGTAGGCGTCGCGCTCGCGGATCGCCTTGAGCGTGTCCCACGCCGCCGTGCGCGCCGGGTCGTCCTCCGGCGGACGGCGTGGGGTCTGCCGGCGGGCCGGCGGGTGTTGGCGCTCCGGCCGTGACGGACGCCTGTTGGGTCCGCCGCTTCGCTCCGTCACGCCAACTGCTCCCCTGCTTCGATCCTCGAACCGCGCGCCCAGTCGGTCGCGGCCATACGCTTCTTGCCCGGCGCCTGCACGTCGCCCAGCTGCACGGCGACAGTAGCCGTTCCCACCAGCACCCGTTTGCGCTCCACCCGGATCTCGCCCGCGGCCAGGCCGTCCACATCGGACAGCCGCACCGGCCCCAGCTTGAGCCGCTCGTCCCGGAACAGCGCCCAGGCCCCGGGTTCCGGCGTCACCGCGCGGGCCAGCCGGTCCACCGCGACCGCCGGGGCGGTGAAGTCCAGGTGCGCGTCGTCCACGGTGATCTTGCCGGCGTAGCTGACGGTGTCGTCGACGGGCTGCTCGCGCGCCTCCAGCGTGCCGTCCTCGATCCCGTCCAGCGTCCTGACCAGCAGGTCCGCGCCGACGACGGCCAGTCGGTCCAGCAGCTCGCCGGACGTCTCGTGCTCGCCGACGCGCTCCGTGACCACGCCGAACACCGGCCCGGCGTCCAGCTCCTTGACGATGCGGAACGTGCTCGCGCCGGTGATCTCGTCGCCCGCGCGCACCGACGCCTGCACCGGGGCCGCGCCACGCCAGGCCGGCAGCAGCGAGAAGTGCAGGTTCACCCAGCCGTGCGGCGGCACGTCCAGCGTGCGCTGCGGCAGCAGCGCCCCGTACGCGACGACCGGGCAGCAGTCGGGGTTGATCTCGCGCAGCCGCTCCAGGAACTCCGGCGCGCCCGCCTTGGCCGGCGTCAGCACCTCGATGCCGTGCTCGTCGGCCAGCGCGCCGACCGGGCTGCGGACCAGGTGCCGACCGCGGCCGGCCGGGGCGTCCGGGCGGGTCACGACCGCCACCACCTCGTGCCGTTCGGACGCGATCAGTGCCCGCAGCGACGGCAGGGCCACCTCCGGCGTGCCGGCGAACACCAGCCGCATCAGTGGCCACCGCCGAACAGGCTGTGCGGGCTCTGCTTGATCGTGGGGGCCGCGCCCGTGAACCACTCCGCCTCGCGGATGGCCTTCATGGCCTCCTTGCGGGTCTGCGTGTCCAGGCGGTCCAGGAACAGCACGCCGTCCAGGTGGTCGCTCTCGTGCTGGATGCAGCGGGCCAGCAGCTCGCTGCCCTCGATCTCGACCGGCTCGCCGTGCATGTTCCAGCCCTTGGCCACGATGTGCAGGTGGCGCTTGCAGTCCCAGGACAGGCCGGGGATGGACAGGCAGCCCTCCGGACCGTCCTGCATCTGTTCGCCGACGACGTCGAAGGTCGGGTTGACCAGGTGTCCCTCGAAGCCGTCGCAGTGGTAGGTGAACACCCGCAGGCCCACGCCCAGCTGCGGCGCGGCCAGACCGGCGCCGCCCTTGTCCTCCATGGTCTCCCAGAGGTCGGCGACCAGGCCGCGGAGTTCCTTGTCGAAGTCGACGACCTCGGCGGCGCGGGTGCGCAGCACCGGGTCCCCGAACAGGCGGATGGGCTGGACGGTCACTGGACTCCCTGGGGGTGGACTTGGCGTGGGCCGAGTCCAGTTTAGGAGATCAGTACTCCGCCTGGTCGGCCCCCACGAACAGCACGGCGGCCAGGGCCACGACGAAGTGCCCGGTGAACTTCGCCGCGGTCAGGAGGGCCTTGAGCAGCTGCGCCGGCCAGTGGACGGTGATGGTGGTCGGGGTGGCGGTCGGCCCGCTCATGGTCAGCGCAGTCATGGTGGCTCCTCGTGTCGATCGTGACCCCAGGTTCGCCTTTCGTTCCGTCATCGGGCGTCACCGCTCGGTCCCATTCGCCCAGTCATCCCCGGGGATGACTGCAACAATCCCGCGGATGCCGGACACCTCATGACGTGAAGCAGGGGGAACAGGCGGTGGGGCCGAGCGACGGTGAGCTGTGGGCCGACGAGGCCTTCACCGAGCTGTTCGAGCGGCACGCGGAGGCCGTGTGGAACCACGCCTACCGGCTGACCGCCTCGTGGACGCTGGCCGAGGACCTGACGTCCATGACCTTCATGACCGCCTGGCGGCGACGCCACGAGCTCACCCTGGTGCGGGACAGCGCGCGGCCGTGGCTCTACGCCGTCGCCGGCTTCCTCGCGCGCACCGAGTTCCGCCGTGCCCACCGCTTCCATGCCCTGGTGGCCCGGCTGCCCGTCGGCCGTGACGTCGCCGACCACGCCGATCACGTCGCCGACCAGGTCGACTCCGACCAGGGGATGAGCCGCGTCCTGCTGGCCGTCGACCGGCTGCCGCGGGCCGAGCAGGAGGCCGTGCGCCTGTGCCTGCTCGGCGACGTCCCCACCGCCGACGCCGCCGCCGTTCTCGGCGTCGCCGAGGTCACCGTTCGCTCTCGGCTGTCCCGTGCCCGCGCGCGGCTGCGCGAGCTGCTTCAGGAGGAGGTGTAGCCGTGGAACTGCCCCCGTACCGCGAGATGCCGCCCGAGGTCCGCCTCCGGCTGCGCAGCCGCGTGCTGCCCGCGCTCGCGCCGCGCAGCGACCGCCGTGTCCCCTACATGGTCGCCGCCGCCGTCATCGTCGTCGCCACGGTCGCCGCCACCCTGCTCTTCTCCCCCGCGCGCGACACCGCTCCCCCCGTGAGCCTGCCCTCCTCCGTCACGCCCACCCACACCCCCGACCACTGCCCCAGCCACCCGTCCGGGGCCTGGACCCTCGGCGCCTACCTCCTGCGCAGCAACGGCGACGGCGTGCAGCTCGCCCTGGAGCCCCACACCAACGCCCTCGGCGTGTGCCTGATCTCCAACGGCCATCCCACCCCCACCACCTGGGGCCAGATGCAGCTCCAGCGCATGACCCAGGGCCCCGGCACCTACCAGGCCATCCACGACGACGGCCTCGTCTACGGCCTCGTCTCCCCCGCCGTCGCCGCCCTCACCGTCAACGGCTCCCATGCCGTCCTCGCCGCCGGCACCTTCGTCGCCGAGACCCCGACCCCCGGCCCGGTCACGCTCGTCGCCCGCGACGCCAAGGGCCAGGTCCTGGCCGAGGGCACCATCAGCTAGAGCAGTTCCAGGGGGTCCATGCGGACGCGGACGGGGTCGGGGTCCTTGCGGGCGGTGCGGACGCGGACGGCGTCGGCGACGGCCTCGGCCAGGGCGCGGCCCTCGGCGCGGGAGGTGCGGACGAGGGCGCGTTCCTTGTCCTCGCCGAGGGGGACGGGGCCGAGGATCTCGCCGGTGGCGGGCAGGCGGAGCTCGTCGAGCACGGCGTTGACGGCGTCGGGGACGCCGTCGATGGTGGCCATGCGCACGGCGGGCGGGAAGCCGAGCTCGGTGCGGCCGGAGAGTTCGAGGTTGGCGTGCCAGACGGGGTCCCAGCGGACGAGGGCCTGCACGGTGGGCAGCGAGGACTCGGCGGTGACGATGACGCGGCCGCCCTGCGGGCCGGGGACGACCATGCCGGCGGCGGTCATCCACAGCCGCAGCGCCTCCTCGGTGGCGCGGAGGTCGGCGCGGCCGAGGATGGCCCAGCCGTCGAGGAGCAGCGCCGCGCCGTAGCCGCCGACGGCGTGGGGCTCGGCCCCGGGCGTGGAGACGACGAGGGCGGGGGCGTCGGGCACCTCGGCCAGCACCTCGCCGGCGCCGGAGGTGCGCACGAGAACGCCGGGGAAGGCGCGGCCGAGTTCCTCGGCGGTGCGCTTGGAGCCGACGACCACGGCCCGCAGGCGGCGTGAGCCGCAGGCCGTGCAGCGGAACATGACCTCCACGGCCCCGCACCACCGGCACTCGGCCGGGCGTGGGGCGCCGTCGGTGCTGCCCCCGGGAAGGGACAACGGCCCCGCGCACCGGCGGCACTGCGCCCGCACACGGCAGTTGGCGCACGCCAGGGCCGGCACGTAACCACGGCGTGGCACCTGCACCAGCACGGGCCGGCCCGCCTTCAGGGCATCGCGGGCCGCCTCGAAGGCGATGGCTGGGAGGCGTGCTGTGCGGGCAGCCTCGTCCCGTGCCAACTGCGCGTCGGTCTCGCCGATGGCGGTGACGCGCGGCGCGGCGGCGCGGAGCTGCTCCCGCGAGGCGACGATCTCCGGCGCCCATCCGGTGTCCACAAGCAGCTGCGCCTCGGCCGTGCGGGCAAAGGCGGCCACGAGCAGCGACGCCCCGGCCATGTGCGCCCGCTGCACGAGAACGTCCCGCACATGCGGGTACGGCGCCAACTGCTCGGCATGCCCGCTGTCGCCGTCGTCCCACACGACAAGCAGCCCCGGATCGGCCACGGGCGCGAACGTGGCGGCCTTCGTTCCGACGACCACGCGCGCGGTGCCGCGCAGGATCGACAGCCACCGCTTGTAGCGCTCCCCCGGCCCGAGATCGGCCTGCAGCGCAACGACACCCGGCATTAGTGCCGTACACGCCGCGAAGACGCGATTCACGTCACGGTAGTCCGGCACCACGATGACCACGCCCTTGCCGGTGGCCGCCACCGTCGCCGCGACCTCGGCCAGCCTCGCGGGCCAGTCCTCCCCCGGCAGGGCCTGCCACACCGCGTTGGCGGAGCGCCCGTTCGCCAGGGCGTCGAGATAGGCCGGGCCACGCGTGTAGCGCTGCCAGCCCTCCGCCTCGGGCCGCGCCGGCGGCGGCGCCGGGTCCTCGGCCTCTCGCGCCTCGGCCCGCGCGTGTCGTGGCGGGATCGCCAGGCGCAGCACGTTGGCCAGCGACCCGACGTACCGGTCGGCGACCGCGCGGGCCAGGCCGTGGATCTCCGGCGTCAGCACCACTTCCGGCGACACGACCCGTTCGATGTACTTGATCTTGTCCGCGACCTCGGTGTGCTCCACCCGCTCCAGCAGGAACCCGTCGGTCAGCTTGCCCCGGAACCGCACCCGCACCCGCACGCCCGGCTTCGCGTCGGCGTCGCACTCGGCCGGGATCCGGTAGTCGAAGGGGAAATCCAGGTGGTACGGCAGCGGCACGTCCACGCTCACCCGCGCGACAGCCGCGGTCGCGGCGGGATGCCGCTCACCGCGCCGGACGATCCCGCTGGCTGCCACGCTGTGGTGTCTACCAGAGCGAACCCCGCCCATGCCGCGAAGGGCCCTTCATGCAGGGAAGGACGCCTTACCCGCGTTGAACGAGGGTAAGGCGTCCTTCCCTGCATGAAGGGGTGTCCGAAAGCGACGGTCAGA
>NZ_JBFBAM010000145.1:0-6720 GCF_040682195.1 Kutzneria sp. NPDC051319 | reverse complement strand
CCCAGAGGTCGCAGGTTCAAATCCTGTCCCCGCTACAGATTGGGAGATCCCCGTTTGCCTAACGGCAAACGGGGATCTTTCGCTTTCACACTGGGGCTCCCGCCCCAGACCCCGAGGCAGGGCGGGCTTCGCCCCCTGCACCCCCCGGGTAGGGACTTCGCTTCGCTCGTCCCTGCGACTTCGCTTCGCTCGTCCCTGCGACTTCGCTTCGCTCGTCCCTGCGACTTCGCTTCGCTCGTCCCTGCGACTTCGCTTCGCTCGTCGGGGGGGTACTGGGGCTGGACTGCTGCTTTCTGTGCCTGTGTGTTTGTCTCGTTGGCTGTCGGTGCTTCCTGTTGCTGTCTGGGCTTCTCGTGGCTGCTGGGGCCTTCTGGTGGCGTGGCTGGCTTCCCGCCGGCGTCCGGTCCTTCCGGTTGTCTGTCGGGCCGGGCGTGGGCTGTTGGGCCCTGATGTCGGGGCTGGGGTGTCTGGGCTTCGGGTGGACTGCTGGCCCTCTTGGGGGCATGCCTGTGCGGCCTTCCTTCCTCGTGGCGTCCGGCTGCTGAGGGGTATTGGCTGGTCAGGTGGGGTGGTGGGGGGCGATTTGGTATTGGGGGCGGGGTCGGGTAGAGTTCTAACTACCGACGCGGGGTGGAGCAGCTCGGTAGCTCGCTGGGCTCATAACCCAGAGGTCGCAGGTTCAAATCCTGTCCCCGCTACAAATTGGGAGATCCCCGTCTGCGGAATGCGCAGACGGGGATTTTTCGCATTTGTATCTGGGGGACGACCCCCAGACCCCCGGTGTGGGGCTTCGCCCCACACCCTCGGGACATCGCTTCGCTCGTCCCCGGTGGGCTTTGCTTCGCTCGCCTCGTGTGGGGTGTCCGGGAAAAAAGACGTGCGCCGGGGGTTGGCCGGCGCACGGGGGAAAGCGAGATCAGCTCATGTTCTCGACCCAGAAGTGGGCGCAGGCCACGGAGCAGACACGGCCCTCACCGGTCACCTTGCGGTGCTTGCGGATGTGCTTGCCGCACACCACGCACTCGTCCTTGCCGGCCTGCCCGGGAATGCCTCCTGAGGCCCACGCACGCGCGTGCTGCACAACCTTGTGCTCCATCCACTTCATGCCCACAGCGGCACCTCCACCCATCACTCCGGTGGACACCCGCCCACCCGCGGTGATGGTCCCGTGACATTGGCGCACCCCGAAGAGGGCAAGCCCAACTCCACCGATTCGGAGGATGATCGGAACACTGGGATGGGCGTACGGCGGCACAGAAAGTGACGATCCACGCTATCCGGGGCCACCGGAACACCGCAGTGGAGGCCCAAAAACCTACGTGTGGTGGGCGTCACGAAGGGTCGGAGCCGCGCAGGGCGGCCAACCACAGGGCAAGGACGGCGGTGATGACGGTGGCGCCGAGCCAACTCCAGATGCCGCTGCCGTCCAAGAACGCCCAGAGAAAGCCGACGACGGGGGCGGGAACGATCAGGACGATGTCGGCCCGGAGCTGGCGGAGCAGGCCTCGGACGGACGCGGCACGGGCCCGGACGGAGTCGTCGACCACGGACGGGTTGTCGACGCGGCGGCCGCGCGGGTCGTCATGGCGGACGCGGCCGGAAGGGTAGAGCACGACGCCGTCGACGACGGCGGCGACGAGGCGGTGACGGCGAGGGTCGCCGTGCAGGGCGATGGTGCTGGGGGTGGGCAGGGTGACCAGCGCCGGGTCGAAGTAGACGGGGATCCAGCGGCGCGGGATGTCCTCGGTCTCCAGCCACGAGCGGGCCATGAGGCCGGAGGTGACCCGAACGCGGCGGACGGGGACCTGGACCTGGGGCCGCCGGGTGAGGCCGAAACGAGAGAAGAGCCGGATCAAGGTCACCAGGAGCATCAACGCGGCGGCGATGGCGATGAACAGGAGCTCGCCGCTGGAGCGGTCGGCGGCGATCAGGGTCACGGCGTGCGGGATGACGGCGTGCGAGGGCTCAGCGGGGTCGTAGCCGACCAGGACGGCGGTGCCGACGGGTGGGGGCGGGACGTCGAGCTCGATGGTGGCTCGGCCCTGATCCCAGGTGACGGTGGCGGTGTCCGCATTCTGGTCGACGGCGGTCACATGGCCGTTGGCCCGGGAGGTCAGTGGAGCTAACGAGGCACGGGCCGAGGCCAGGGTGCTGGCCGAGAACGCGGCGACGATGGCGCATACGACCAGCACAAGCACAGTGGCGGCCAAGCCGTGTCGCACAGCACGCGTCCGGATGCCCATGAGGTCACATCCTGCCGAGTCCGCCTTCCGTAGGTTCCCGCAGGGTGGGAAACGCGCAAGACTCGACTGTCACCTGCATAGTGTGACGAACTGGGAACTGGGGGCTTCAAGGGGAAAGGCATGCTCGTGAGTCGAACGCCACGTGCGCTGCTCGCGGTCGCCGTTTCGGTCACCGCATCCGCGCTGCTGTTGTCGGCCTGTGGGGGATCGGCAGGTTCCTCCGCGCCGCCGCCCACCAAGCAGATCGGCCAGAACGACATCAATCCGATGTCGCGCGACCAGGTCAAGGACGGCGGCATCCTGCAGTGGGGTGTCCAGGCCTACCCGGCGAACTTCAACATGCTCGCCATCGACGCCAGCAGCGGCGACATCCCGCCGGTGATCGAGTCGTTCGAGCCGACGCCGGCCATCGCCGACGCCTCCGGCAACTGGATCCCCGACCCGGACTACGTCGAGTCGTTCAAGCTGACCTCGTCGGACCCGCAGAAGGTGGAGTACAAGCTCAACCCCAAGGCCAAGTGGAGCGACGGCACGCCGATCACCTGGGAGGACTACAAGTCCGAGTGGCAGGCGCTCAACGGCAAGAACACCGCCTACCAGCCGCTGAGCACGGCCGGCTACGCCAGCATCTCCGACATCAGCAAGGGCGCCGACGACTACGCCTTCACGGTCACCTACAGCCCCAAGCTGGCCGAGTGGTCGAACCTGTTCAACGTGCTCTACCCCAAGTCGATGACCTCCAGCCCGGAGGAGTTCAACCACGGCTGGAAGGACGCGCCGAAGGTCACGGCCGGCCCGTTCAAGGTCGACAACCTGGACAAGACCGGCAACAACGTCTCGGTGGTGCCCGACCCCGCCTGGTGGGGTGACAAGCCCAAGCTGGACAAGATCGTCTTCAAGTACTACTCCAGCGCCAACGTCGAGGTGGACGGCCTGGCCAGTGGGGCCTTCGACTTCGCGAGCGTGGCCTCCAACATCGACGCCTTCAAGCGCACCTCGGCCATGAAGAACGTGACCCTGCGGCGGGCCAACCTGCCCAACTACCGCGAGATCGTGTTCAACGGCGCCGGCAACTCGATCCTCAACGACCAGAAGCTGCGCGTCGCGATCATCAAGGGCATCAACCGCGACCCGATCGCCAAGGCCGAGATCAGCCAGCTGCTGCCGGACGCCAAGCCCCTGGGCAACCACATCTTCCTGCCCGGCTTCCCCGGCTACGAGGACCACTCGGCCGGCTACCTCTACAACCCGGACGAGGCCCGCAAGGAACTGGACGCCGACGGCTGGAAGCTGGCCGACGGGGCCAAGGTCCGCAGCAAGAACGGCAAGCAGCTGACCATCCGCAACGCCATCCCGGCCGGCACCAAGTCGGCGCTGGACGAGGCCCAGCTGGTGCAGCAGCAGCTCGCGGCGATCGGCGTCGAGCTCCAGATCGTCCAGGACGACCCGAACACCTTCTTCGACGAGCACATCACGCCCGGCGACTTCGACATCGCCAACTTCGCGCAGATGGGCGACGGCGCGCCGCCGGTCAACAACGCCCAGAGCTGGTTCACCACGGGCGACCAGGCGCTGGGCAACTCCGGCCGGATCGGTGACGACAGCATCAACAAGCTGCTCGACCAGGCGTCCTCCGAGCTGGACCAGGACAAGCGGTACGCGCTGCTCAACGAGGTGGACAAGCAGGTGTGGGCGCTGGGCCACTCGCTGCCGCTCTACCAGCGGCCGTCCATCGTGGCCGTCCGCAACGGCCTGGCCAACTTCGGCAACTCGGGCCTGGCCAGCACCAAGTACACCGACATCGGCTGGGCCAAGTAAGGGCAGGTCAACCGGTGGAGACAGTGAGGCGACAGTGGTCCTGAGTTGAATGACGGTCAGCACGGGCCGGGTGGTCGAGCCGCTCGCCCCGCGCTGACCAAAACTGGGGGTCAGCGCGGTGCGACACGCAGCGCTCCCACCGGGCCCGTGCGTAGAGCGGGCACGAGCCAGAGCAGGACCACGAGCGTTCCGGCCCCCGCGAGCACGAAGGTGACGCGGGGGCCGACGACGTCGAGCAGCAGGTCACCCGCCACGTAGGCAACGCCGGATCCCAGTTGCGCGGCGGTGGACAGGGCGCCGAACACGCGGCCCAGCAGCGGGCGGGGCACGGCGTTCTGGACGGCGGTGTCGAAGCCGATGTTCTCGCCGGCGTTGCCCGCCCCGGCGATCAGCTGCGCCACGACGACGACAACGAGGGCCGGCGCCAGGCCCGCGAGAATCATGCCCACGCCGGTCGCGGCAATCGCGACGGCCAGCAAAGCCACCGGCGAACGTCCGCGAACCAACCTTGTGCACACGAGTGACGTCAAGGCCATGCCGACACCGAAAGCACTGGCGGCCAGGCCGTACCCGGCAGGTCCCGCGGCGCCGGTGAGGAACACCAGTGCCACGTTGTCGACCGTGGCGAAGACCACCAGGGCGAACATGGTGAGGATGAGGACTCTGACCGGCCGGTTCGCCGCCACGTGACGCATACCCGCCACAGCCTCGGCCCATACCCCGGTGATGGCCGCGGGGTCGCGGGCGGGCTGGAAGACGGGAAGTCGCGAGAGCACCGCCACAGCGATGACAAAGGTCGCGACGTCGACCGCCAGAGCGGCCCGCATGCCTCCAGGCCCGAGGGACAGGAGACCGCCGACGCCGGGGCCGACGACGAGTTGGAGTGTGCGTCCCAACCCGAACAAGGCGTTGGCGGGGCCGCGTTCGGTCGGGCTTACCAGGATCGGGACCAGGCAGCGCCCGGCTGGACCCCGGAGGGTGCTCAGTGCCCCCGCCACGACGATGAGCCCGAGCAGCGCCGGCAGCGGTGGCGCTGTCAACGCGATCAACCCGATGACCGCTGCTGAGGCCAGGTCACAGCAGATGATCAACCGGCGGGTCTGGACCCGGTCGACGATCACCCCGGCCAAGGGGCCGCCGAAGCGCGGCAGGGCATTCGCCACCAGCAGCAGGCTCACCCCGGTCGGTCCGTGCTGCGCCGCGGCGAACAACACCAGCGCCGCGGTGGTGATTCCGTCACCGACGCACGAGACGGCCCGTGACACACACAGCGCGCGGAAACCCGGACTGTCACGCAGGAGGCGGGTTCGCGGTCCGGGATTCACCGATGGGGGCGACGTGACCATGAGCGTAGGGTGCCGCCGGCAATCTACGAGAGTCGTGGATTCGGCGGTGGCCGAATCCACGACGTGCCACCGTTGCCGATGTGGCCATGGTGTTGAGGTTCGAGTGGAGCGACGCGGGGCGGTGCCGGTTCGCCGTGTCGCCGTTGCAGGAGACGATGTCGGCCCTGCTGGTGCTGAGCGCGCCGAGCCGTCACTGCTGGTACCTGCCGTGGCTGCGGGACATCCAGTCCGCCATCGCCACCACCGACCTGGGGTTGCTGAAGGCCGCCGTGCCGTCGAACGGGCACGGCCCGGACTTCCTGTGGCCGAGCCCCACCGGCCCACTCGCCACCATCGAGGAGGACCTCGCCCAGGTCCAGGCCACCAGTCCAGACGCCGTCGCCGCTGAACTGTCCGAGCACGTCGGCCGACTCGACCCCGTGACGGTGTCGGCGGACCTCCGCCGCGCGCTCACCGGCGACCCCACCGAAGTTCGGGACGCGCTGGTCGCTCAGCAACGCCTGGCTTGGCAGACTCTGGTCGAACCGCTGTGGGACCGGATTCGCGGCCTGCTCGACGCCGACATCACCACGCGTGCACGGCATCTGGCCGACGGCGGCCTGGAAATGTTGTTCACCCACCTCCATCGGCGGGCCAGGTGGGAGAACGGTGCTCTGCACCTGACCGGCTTTCGCCGAGGGACTGTGGACCTGCGCGGCCGCGGCCTGATCCTCGTCCCGACCGCCTTCGGCTGGCCCAATCTGGGAATCGGCCCCACCAACGGCACTTCTGCCGCACCCCCGGCGCTGGTCTATCCGATGCTCGGCGCGGCGCAGCTCTGGGAGCCCGCTGTGCCTTCACCGGCGGTGGAGCGTCTCCTGGGCGCCGGGCGTGCGCACATCCTGATCGAGACATCGATTCCCAGCACGACAACGAGTCTGGCCCGGAGAGTGGGCCTGGCCACCGGCACCGTTTCCCAACACCTTGCCGTTCTCAGGGACGCCGGTCTGGTCACCGCCCAGCGCCGCGGTCGCGAAGTGCTCTATCGGCAAACGCCGCTCGCGGTGGCACTTCTGCACGGTGGTGATCGCGAACAGGAGCTTTGATCATGACGGCCGCGCGAGGGCTGGGTTCCGACATGCAGAGAGGGGCCCGCGCGTGACGCGCGGGGGCCCCCCCCCGGGAGGGGGAGGGTTTTGTAGGCGGGGGGTGGTGTTTGGGTGGGGGGGGCGTGGGGGCCTGGGGGGGGGGGGGGGGGGGGGGCGGGGGGGGGGGGGGGGGCGGGGGGGGGGGGGGGGGGCGGGGTTGGGTAGGTGCGCACGTTTACAGAAGGC
>NZ_JBFBAM010000144.1:0-7139 GCF_040682195.1 Kutzneria sp. NPDC051319 | reverse complement strand
AGGGAAGGACGCCTTACCCTCGTTGAACGAGGGTAAGGCGTCCTTCCCTGCATCAGGGCGAAGCCCCGAAGGTGGCGCGGTCCCCTCTGCTGCGCCACCCTGTTTCCCTTGTCAGATCAGCCCTTCACGGACGGCGAACGCCACCGCGTGCGAGCGGTTGCGCAGCTCGAAGCGCACCGTCACGTCGTGCAGCAGGCTCTTGACCGTACGCTCGGAGTAGCACAGCTTCTTGGCGATCTCCCGGGTGCTCAGGCCCTGCGCGATGAGCCGGAGCACGTCCGTCTCCCGGGCCGAGATGCCGGACAGCCGCAGCCCCCGCGGCTCCAGCACCTTGCTCTGCAGCCGTCCCACCCGGTCCAGCAGCCGGCCGAGCAGGTCCGGCGGCATCGAGCCCTCGCCGGCCTTGGCCGCGTTGACCAGCCGGACCAGCGTGTCGGCGTCGATCTCGCCGCGCCGGGCCACCGCGCAGACCCCCGACTGCACGGCCGCCAGCACCTCGTTGTCGTCGATGTCGCCGGCCACCAGCACGATGCGCCGGTAGCCGCGGCCACGCATCCGGCGCAGCAGCGTGGTGACCCGTTCGTCGAAGCGGTCCCCCACCGCGAGCACGACGGTGCGGGCCGGGTCGGCCTGCGCGTCGTCGACGAGCTGGAGCTCCGGACGCCCGCGCAGCGTCATCACGATGCCGCCACGCAGGATCGGGTCGGTCGCGCATACGAATACGGCGGTGCGAGTCATGGTGTTGAGCACGAGATTCCCCTGCCTCCCCATCAGGCACGCCCAGGTGCGGCACGCCGTGGGTCAACGATGCCCTTTGGGGCTTCCCGGGCGCATGGGTGCACGCTCCCGACAAGCCGGGAGGTTGCACCCAAATTCGGCCCACCACCGGGCCCTTCGGGGCCCAGCGCGATCCGCCGACCCATCGCGCTGGGCCGGATCGAGCTGGCCGGATCGAGCCGGCGTGACGCCGCGGCCGCCGGGGAGCGGATGCGGCGTCACGCCGAGCGCACGGCCGGGCTCGTGCGCGCGATCGTCAGCAGGTGTGGGTGAAGGAGCACTCCAGGCTGTCGCGAGGGTTGGTCGCCTTGGCCGCGGGACCGGTCTTGGCGTGCGGGGCCAGTCGCGGAGCGTGCGTGGTGTCGTTGGCCCCGTTGTACCCGGCCAGCCGGACCGCGACGGCGTCCTCGACGTCCTTCACCGTGGCCGGCAGGAAGTTGTTGGACACCAAGGAGAACACCAGCTTCTCACCGTCGGCGGCGGTGACGTAGCCGGACAGGGCGCTGACACCGGTCATCGAGCCGGTCTTGGCGTGCACGTTGTTGGCGGCGGGCGTGCCGCCCATGCGGCCGGCCAGCGTGCCGCCGACCGCCGGATTGCTGTTGCCGGCCACCGGAAGCGCGTCGTACCAGGTCTGGAACCACGGCCGGGACCTGGCGTTGATCAGCAGCTGGGCGATCTCGGCCGGGCTGACGATGTCCAACCGGGACAGACCGGAGCCGTCGAACTGGTTGTACTTGTTGGGATCGATGCCCAGCGCGCCCAGCTTGGTGGTGAGCGCGTTGACGCCGGCCCCGAAGCTGCCGGAGCCCAGCCGCTCCACACCCGCCGCCTTGACCAGGGTCTCGGCCAGCATGTTGTTGCTCTGCTTGAGCAGCGGCGACATCAGCTGGCCGACGGTGGCCGAGGTGTGGCTGGCCACCGTGGCGAGGCCCGTCGGCATCGTCTGGAACGTGGTGGTGCCGGTGACCGAGACGCCCGCGTCGTTCAGCGCCTTGCGGAAGACCGACGCCGCGAACGCGGTCGGGTTGTCCACCGACATCTGGTTGACCACCGCCGCCGCGCCGGCCGCGATGACGCCGCTGACGGTGATCGTGTTCGTGCCGTGCACGCGGTTGACCGACAGGCCCCCGCCGGCGCCGGTCGTCGCGGTGTTGTTGACCGTCATGTACGTGTTCGGCGGCGTCATGGTGACGATGGCCGGCTGGCCCTGCGCGCCGGGCGCGACCGTCACGTTCACCGAACCCGAGGTGGCGTTGCCGTCCGGGGAGACGGTCAGCGCGGAGATCTGGGCCGAGTAGAAGTACGGCTCGTCGTCCCAGTTCCAGCCGGGGCCCAGCCGCGTGCCGTCGAAGTAGGTGTCGTCGGCGACGAGGTGGCCGGTGACGTTGGTGATGCCGGCCTGCTTCACCTGGTTGGCCATCGCCTGGTAGTCGGCGAGCGTGGTGCTGGGGTCGCCGAAACCCTTCAGGTACAGGTCGCCGGTGAGCGTGCCGCCAGAGACCGTGCCGTTGCGGCGGACATACGTGTCGAACGAGTAGTCGGCGCCCAGCAGGTCCAGCGCCGCCGCCGAGGTCACCAGCTTCTCGTTGGAGGCCGGCGCCAGCAGGCTGTCGCCGAGGTGGGAGTACAGGGTCTCGCCGGTGTCGGCGTTGCGGACGACGAGCCCGGCCGTGGCCCCGGTCAGCTCGGGGCCGGCCAGCAGGGAGTCGAGGTCGTGGCCGAGGGCTGTGGCGTTGGCCGAGCCCGCGCTGGCCGCCGCCGGCAGCGCGAGCAGGGCGGCCGCGACGCAGCCGATCGCGATAGTTCGCGAAGAGATTCTCACGGAGCACAGGACGGGCGGCCGCCGCCCAAAGTTGCCAACCCGGAGCCAATTGTCCGGTTTTACGTCCGAACAGCCGCCCCCACCTTCCGCGCTCCCCCGTCCGGAAGGCGGCATCCCGGACGTTCAACGTCAGGAATGCCGCCTTCCAGACAGCCAAGCCCGGTTCGGAAGGGACCTTTCCTCCACTCGGAGTGGAGCAAAGGTCCCTTCACGTCACCAGATCAGGCCTCGTGCTCGGTGCGGTCGGCGCTCCACGCGGTGTGGAAGCTGGTGTCGCCACGGTCGACACGACGGTAGGTGTGCGCGCCGAAGAAGTCGCGCAGGCCCTGGATCAGCGCGGCCGGCAGGCGCTCGGCCCGCAGCGCGTCGTAGTACGACAGCGCCGAGGAGAAGCCCGGCGCGGGCACGCCGGCGCCGGTGGCCGCGACGACGACCCGCCGCCACGCCTCCTGCGCCTTGATCACGGCGTCGGCGAAGTACTCGTCGACCAGCAGCGACGGCAGGTTCGCGTCCTTGTCGTACGCGTCCTTGATCCGGTTGAGGAAGCGGGCCCGGATGATGCAGCCGCCCCGCCAGATGGTGGCCATCGAGCCGAGGTCGATCTGCCAGCCGTAGGTGTCGGCGGCGGTGCGGATCTCGTCGAAGCCCTGGGCGTAGGCGACGACCTTGGAGGCGTACAGCGCCTGCCGGACGTCCTCGACGAAGGCATCGCGGTCGGCGATGGCCGGCTTCGAGGTCGGGCCGGGCAGCACCTTCTGGGCGGCCGCGCGCTGGCCGACGTGGCCGGACAGGGACCGGGCGAACACGGCCTCGGCGATGCCGGTGACCGGCACGCCCAGCTCCAGGGCCTCCTGCACGGTCCAGCGACCGGTGCCCTTCTGCTCGGCCTGGTCGGCGATGATCTCCACGAACGGCTTGCCGGTGGCCGCGTCGACGTGGCCGAGCACCTCGGCGGTGATCTCCACCAGGTACGACTCGAGGTCGCCGGTGTTCCAGCCGCGGAAGACCTCGGCGATCTCGGCCGGCGTCAGGCCGGCGACATTGCTGAGCAGGTCGAACGCCTCGGCGATGAGCTGCATGTCGGCGTACTCGATGCCGTTGTGCACCATCTTGACGAAGTGGCCCGCGCCGTCCTCGCCGACGTGCGTGCAGCACGGCACGCCGTCGACCTGCGCGGCGATGGCCTCAAGCACGGGGCCGAGGTGCTGGTAGGACTCGGCCGAGCCGCCGGGCATGATGCTGGGGCCGTTGAGCGCGCCCTCCTCGCCGCCGGAGATGCCGGTGCCGACGAAGTGCAGGCCGCGCTCCTTGAGCGCCTTCTCCCGCCGCCGCGTGTCGGCGAAGTGCGCGTTGCCGCCGTCGACGATCATGTCGCCGGGCTCCATGAGCTCGGCCAGCTCGTCGATCACGGCGTCGGTGGGACCGCCCGCCTTGACCATGATGATCACCTGGCGGGGCTTCTGCAGCGACTGCACGAAATCGGCGGTCGTCTCCGCCGCCACGAAGTCGCCCTCGGAGCCGTACTGGTCGACCAGGGCCTTGGTGCGCGCGGCGGACCTGTTGTGCACGGCGACCCGGAAACCGTGACGAGCCAGGTTGCGAGCCAGGTTGCTCCCCATCACGGCCAGGCCCGTGACGCCGATACGAGCCTTCTGTTCAGTTGCCATACACCCAGCCTGCCTGGCTCGGCGCTCAATCTCCAGCCGACATGGCTAAATCGATCCGGGGTGCTTCCCGCACGCGTCCAGGCGCAGCAGCACTGCCAGCAGCTGATCGCGTTCGGCCGCCGGCAGCGTGCCGAACATCTCCTCGGCGGCGCCGCGCTTGGCGTCCTCGATGCGGCTGACCAACAGGCGGCCGGCCTCGGTGAACGTGACGAGCATGGACCGCCGGTCGCCCGGATCGGGGCGGCGCAGCACGAGGCCCTGCTCCTCCAGCCCGTCCACCACGGAGGTGGCCGAGCGGGGCACGATGTCGAGCTTGGCCGCCAGGTCGGCCATCCGGATCCCGTCGCCGCCGCGGGCGATCACGGCCAGCGCGCGCCCCTGGCCGGGGGTGAGGCCGAGCGGGGCCAGCTGGTGCATCCACCGGCCGCGCAGGCGTTTGGCCACGTGCATGAACACGTCCGCCAGCCGTGCTGTGGTGGCGTCGGTCACGTGAACCTCCCGTTGCCGGCCGCTTAATACTGACCTAGCCTCATTATATGACAGGCTCATCATTCACGACGCAGGCGCTGGTCGCGACCGACCGGCCGTCACGCTATCTGGTGCAGCTCTGCAAGCACTTCGGCCACAAGATCCAGACCGTGTGGACCGAGCACGAGGGCGAGCTGTACTTCGACTTCGGCACCGCGCTGCTGCGCACCCGCCCCGAGGGCCTGCACATCACGTGCACCACGAGCGACGCCGAGGCGTTGGACCGGCTGGCCGACGTCGTCGAGCGTCATCTGGTGCGCTTCGGCGCCAAGGACGAGCTCGTGGTGGCCTGGACCTCGACGGGCCAGGCCGCCTGACATTAGGGTTCGCCGGCATGGAGCTGCCTGACTGGGTGCCGGCGACCATGGACGTCACCAAGCCGAGTCCCGCCCGCATGTACGACTACTACCTCGGTGGCACCCACAACTTCGAGGTCGACCGCGACGCCGCCGAACGGGCCATCGCCGCCATGCCGTACACGATCCAGGGGGCGAGGGGGAACCGCGACTTCCTGCGGCGCGCGGTGCGGCTGCTCGTCGACTCCGGCATCCGGCAGCTGCTCGACCTCGGCTCCGGCATCCCCACCGTGGGCAACGTGCACGAGGTCGCGCAGCGCCGGGACCCGACCACGCGCGTCGTCTACGTGGACATCGACCCGGTCGCGGTCGCGCACAGCACGGCGATCCTGCGGCCCAACCGCCTCGCCACCGTGTTGCAGGCCGACATGCGGGACGTGGACGCGGTGCTGTCCGATCCGCGAGTGCGAGACCTGATCGACTTCTCCGAGCCGGTCGGCCTGATCATGGCCTCCGTGCTGCATTTCGTGCCGGACTCCTCCCGTCCCGCCGAGATCGTGGCCGGCTATCGCGACGCCGTGCCGGAGGGCAGCCATCTCGTGCTGTCCCATATCGGCGCGAAAGAGGAGCCGGACAACCGAACCGGCATGCTGGCCGACTTCAAAGCCGTGTACCAGAACACGACCAATCCCGTCGTGCTGCGGACCCGGCCGCAGATCGAGGCCCTTTTCCACGGCTTCGACCTGCTGGAACCCGGCGTCACGCTGGTGCACCAGTGGCGGCCCGACGCCGATCAGGAGCTGCCGGCCAAGCTGCCGCCCGGTTACGGCGGCGTCGGCGTGAAGGCGTAATGAGCAACCCGGTAGGTCCGAAACACCTTTTGTTCATCTAGGGTTCACCGAACTCGGCACGGCACCCCCTACCGTGCCGCAGGACCCCCGCAGTCACCCTCGGAAGGCGATTGATGTCGGACCTGAGCTACGTCGAGGCCATCGCCGTCGGGCTGCTCCAGGGGGTGAGCGAGCTGTTCCCCGTCTCCAGCCTGGGCCACAGCGTGCTGCTACCGGCGCTGGCCGGCGGCCAGTGGGCCAAGGACCTCAGCCTGAGCGGCAAGGAGACGCCGTATCTGGCCGTGCTGGTGGCCATGCACGTGGCGACCGCGCTGGCGCTGGTGGTCTTTTACTGGCGGGACTGGGTGCGCATCATCCGCGGCCTCTGGACGTCCATCGTCACGCGGAAGATCGAGAACGCCGAGCAGCGGCTGGGGTGGCTGCTCGTGATCGGCACCATCCCGGTCGGCATCGCCGGCATCGCGCTGGAAAGCGTGATCCGCAACTTTCTCGGCAAACCGGTGCCGACGGCCATTTTCCTGGCGCTCAACGGCTTGGTGCTGTTCGCCGTGGAACGCCTCCAGCACCGGCGTCGCGACGCCATCGAGGAGATGTCGCCCGACCAGACGATGGTCATCCCCGCCTCGGCCTTCAACCCCGGCGACACCGCGCCGCTGCACGCCATCACCGCCGAGCCGCTGACCGCCGACGAGGCGTCCGAGCGGCGGCTGTCCAAGCTCACCTGGAAGGAAGCGGTGCTGATCGGCGGCGCCCAGGCGCTGGCCCTGCTGCCCGGCATCAGCCGCTCCGGCATCACCATCGTCGCCGGCCTGACCCGCGGCCTGCGGCACGACGACGCCGCCCGCTTCGCCTTCCTGCTGGCCACCCCGGTCATCCTCGGCGCCGGCGTGCTC
This sequence comes from Kutzneria sp. NPDC051319, assembly GCF_040682195.1. Classification (NCBI taxonomy): domain Bacteria; kingdom Bacillati; phylum Actinomycetota; class Actinomycetes; order Pseudonocardiales; family Pseudonocardiaceae; genus Kutzneria; species Kutzneria sp. NPDC051319. Next base: position 302 of record NZ_JBFBAM010000144.1, on the reverse strand, counting down.
AAGATGCCCGAGCTGTTCAAGCCCGCCGTGGCCGGCTCCCTGGGCCCGGCCCTGGTCGGCAGCGTCGTGGCCGGCATCGCGGCGTACGTCGCGGCCCGCTTCCTGGCCTCCTACTTCGAGACCAAGACCCTCAAGCCCTTCGCCCTGTACTGCCTCATCGCCGGCCTCGGCTCCCTCGCCTACTTCCTCATCGCCGGCACCCCCTGACCCCGCGAGTAACGGGGGCCTGTGACGGCCGCTGTTGATGCGGGAAAATAGGCCGGCGTCCGTCCGGGACGCCGACGTGACTGTGATGCCTCGAG
>NZ_JBFBAM010000143.1:0-8890 GCF_040682195.1 Kutzneria sp. NPDC051319 | reverse complement strand
CGCCGCCGGGGACGATCCCCCGCCGGCGTGCGGGACCGCTCAGCCTTCTCCTCCGTGTCACCGTGATTGGAGCACCAGGTCGTGACCGAGACCCTGGACCCGGCATCCACCCAGTTGAGTCTTGGCACAGCGGCCGCGCGGCAGCTGGCCTCGACGACCAAGTCCGCCCCGCAGATGCAGGCCGTCACGCCGCGGTGGCTGCTGCGCAAGCTCCCGTGGGTCGAGGCCAAGGGCGCCAACTACCGCGTGAACCGCCGGCTCACCTACACCGTCGGCGACGGGCGCATCGAGTTCGTCAGCAACGGTGACGACGTGCGGGTGATTCCCGCCGAGCTCGGCGAACTGGCCCCGCTGCGTGGTTTCGACGACGCCGACGTGCTGACCGCGCTGGCCGGCCGCTTCACCCAGCGCCATTTCGCCGCCGGCGACACCATCGTGCGCGCCGGATCGGCCGCCGACGAGCTGTACCTGATCGTGCACGGCCGGGTCGAGAAGGTCGGCACCGGCAAGTACGGCGACGACGCCGTGCTGGGCACGCTGGCCGACGGCGACCACTTCGGCGAGCAGGTCCTGGTGGACGAGGGCGGCTGGCCCTTCTCCGTGCGGGCCAACACCGGCTGTGTGGTGCTCTCCCTGCCGCGCAACGCCTTCCTTGAGGTCGTGGACGGCGCGCCCAAGCTTCGGTCCCATGTGGACGGTTTCCGTGCGCGGGGCGGCAAGTCGCAGAACAAGCACGGCGAGGCCGCGATCGAGATGGCCGCGGGCCACGCCGGCGAGATCGACCTGCCCGGCACGTTCGTGGACTACGACATGTCCCCGCGCGAGTACGAGCTCAGCGTCGCGCAGACCATGCTGCGCATCCACACCCGCGTCGCCGACCTCTACAACGGTCCGCACGACCAGGTGCAGGAGCAGCTGCGGCTGACCATCGAGGCGCTGCGCGAGCGCCAGGAGTTCGACCTGCTCAACAACCGCGACTTCGGCCTGCTGCACAACGCCGACCACAGCCAGCGGCTGCACACCCGCAACGGCGCGCCCACCCCCGACGACATGGACGAGCTGGTCTCCCGCCGCCGCAAGACCAAGTTCTTCCTGGCCCACCCCAAGGCGATCGCCGCCTTCGGCCGTGAGCTCAACGCGCGCCGCCTCTACCCGAGCCCGGTGGTGGTGGACGGCCGGCCGCTGCAGTCGTGGCGCGGTGTGCCGATCTTCCCGTGCGACAAGATCCCGATCGACCCCGAGCACAACACCACGTCCATCCTGGCCATGCGGACGGGCGAGGACGACAACGGCGTGATCGGCCTGCACCAGACCGGCATCCCGGACGAGCGCGAGCCCGGCCTCTCGGTGCGCTTCACCGGCATCAGCGACAAGGCCATCCTGTCCTACCTGGTCAGCACCTACTACTCGGTTGCCGTGCTGGTGCCGGACGCACTCGGCGTGCTGGAAGACGTCGAGCTGGGGAACTGAGGACCGCTCACCATGGCACAGCCGTTCGAACTACCCGAGTTCTACATGGTTCACCCTGCCCGGCTGAACCCGAACCTGGAGGGGGCGCGCGTCCACACCCGCAAGTGGGCGCGCGACTTCGACATGATCGACACCCCGGCCTTCGCCGGTGGCGAGATCATCTGGAGCGAGGCCAAGCTGGAGGCGATGGACTACGCGCTGCTGTGCGCGTACACCCATCCCGAGTGCTCGGGCGAGATCCTCGACCTCATCACCGACTGGTACGTCTGGGTCTTCTTCTTCGACGACCACTTCCTGGAGCTGTACAAGAAGCCCAAGGACATCAAGGGCGCCAAGAAGTACCTCGACGGGTTGCGCGAGTTCATGCCGCTGCACGGCGCGATCACCGCGGAGCCGACCAACCCGGTCGAGGCCGGGCTGAAGGACCTGTGGGAACGCACCATTCCGATGATGACCCAGGAGTGGAAGGTCCGCTTCATCGAGAGCACGCTCAACCTGCTCGTCGAGTGCATGTGGGAGATCATCAACATCGACGAGGGCCGGGTGGCCAACCCGATCGACTACATCGAGATGCGCCGCAAGGTCGGCGGCGCGCCGTGGTCGGCCAACCTGGTCGAGGTGGCGGTCGGCGCCGAGGTGCCGGACTCCGTGGCCCGCACCCGTCCGATGCGCGTGCTGCGGGACACCTTCGCCGACGGCGTGCACCTGCGTAACGACGTCTTCTCCTACCAGCGCGAGGTGGAGGAGGAGGGCGAGAACGCCAACATGGTGCTGGTGCTGGAGACGGCCCTGGGCTGCACCACGCAGGAGGCGGCCGAGGCCACCAACGACCTGATCTCCTCCCGCATGCAGCAGTTCGAGCACACCGTGTTCACCGAGCTGCCGATCATGTTCGAGCACTACGGGCTGCGACCGGACGAGCGGATGGCCGTCCTGGTCTACGCCCGCGGCCTGCAGGACTGGCAGTCCGGCGGGCACGAGTGGCACATGCGCTCCAGCCGGTACATGAACGCGGGGGCCGACACCTCCACGGGATGGGTGCCCGGCGGTCCGACCGGTCTGGGCACTCTCGGCTCTCGGCTCGGCTTTCCCGGGCGGCTCAAGCGTTTCACCCACGCGCCGCACGCCGTGGGCCCGACGAAGCTGCCCGAGTTCACGATGCCGTTTCCGCTGCATCTGAACCCGTTGCTGGACCGGTCCCGGCAGAACACGTGGGAATGGTCCCGGGCGATGGGCTTCACCGGCGAAGGCGTCTGGACCGAACGGCAGATGGTCGGGCTCGACCTGCCGATCTGCGCCGCCGGCATCGACCCCGACGGCACGCTGGAGGAGCTGGATCTCGGCTCGCAGTGGCTGACCTGGGGCACCTACGGGGACGACCTGTTCCCCAGGATGTACTTCCGGGGCCGGGATCTGGCCGGCCCGCGGGCGTTCGTGGCGCGCACCCGGCAGTTCATGCCGCTGGACTGCGTGACGATGCCGGTGCCGACCAACGCCAATGAGCGCGGGCTCGCGGACCTGTGGGTGCGCACCGCGCTGCCGATGTCGGACCAGCACCGGGCGGGATTCCGGCGCGCGGTCGACACGATGCTGGACGCGTGGGTGTGGGAGGCGGACTGCCACCAGCAGAACCGGATTCCCGACCCCGTCGACTACATCGAGATGCGGCGCGGCACGTTCGGCTCCGACCTGACCATGAGCCTGGCCCGGTTCGCCCGGGCCGACCTGATCCCGGACGAGTTCTTCGCCACCAGCCAGGTGCGCGGCCTGGAGGACTCGGCCCAGGACCAGGCCTGCTTCCTCAACGACATCTTCTCGTACCAGAAGGAGATCGAGTACGAGGGCGAGCTGCTCAACATGGTCCTGGTCGTGCAGAACTTCCTCGGCTGCTCGAAGGAGCAGGCCGTGGCCATGGTCAACGACCTGATGACCGCCCGCGTCGAGCAGTTCATCCGCACCCGTGACCACGAGATTCCGGCGCTGTGCGAGGAGTTCGGCTTCAACGCCGCGCAGCGCAAGGCGGTCGACGGCTACGTCCGCGAGCTCCAGGACTGGATGTCGGCCATCCTCAACTGGCACCGCAAGACCGTGCGGTACGGGGAATCCGAGCTGGTCCGGTCCCGTGGCGGGCACGGTTTCGCGCTGCCGACCGGCATCGGCACGTCCGCGGTTCGGATGTTCGCGCCGTGACCTCGGAGGTGGTTCCCATGGATGTGCTCTCGCAGCCCCGCTCCGCGGTCGAGGTGCTGGCCTGGAGCCGTGGCGTGGTCGAGCCGGCGATGCGGGCGGCGGTGGACACCCTGCCGCCGTCGATGCGCCGGGTCGCCGGCTACCACTTCGGTTGGTGGGACGCCGACGGCACGCCCCGCAACGGCGACTCCGGCAAGGCCATTCGGCCCACGCTGGCCGTGCTGTGCGCCGAGGCCGTCGGCGGGTCCATTGTGGACGCGGTGCCGGCCGCCGTCTCCGTGCAGATGGTGCACGACTTCTCGCTGCTGCACGACGACGTCATGGACCGGGACGTCAGCCGACGCCATCGGCCCACCGCGTGGACCGTTTTCGGGGTGAGCCCGGCGATCCTGGCCGGCGACGCCCTGTTGACCCTGGCCTTCGACGTGTTGGCCGGCAGCGGGCATCCTCGCTCACAGGACGCCATGCGTCTGGTCAGCGCCGCCGTGCAGGACCTCGTCGAGGGCCAGTGCGAGGACGTCTCCTTCGAGGAACGGTCCGATGTGGACCTTTCCGAGTGCCTGGCCATGGCCGGCGAGAAGACCGGCGCCCTGCTGGCCTGCTCCACCGCCATCGGCGCCCTGTTCGGCGGCGGCAGCGCCGCCCAGGTCGAGCACATGCGGATGTTCGGCGAGCACCTCGGCCTGGCCTTCCAGCTCGTGGACGACCTGCTCGGGATCTGGGGCGACCCCCACGTGACCGGCAAGCCCGTGCACTCCGATCTGGTCAGCCGCAAGAAGTCCCTGCCCGTCGTCGCCGCCCTCACCTCGGGCGAGCCCGCCGCCGAGGAACTCGCCGCGCTGTACGGCCGGCGCGACCCACTGTCCGATGTGGAGCTCGCCCGTGCCGCCGAGTTGGTCGACCTGGCCGGCGGCCGGTCCTGGACCCAGCGTGAGGCCGTCGACCAGCTCGACCTCGCCCTGGCCGAGCTCGCCTTGGCCGCCCCCGGCGCCCGGGCCGCCGCCGAGCTCACCGCCCTGGCCCGCCTGGTGACCTGCCGGGACCACTGAGCCGGGTGGACCGACGGCCGAGCCGGCTTTGCGCCGGTTCGGCCGTTTTGGCGTTTAAGGGCGGATGTCGCCGGGATCGTGGCCGTGACACTAGTCCTTGCCGGGCACCGAAACCAGCCGCCGTTGGTCGGGTGAGCGGTGGACGTTCGTCGGTTGTTTCCGCCGTGGCCGCGGGGATTGACTGACCGGCGACGATCATCGGCGAAGACTGCCCGAGGTAGGTTCCGTGAAAAGATCTCGCCTGCTCACCGTGGCGACCACTATGACCATGAGCGCGGCGTTGGCGCTGCTGGGGAACGGTCCCGCGCAGGCCGCCCCGCTCGCGCCGGCGACCGACGGCGCCGCGGACGGCGGGCGGGTGATCGTGGTGCTGGGCAACCAGCACGGCGATCTCAAGTTACGTGCACAGAGCTCGCAGCGCACGAACACCACCCACAACGATCAGCAGTCGGTCGTGTCGGACATCAAGGCCAACGGCGGCACGGACGTCACCCAGCTGGTCAGCGTGAACGCGATCGCGGCCAAGCTGTCCTCGGGCGAGGTGAACCGGCTGCGCGCCAACCCGGCCGTGCGCGAGATCGTGCCGGACGAGCAGATGACCCGGACCGCGCCGGCCAAGGTGCCGCAGGCGAAACCGGCCCAGCTGAGCTCCAAGCTGTGCCCGAGCGACCCGGCGAAGCCGTTCCTGGAGCCGGAGGCGCTGGCCGTCGACAAGGTCGAGACCGACAGGCCCGGCGACACCGAGCAGGCGTCCAAGATCGCCACCGGCAAGGGCGTGCTGGTCGCCATCGACGGCATGAACGAGCTGGCCGGCAATCCCAACTTCGTCCGCCCCGACGGCTCGCACGTGGTCATCGACGCGCCCGACCCGACCGAGGACGACAGCGACGGCGAGTACTACGGCGACGCCTCTTCCGTTGCCGGACAAGGACTTGTCACCTACGACTACAGCAAGGAGCTGCCCTACTCGGGGCTGCCGACCGGCTGCACCTTCCGCATCAAGGGCGTCGCCCCGGACGCGTCGCTGGTCGACTCCCGGCTGATCGACACCCCGCCCAGCGCGTCGGGTGACATCCAGCTGGAGTCGCAGGTGGTGGCCGGCATCGACCGCGCGGTCGTGCTGGAGCACGCCGACGTGATCTCCGAGTCGTACGGCTACAACCCGCGCCCTGGCCGGTATTCCGTGTTCTACGCGGCCAACGACGCCGCCGTCGCGGCCGGTGTCACGGTGGTCGTGTCCTCCGGCGACAGCGGCGTCTCCGGCACGGTGTCCTCGCCGGCCACCGACCCGCTGGTGATCGCCGTCGGCGCGACGAACACGTTGCGCCTGACCGCACAGGCCTACGGCTACAGCGACTGGATCAACAACGACATCACCCCGCTGTCCTCCGGCGGCACCGCGCCCAACAACCGCGTGGTCGACCTGGTCGCGCCCGGCTACGGCGGCGAGGCCGCGTGCAGCCCGATCGGCTCGGACTGCCCGACCAACACCCTCACCGAGGCCTTCGGCGGCACCAGCCAGTCGTGCCCGCTGGTGGCCGGCGCGGTCGCCGATGTGATCCAGGCCTACGCCGACACGCACAACGGCGTGAAGCCGACTCCCGCGCTGATCAAGCAGATCCTCACCGGCACCGCCAAGGACGTCGGCGCTCCCGCCGACCAGCAGGGCGCCGGCCTGCTCGACGTGTACGCCGCCGTTCGGGCCGCGCAGCAGGCGCCCGGCAGCACTTCGGGCGCGCCCGAGGCCCCGGCCCTGGTCCCGTCACCGTCCCAATTGGACGTCACGGCCAATGCCGGCGCCAGCGCGCAGACCGTGAACCTCTACAACGCCAGCAGCACCCCGACCACGGTCACGGGCGCCTACCGGGAACTGGGCGCTGCCAAGCAGTTCGGCGCCACCGTCACCGAGCCGGTCAGCGCCCCCGACCCGAGCCTGCCCGTGCCGGCCTACGGCGCCACCGCCGCCTCGCCGATCACCTTCACGGTGCCCAAGGGCCTCGACCGGCTCAGCGTCGACATGATCACGCCGGATCCGACCAACGGCACCATCCTGTCGTTCACGCTGGTCGACCCCAAGGGCCGGCTGAGCCAGATCTCCTACGACTACGGCACTCCGCCGTCGGGCTCGGCCAAGTTCGGCTCCGTGCCGAACATCCAGCACGTCGAGGTGGCCGCCCCCACCGCGGGCCAGTGGACCGCGAAGATCCTCTGGGCCAACGGCCGTGCGCACCTCCAGTCGCCGCCGAACGTGCCGGGCTCCTACCGCGGCACCATCTCCTTCCGCACCATGGGCCAGCACTACGTCACCAAGAAGGCCACCGACGCCGTCACCATCCCGGCGCACACGGGCGTCGACGTGCCGCTGAGCGTCGACATGCCGACCGCCCCCGGTGACCACCCGGAGTCCGTGCAGTTCGTGGCGGCCAACGGCGCGCACACCTCGCTGCCGGTCCAGCGCCGCACGCTGATCCCCAGCGCCGGCGGCAAGTTCACCGGCACCATCACCAGCACCGTCGGGCGGCAGGTCGGCCAGATCAGCACGTTCGACATCGACGTGCCGGCCGGCAAGAAGGACCTGGACGTCAACTTCCACACCGCCGACGCCAGCGCCGACAACGGGTTGACCTACTACCTGATCGACCCCGACGGCAAGGTCGTCACCACCGACTCCTCGCCCACCACCACGGTGCAGGGTGTCGGCTCCGACAAGCCCATCGCCGACGCCACGCTGGTCACCGCCAACCCGAAGCCGGGCCGGTGGGAGATCGACGTCATGCTGAAGCTCACCGTCAGCGGCCTGGAGTTCACCCAGCAGATCGCCGGCACCGTCGGCTACGACCGTTCCGACGCCTTCGCCTACAACCTGCCCGCCGCCGGCAGCACCGTGTCGGCCACGTCCAGCCGTCAGCTCTTCTTCCGGGTCACCAACACCACCGGGATCGGCCGGACGCTGCGCCTGACCTCCACCGCCGGCGACATCACCTTCGGCGCCCCGACCTACCTGGCCGCCGGCACCTCCGCCCTGTTCACCGCCACCCTCAAGCCCGTCGCCGCCGCCGGCACGGTCGTGAGCGGCGCGGTGAACGTCCTCAGCAACACCAGCGTGGCCGGCGGTTCCCAGACCCTGGCCGTGCTGCCCTACGGCTACACCGTGGGAACTACCGTCAATCCGTGAGCTGGGCCGATCCGCACGCGGCAGAATGGCCGCGTGCGGATCGGTGTGCTCGGCGCGGTCGAGCTGTGGGGGCCCGACGGGAGTCCGGTGGCCCTGGGCGGGTCCAGGCCGCGTGCCCTGCTGGCGGCGCTGGCGTTGAGCGTGGGGCGTGCGGTGCCGTTCGAGCAGCTGGTGGACGCCGTATACGGCGACGAGCCGCCAGGTAATGCCCAGCACGCCTTGCAATCGCAGGTGTCACGGCTGCGGGCGCTGTTGCCGGCGGGCAGCCTGGCACGACATCCCATGGGCTACGTGCTGACCCTCGACCCGGACGAGATCGACGCCCATCGCTTCGAGCGGCTGGCGGTCTCCGGAAGGGAGCTGCTGGCGCTCGGGGATCACGCCAATTCCCGCAAGGCGCTGACCGAGGCCTTGGACCTGTGGCGTGGCCCCGCGCCGACGGTTCGTCTGGGCGATCTCCGCCTGTCCGCGCTGGAAGACCGCATCGAGACGGATCTCGCGCTGGGCCGGCCGGACATCGCCGAACTTCGCCAGCTCAGCGAGGAACACCCCTATCGCGAAAGGTTGCGGGGCCAGCTGATGCGGGCCCTGGCGGCCGACGGCCGGCCGGGGGAGGCGCTGGCCAGCTTCGACGACGCCCGCCGGACCCTGGCCGACGAGTTCGGCGCCGACCCCTCGGCCGAGCTGGCGGGCGCCCACCTGGCCGTGCTCCGCGGGGCCAACCCGGCCCGGCCGGTGCCGGCCCAGCTGACGAGCTTTGTCGGGCGGGACAACGAGATCCGCCAGGTGACATCGCTGCTGGACCGCTCCCGGCTGGTGACGATCATCGGCCCGGGCGGCGCCGGGAAGACGCGCCTGGCCATCGAATCGGCCCGGCGGCTGGGTGAGGTGTGCTTCGTCGAGCTGGCCGAGCTAGGTGTACTGCCCCGGGAGGTTGTGAACGGGTGGACACGTGAGCCGATGATGTTGAAATGAGGGAGGGCCTCCAGGTTCGGTGTGGATTGCG
>NZ_JBFBAM010000142.1:0-9122 GCF_040682195.1 Kutzneria sp. NPDC051319 | reverse complement strand
CTTCACGGCTAGATGTAAGGCGCGACATATCCCCACCCCCGCGAGTCCCGCTCTCCGGCACACCGAAATGCGGTTTCGGGCAGAAGCAAGACCTGAGGCTCAGTTCTGCTCGCCGGCGGGTTTCGGTGTGACGCTGGACGGGACTCGCGGGGGTGGGGGATCAGGCCACGTTGCGCGAACTCTCCCGCGGATCGCCGCCGGCCTCCAACAGCGCCGCCACCGGGAGAGTGGCCGCGCCGACGGCGACGGCGTCCGGACCCAGCTGGCACAGCTCGATCGAGGTTTGCTCATACGCGTGCCGCAACGCGTGTTCGGCGGTGGACTTCTTCACCACGTCAAGCCATTGCCCGCCCATGGCCAGCGCGGCCCAGCCGCCGATCACGATGCGCTCGGGGTTGAACAGGTTGACCAGGTTGGCGATGCCGGCCCCGACGTAGCCGGCGGTGTCGTCCAGCACCTTGGCCGCGATCTTGGAGCTGTCGGCCGCGGCGACCAGTGCGGCCAGCGCCGCCTGCTCGTCGGTGTCGACCGCGCCCCGCCCGCCGCGCGCCTTGCGGTACCGGTCGAGGATGCCCTCGGCCCCGACGTACGCCTCCAGGCAGCCGCGCGCCCCGCAGCGGCACTGCCGGCCGCCGTAGACGATGGTGGTGTGCCCCCACTCGCCGGCGCTGCTGCTGTATCCGGCGTAAGTCTGGCCGTCGGTGATCACCGCCGCGCCCACCCCGGAGCCGACGAGCACGATCACCGCGTGCCGGGCGCCCCGGCCGGCGCCGAACCACATCTCGGCCTGGCCCTGCGTCTTGGCCCCGTTGTCCAGGAACAGCGGCAGCCGGATTCCCTGGTCGCGCAGCATGGACGGCAGCGGCACCGCGTCCCAGCCGATGGTCTGGGCGTGCACCAGGGTGCGGGTGCCCTTCTCCACGGTGCCGGGCACGCCGATGCCCACGCCGAGCACGCTGCTCTCGGTCACGTCGGCGGTCTCGATGACCTGGCGCAGCCCCTCGGCGGTGCGGGCCACCACCTCGGCCGGGTCCGGCTCGATCGAGTTGAGCTGGAGGTCGGCCGCGGCCAGCCGGGTCATGGACAGGTCGAACAGCTCCACCTTCACGCCGGTCTCGCCGACGTCGATGCCGACCACGTGGGCGTACTTGGGGTCGACGCGCAGCAGCACCCGGGGCCGTCCGCCGTCGGACTCCACCAGGCCCGCTTCCACGATCAGGCGATCCTCGACCAGCTCGGCGGTGACGTTGCTGACCGTGGCCGCGGACAGGCCGGTGAGCTGGCTGAGCTCATGCCGGCTCAGCGGCCCGTCGAAGAACAGCTTCGACAGCAGCGTTGACCTGTTGTGGCGGCGAAGATCGCGAACCGTGGTGCGCTTTGGTTCCATGGGGTGCCCATCGACGGTGGGGACGTCTGCGTCACAGGATGCCGGACCGACTAAGTTAGCGCCATAATTTAACACCGTAAGAAACCCGGCCGGCCCATCCTGCCGGCACGGATCACCCTCGCGTGTCCGGATCCCCGAGGCTAGTCGACGGTTCACAACCATAGACGTTCGGATCCGACCGATCCGGCCGTTTACCCCGTTCGCCGCCCCGGGCTCGCCTGTTCATGTGTCCGAACGGACCTCGAAGTCGACACGCTGGGTGTCTACACCATCGCGCTCGGTGGGGCTAGGCTGCCGGTTGTCCACGCAACGTTCCCGGGCGGCGGCCGTTCCGGCCTGGCGTTTTGTTCAAGGCTTAAATTTAGGGTTAATTTTGTGACCGCTCCGTTATTGACGTGAGCTGTGACACGCAGGTTGACTCTGCCGCAACATGCGCCGCGCGGGCGGCGCACACGGTCCACCCTCCTCGCAAACGACAAGGAGGACCCATGCGCGTCAGTCGCAGAGTGGTCTTCGCCGTAGCCGGCAGCATCATCGCGGCCACCGCCCTCACCGCGTGCGGTGGCGGCGGTACCACCGCGAAGAGCAACGCGAACGGCGTGCTCAACGTCGGTATGCCCAACGGGCCCCAGACGGACAACAACAACCCGTACCTGTCCAGCTCGGCGTCCAACTCGCTCGGCTACAAGAACGTGATCTTCGAGCCGCTGGCCCTGTTCAACAAGGTCAAGCCGACCGACCCGGCCAAGCCGTGGCTGTCCACCAAGTGGGACTGGTCGAACAACTACCAGACCCTGACGATGTCGATCCGCGACAACGTCAAGTGGTCCGACGGCCAGGCGTTCTCCGCCGACGACGTCAAGTTCACCTTCGACCTGCTCAAGGCGACGGCGGGCCTGAACCACAACGCGATCCCGTTCGGCGACACCACGGTGTCGGGCAACACGGTGACCGCCACGTTCACCAGCCCGCAGTTCGTCAACGAGTACAAGATCCTCACCGACACGCCGATCGTGCCGAAGCACCAGTGGTCCACCTTCAAGGACCCGGCCACCGACCCGGTCAAGGACCCGGTGGGCACCGGCCCGTACAAGCTGAAGACCTTCACGCCGCAGACCGTCACGCTGGACGTGCGCGACGACTACTGGCAGGACAAGCCCCAGGTCAAGGAGCTGCGCTACACCTCCTACACCGACAACAACTCCCAGGCCACGGCGCTGACCACCGGCGCCTGCGAGTGGGCCTTCGCGTTCATCCCGAACGCCAAGCAGGTCTTCGTCAGCAAGGACCCGGCGCACAACCAGCTGTTCTTCCCGCCGGACCTGGCCGGGCACGGCCTGTGGTTCAACACCCAGAAGGCGCCGTTCAACGACCCGGCGCTGCGCCAGGCGATCAACATGGTGGTCAACCGCGAGGACATCTTCAACCAGGGTGAGTCCGGCTACTTCTACCCGCCGGTCACCAACATCACCGGCATCCCGACCCCGGCCGGCGACTCGTTCCTCGCCGCCGACTACAAGGGCAAGGACGTCAAGGTCGACGTGGACGGGGCCAAGGCCAAGCTGACCCAGGCCGGCTACACCTTCGACGGCAACACGCTGAAGGACAAGACCGGCGCGCCGGTCAAGCTGACCCTGACCGACCCGGCCGGCTGGAGCGACTACCAGACCGACCTGGAGATCATCAAGGACAACGTCTCCAAGATCGGCATCACCGCCACGGTCGACAAGGCCAACCAGGACACCTGGACCAAGGACATCGACACCGGCAACTTCGACGCCGCGATGCACTGGACCGACGGCGGCGCGACCCCGTACCAGCTGTACAAGTCGATCATGGACGGCGACCTGTACAAGCCGATCGGCACCCCGGGCGTGAACGGCAACTACGGCCGCTTCCAGAGCTCGGAGGCCACCGCGGCGCTCAAGGCGTACGCCAACGCCGCCGACGACGCGGGCCGCACCGCGGCGCTGAACACGCTGCAGAAGATCTTCGTGGACAACATGCCGGTCATCGTGACCAGCGCGTCCAACCTGGGCGGCGAGTACAGCACCAAGAACTGGACGGGCTGGCCGTCGGCGAGCGACCCGTACGCCGACGCGCACCCCACCCTGCCCGGAGCCCTTGACGTCATCCTGCACCTGAGGCCGGCCGCCTGACATGACTGACAAGACCGGCGAGGTCGTCCTGGAAGTAGACGGTCTCAGCAAGCACTTCCCGGTGCGAAGGAAAGGCCGGGAGCTACTGACCCGCAAGGCACGCAGCGTGCACGCGGTCGACGACGTCAGCTTCACGCTGACCCGCGGCCATGTGGTGGCGATGGTGGGCGAGTCCGGTTCGGGCAAGTCCACCGTGGCCAGACTGCTGGCCCAGCTGCACCATCCCACCTCGGGCGAGATCCGCTTGCACGGCAAGAAGGTCAACGTCAGAGGCGGGCGCCGGTTCCGGGCCTACGTCCGGCAGGTGCAGATGATCTTCCAGGACCCCTTCGGCTCCCTGAATCCCGTGCACACGGTGCGCTACCACCTGACCAGGTCGCTGCGCATCCACGGCAATGCCAACGGGAACATCGAGGAGGCCCTGCGTGAGCTGCTGACCCGGGTGCAGCTCACGCCGCCGGAGCGCTACATCGACAAGTTCCCGCACGAGCTGTCCGGCGGGCAGCGCCAGCGCGTGGCCATCGCCCGCGCGCTCGGCGCCAACCCGGAGGCGCTGCTGGCCGACGAGCCGGTGTCCATGTTGGACGTCTCCATCCGGCTCGGCGTGCTGAACCTGTTGCGGGACCTGAAGGAACGCCTCAACCTGGCGATCCTGTACATCACGCACGACATCGCGTCGGCCCGCTACTTCGCCGACACGACGCTGGTCATGTACGCGGGCCGGGTGGTGGAGGGCGGCGACAGCGAGACCGTCACCCAGAACCCGGCCCACCCGTACACGCAGCTGCTGATCGAGTCCGCTCCCGACCCCGACCGGCCGGCGCAGGCCGACGAGGTCGGGGGCGAACCGCCCAGCCTCATCCGCCCGCCGCAGGGCTGCCGGTTCAACCCGCGCTGCCCGCACGTGATGGAGCGGTGCAGGACGGAGCAGCCGCCGCGGCTGGAGATCGGCGACGTCCCCGGCCACTGGGCCGCGTGCTGGCTCTACACCGACGGTGTGACCAAGCCCGAGACCGTCGCCAGCGGGGAGGTCGCCGGATGAGCTATCTCCTGCGGCGCATCGTGTTCTACGTCTTCACGGCGTGGGCCGCGATCACCATCAACTTCTTCCTGCCGCGGCTGATGCCCGGCGACCCGGTGCAGGCCCTGATCGCCAAGGAGCAGGGCCAGTTGTCCACCGACGCCGTGCACTCGCTGTACGTCCTGTTCGGACTGGACAAGCAGCAGCCCCTGTGGCAGCAGTACGTCGACTACTGGGGCCAACTGCTGCACGGCGACCTCGGCCTGTCGTTCACCTTCTTCCCGACGCCGGTCTCCGAGGTGATCAGCTCCAGCCTGCCGTGGACGCTCATCCTGGTCGGCGTCACCACCGTGTGCAGCTTCATGCTCGGCACCGGCCTCGGCGTGCTGGCCGGCTGGCGGCGCGGCAGCTGGGTCGACCTGGTGCTGCCGGTGACGACCTTCATCTCCTCGGTGCCGTACTTCTGGTTCGGCCTGATCATGATCGAGCTGCTGGCCGGGCCGAACAGCTTCTTCCCGTCCTCGGGCGGCTACGACCCCGGTGTCGTGCCCGGCTGGGACATCGACTTCATCGGCAGCGCGGTGCAGCACAGCCTCCTGCCGGCGCTGACCATCCTCATCTCGTCGATGAGCGGCTGGATCCTGAGCATGCGCAACATGATGGTGACGGTGTCCTCGGAGGACTACATCACCGTCGCGCACGCCAAGGGCCTGTCCGACCGACGAGTGATGCTCAGTTACGCGGCGCGCAACGCGCTGCTGCCCAACGTGTCCGGTTTCGCGCTGTCGCTCGGCCTGATCGTCGGCGGCACGCTGCTGGTGGAGATCGTGTTCTCCTTCCCGGGCGTGGGCTTCCAGCTGTTCCAGGCGGTCGGGGCCAAGGACTACCCGCTGATGCAGGGCATCTTCCTGATCATCACGCTGTCCGTGCTGGCCGCCAACTTCATCGCCGACCTGGCCTACCTGGTGCTCGATCCGCGCACCCGCAAGGAGGGCTGAGCCGTGGCCATCTCCACCGTCGACCTGCAGGCCGCCGCCGGGGCGGCCGCGCCGACCCCCAAGCCGGCCAGGCGGCAGAAGTTCCGCTTCATCACCAACACCAAGACGCTGATCGGCCTGATCATCCTCGGCTTCTACGTGCTGCTGGCCATCTTCGGGCCGATGATCGCGCCGTACGACCCGGACGCCCGCGGCGACGTGCTGCAGTCGCCGCCCACCAGCGCGCACTGGTTCGGCACCACGCACCTCGGCCAGGACATCTTCAGCCAGGTGCTGGCCGGCGCCCGCGGCGTGGTCTACGTCGGCCTGCTGGCCGGCCTGGTCGCCACCGCGCTGGCCGTGATCATCGGCGTCAGCTCGGGCTACCTGGCCAACACCGGCGGCGAGGCGTTGTCCGCGCTGTCCAACGTGTTCCTGGTGATCCCGGCCCTGCCGCTGATCATCATCGTGGCCTCGATCCTGCCCACGGTCAGCAACACGATCATCGGCCTGGTCATCGGGCTGACCTCGTGGGCCTGGGGTGCGCGGGTGCTGCGAGCACAGACATTGTCGTTGCGCGGCCGGGATTATGTCGACGCGGCCAAGGCGACCGGCGAGTCCACCTGGCGGATCATCTTCTTCGAGCTGCTGCCCAACCTGACCGCGGTCATCGCCTCCGGCTTCGTCGGCACGGTGATCTTCGCGGTGCTCTCCGAGATCACCCTGGCCTTCATCGGCGTCGCCGACCCGACCGTCTGGAACTGGGGCACCATCCTGTTCTGGGCGCAGAGCCAGCAGGCGCTGGCCCAGGGCGCGTGGTGGTGGTTCGTGCCGGCCGGCCTGGCCATCGCGGTGCTGGGCACGGCGCTGTCCCTGATCAACTTCGGCATCGACGAGATCGTCAACCCCCGACTGCGCAACGCGGGCCGGATCAAGGGCAAGTCGGTGCGCATGCGGATCGGCTTCACGCCGGTTCTGGGCAAGGAGAACCGGTAATGGCCGAACCCCTTATCGAGATCAAGAACCTCAACGTCGACTACGGCCTGGGCGACGACGCGGTGCACGCCGTCAGCGACGTCACCCTGACGCTGCACCGCGGCGAGGTGCTCGGTCTGGCCGGCGAGAGCGGCAGCGGCAAGTCCACGCTGGCCTACGGCATGACCCGCCTGCTGCCGCCGCCCGGCGTCGTCGCCGGCGGCGAGGTGATCTACCACGACCCCGAGCGCGGCCCGTACGACGTGCTGTCGCTGACCAACAACGAGCTGCGCGACTTCCGCTGGGCCGAGACCTCGATCGTGTTCCAGGGCGCGATGAACTCGCTCAACCCGGTGCACCGCATCGGCAGCCAGCTCACCGACGTCATCCGGGCGCACGAACCCCGCAGCAGCAAGGAAGCCCGGCTGGCCCGGGCCCGCGAGCTGCTCACCCTGGTCGGCATTCCGTCCGACCGGCTGGACAGCTACCCGCACCAGCTCTCCGGCGGCATGCGCCAGCGCGTGATGATCGGCATGGCGCTGGCCCTGGAGCCCAAGGTCGTCATCATGGACGAGCCGACCACCGCGCTGGACGTGGTGATGCAGCGGCAGATCCTCGGCGAGCTGGTGCAGCTGCGCGAGCGGCTGGGCTTCTCGGTGCTGTTCATCACCCACGACCTGTCGCTGCTGGTCGAGTTCTCCGACCGGATCGCCATCATGTACGGCGGCCGGATCGTGGAACAGGCGCCCGCCAAGGAGATCTACACCGACTCGTACCACCCCTACAGTGCCGGACTGCTCGGCTCCTTCCCCGCGCTGCGCGGGCCCAAGCGGGAGCTGACGGGCATTCCGGGGTCGCCGCCGGACCTGCGGGCCATGCCGACCGGGTGCGCTTTCCACCCGCGGTGCCCGAAATCCTTCGAGCCGTGCGCGCGGGACCTCCCGGTGCTCGGTGTGCCCGATGTTCCCGGCGGTTCGGACCGAGAGGTGGCCTGCTGGCTGCACCCCGTCCGCTGACCCGCGTATCGACACTGGAGGAGATTCGATGGAAACCACTGCCACGGCGGTAGAGGCAGATCTCATCGCCAGCCTGCCGGCGAGCTTCCGTTGGGGCGTGGCCACTTCCGCGTACCAGATCGAGGGCGCGGTCGACGAGGACGGCCGCACACCGTCCATCTGGGACACCTACTGCCGGACGCCCGGCATGGTGCACAACGCCGAGAACGGCGATGTGGCCTGCGACCACTACCACCGGATGCCCGAGGACGTCGCGCTGATCAAGGAGCTCGGCGTCGACACCTACCGGTTCTCCGTTGCGTGGCCCCGGGTTCAGCCCCGGGGCGCGGGTCCCGTCAACGAGAAGGGCCTGGCCTTCTACGACCGGCTCGTCGACGAGCTGCTAGGCCAGGGCATCGACCCATGGGTGACGCTGTACCACTGGGATCTGCCGCAGGAGCTCGAGGACGCCGGCGGCTGGCCCGTGCGTGACACCGCCTACCGGTTCGCCGACTACGCGATGATGGTGTTCGACAAGCTCCAGGACCGGGTCCGGATCTGGACGACGTTGAACGAGCCGTGGTGCACCGCCATGCTCGGCTACTCCGAGGGTCGGCAGGCGCCGGGCCGGCAGGAGTTCCCCGCCGCCATCGCCGCCGTGCACCACCTGCTGCTCGGGCACGGCCTTGCCACGCAACGCATGCGTGAGGCCGCGACCTCTCCGGTCGAGCTGGGCATCACCCTGAACATGGGGTCGTCCTACCCCGCCACCGACAGCGCCGCCGACCGCGAGGCCGCCCGTCGCGCCGACGGCCTCGGCGGCCGGATCTACCTGGACCCGCTGCGCTACGGGCGGTACCCCAAGGACGTCGTCGCGGACCTGATGCAGCGCGGCGTCGAGATTCCCGTGCGGGACGGCGACCTGGAGATCATCTCCGCGCCCATCGACGTGCTCGGCGTCAACTACTACTCCAGCCACCGCTACTCCGGCGTGGCAGAGGACGGCTCCACCCGTGACGCCGACGGTCTGCCCGTCACCCGCCAGGTCATGTCCGGCCTGCCCGTGACCGACATGGGCTGGGAGATCGTGCCCTCCGGCTTCACCGACCTGCTGGTCCGCCTCGGCCGCGACTACCCCGGCCTGCCCATGGTCATCACCGAGAACGGCGCCGCCTACGCCGACCAGCCCAACGCCGACGACTACGTCCAGGACGACGACCGCGTCGCCTACTTCCAGTCCCACATCGGCGCCGTCGCCGCCGCCCGCCAGGCCGGCGCCGACGTCCGCGGCTACTTCGCCTGGTCCCTGATGGACAACTTCGAGTGGTCCTACGGCTATGCCAAGCGCTTCGGCATCGTCCGCGTCGACTACGAGACCCAGCAGCGCACGTTGAAGGCCAGCGCCCTCTGGTACAGGGACACCATTCGCCGGGTACGCGGCGGCGCGTAACCCGGAGGGCCGGGTGCGGTGGTGGCGGCCGCCGCACCCGGGCTATCCCCGAAGCACCGGGGGCACCCCCGCGAGATGCTCCTATGGTCTGTCAAGCCGTTTGGAGGGTGGGCAGCGCGGCTAGATCGGCCATCAGGCGTGGGTAGATCTCCCGGGCG
>NZ_JBFBAM010000141.1:0-9315 GCF_040682195.1 Kutzneria sp. NPDC051319 | reverse complement strand
GCGATGGGCCGTTCATGCTGGGATGGACGCCTTACCCGCGTTGAACGAGGGTAAGGCGTCCTTCCCTGCATGAAGGGGTGTCCGAAAGCGACGGTCAGACGTGCTTCCAGGTGCAGGTGAAGGCGGTGCCGCCGGACAGGCCCGACACGGCGTCCTTGGTGGTGCCGCCGCTGGCCTGGGTGATCGGATCGGCGTTCTGGCTGCCGATGGCCTTGCCGTTGGCGGTGGCGTTGGCGAAGTTCACGCTGCCGAAGTCGGCCAGCGGCAAGGTGCCGTTGGAGTCCGACGGAGCCTCGGCGATGATCTCGGCGCTGGCCAGCTTGGCCGCCGAGTAGGTCTTGTTGACGGTGTGGCTCCAGCCCCGGGTGGTGTCGGAGATCTTCAGCGTGAACTTGCCGCCGGTGGTCTCGGTCACCGACGCCGTGAAGTGGTCGCCGGGGCTGACGGTGTCGCTGAAGTTGACCGGGTAGGCCGGGTACATCTCGTACCAGGCGTAGTACTCGGCCCGGCCGTTGATGTAGTCGACCTCGGTGCCGAGCTGCTCGACGGAGTTGCTGCCGTCGCCGTCGATGCCGACCCAGAAGCTGGAGTAGGCGTCCTGGGAGGTGGCCTTCACCGACGGCTGCACCCAACTGGCCGACACGCTGGTGAACTTGGCTCCGGTCACGGCGTAGCCGGCCCAGTTGCCGCTGGTGCTGTGGGACAGGCCGTGGTTGAGCGGCTTGTGGATGTGGGGCGCGGGGGCGGCGGTGGCGGCGGGAGTGGCCATACCGAGCATCGCGAGCGGGGCGAGCACGGCGATGGCGATACGCAAACGCGTGTTCACGACAGGGGTCTCCTCCGGCAGGGGTGTGAAAGCACTGCACGGCAACGCTAGGGAGACGACCCCGCCGACAGAAGCGGGAAACCCCTTGGCCCCTACCCTCGATTCAGTCAGACCAGCGCAAAGCGAACCAAAGGTCCATGCGCCGCTGGACATCGGCCAGGTCGATGTCCAGTTCTCGTGCCACCACACCGATCCGGTGCCGCACGCTGTTGCGGTGCACACCCAGCTCGACGGCGGTGCGGTCCCAGTTTCCGTTGCAGGCCAACCAGGTCCGCACAGTGTCCAGAAGTTCGGGTCGAGCGGCCAGCGGGGCCAGCAGGTCCCCGGCGAATCGGGCGGCGGCGTCCGGATCGACCAAAGCCGACACGCCGTCGGCCGCGGTCACGGGCCGGCCGATGGCGACGGCACGGTCCAGCATGCGACCGGCTTCCCGGTCAGCGGCAGGCAGATCCACGACCCGAGCCGGGGAGCTCACCGCCAGCAGCCAGCCGGCTGCCTGCGCCGCAACAACATCCGGCGAAGTCGTGACGACAGCGCGCAATTCGACGCCGTCGACGTCCACCAGCGCCGTGCCGAGGTCGATATCCGTGCCGCCAGCGGACTTCCGGCGGCCGCGTACCACACGATAGCCGTCAGAAGAGTCCTCGCCGACCAACATCTTCGTGACCGAACGACCGTCGGCCCGCTCGGCCAAAGCCAGCAGCGCCAAGGCAACCGCGATGACCGCACGGTCGGTCACGGAGAACGGCCGCCGGGAGCCGACCACCAGAACCTGCCCCGACTCGACCGGATATCCGACGACATGCCACGCCCCGAGCTCCGTGGACGCGCTGCGCGGACCGCTGCCGGCTCGAAGCCGTGACGCCAACTCCGCGACCACCGGATCGACATCGGCGATCCCGGCCTTCGCGACCACGGCGTCGCCCAGCAACACGCACCACCAGTCGGCGAGCTCGGCCAGCGTGGTCACCACGGCCCGCACGGGATCGGGCCGCAGCGCGGCACGGGTCAACGCCGCCTGGGCCTCGGACAGCCACCGCAGCTCCGCGTGCTCGGCCTCGGCCAGCGCCACGCCCACGGCCTGGCTCACGGCGAGGAACGGCGTCGACGGCGGCAGCGCCAGCAGCGGCAACCCGTGCCGCACGCACGCCTCAACCAATTCGGCCGGCACATCGTCGTACACGGGCGTGACGCCGAAGCCCAGCGCCTGCACGCCCGCGGCGACCAGCCCGCGCACGTACCCATCGACGTCGGAGGGGAAGTTCACGCCCGCGGTCAGCAGCAGCTCCCCGCCCAGCAGGTACGGCACCGGATCCCGCAGCTCGCTGACGTGCGCCCACCTGATCGGGCGGTCCAGCTGGTCCGATCCGGTGAGCACGGCCAGCCGCAGCTCCGGCCGCCGCACCAGCACGCCGAGGGGAACCGTGGACGTTCTGCCCTGGGACATGGCACGAGATTGTGCACTTCGACCACAGCGGGCGCACGCGATCGCTTCCTAGGGTGACCTGAACGACAGGAGGAAGCCGATGGCTCTCGATTACGCGGTGATCGCGGCGTACGTGCTGGGCATGCTCGGCGTCGGCTGGTGGGGCCTGCGGCGGGCCACCACCCGCAGCGACTACCTCGTCGCCGGCCGCCGCCTGGGCTGGGCGATGTACTCCGGCACGATGTCCGCGGTGGTGCTGGGCGGGGCCTCGACCATCGGCGGAATCGCGCTGGGCTACCAGTTCGGCATCTCCGGCGCGTGGCTGGTGTTCACCATCGGCCTGGGCATCCTGGCGCTGTCGGCCTTCTTCGCCCGCCGCATCGTGCGGCTGCGCGTCTACACCGTCCCCGAGATGCTGGACCTGCGCTACGGCGGGTCGACCAGCATGGTGTCCGGGGTGGTGATGTGGGGCTACACGCTGATGCTGTCGGTGACCTCCACCATCGCCTACGCCACGGTCTTCGAGGTGCTGTTCGGCCTGCCCAAGGTGGGCGGCGTGATCATCGGCGGCGTCATCGTGGTGCTGTACTCGGCGTTGGGCGGCATGTGGTCGATCACCCTGACCGACATCGTGCAGTTCGTCGTCAAGACGGTAGGCATCCTGCTGGTGCTGCTACCGACGGCCCTGATCGCTGTCGGCGGCTTCGGCGGCCTCCAGGCCAAGCTGCCGGCCGGCTACTTCGACATCGGGTCCATCGGCAGCGGTCGCATCGTCACCTACCTGCTGATCTACGTGTTCGGGCTGCTGATCGGCCAGGACATCTGGCAACGCGTGTTCACGGCACGGACGCCGCGGGTGGCCACCACCGGCGGCCTCACCTCGGGCCTGTACTGCCTTGTCTACGCCGTCGCCGGCGCGCTGATCGGCAGCGCCGCGAAGGTGCTCTACCCGAACCTGCCCAAGCCGGACGAGGCCTTCGCCACGATCGTCACCGGCCTGCTTCCCGCCGGCCTGCGCGGGCTGGTGCTGGCCGCCGCGCTGGCGGCGATGATGTCGACCGCGTCGGGGGCCCTGATCGCCTGCTCGACCGTCGCCCAGAACGACATCCTGCGGCGTGGTGGCGTCCGGGCCAACCGCGTCGCGACCCTCGTCCTGGGGGTCCTGGTGATCTTGATTGCGATCATGGTCGACGACGTGGTAGCCGCCCTCACCGTGGCCTACAACCTGCTGGTCGGGGGCCTGTTGGTGGCGATCATCGGCGGCCTGCTCTGGAAGCGTGGAACCCGGGTCGGGGCCATGGCCTCCATGATCGCCGGCGCCGCCACCGTCATCGCGTGCATGCTGACTTTCGGCCTGCTCGCCGACCAGCCCATCTACTACGGCCTGCTCGCCGGCTTCGTCGTGTACGTGGCGGTCAGCCTGGCCACCCCGCGCACGGCGGCGTCCGTGCTGCACACCTGGGAACAACGACTGGCTGGAGTGTCCGCATGACCCCGATCGGCCCGATCGACTCGTCCGTCGTCCCGCGCTTCGCGGGCCTGGCCACGTTCGCCCGGCTGCCCCGCGTCGACCAGGTCGGCCGGGCCGATGTCGCCGTGGTCGGCATCCCGTTCGACTCGGGCGTCTCCTACCGCCCGGGGGCGCGGTTCGGGCCGGCGGCGGTGCGCGAGGCGAGCCGGCTGCTGCGGCCGTACCACCCAGGCCTGGACGTGTCGCCGTTCGAGCGGGCGCAGGTGGTCGACGCGGGCGACATCGCGGCCAACCCGATGGACATCCCGCAGGCCATCGACACCATCGAGCGGGCGGCCGGTGAGCTGCTGGACAGCGGGTCGCGGCTGGTCAGCATCGGCGGCGACCACACGATCGCGCTGCCGCTGCTGCGGGCGCTGTCGCAGCGGCACGGACCGGTGGCGCTGCTGCATTTCGACGCGCACCTGGACACGTGGGACTCCTACTTCGGCGCTTCCTACACGCACGGCACCCCGTTCCGCCGGGCCGTGGAGGAGGGCGTGCTGGACACCTCGGCGCTGTGCCACGTCGGCATCCGAGGGCCGCTCTACAGCCGCTCCGACCTGACCGGCGACAAGGAGCTGGGCTTCGGCATCGTGACCTCGGCCGACGTCATGCGGCGTGGGGTGGACGAGGTGGTCGGCGGCCTGCGAGAACGCATCGGGGACCGGCCGCTGTACGTGTCGGTCGACATCGACGTGCTGGATCCGGCCCACGCGCCCGGCACGGGGACGCCGGAGGCCGGCGGCATGACCAGCCGCGAGCTGCTGGAGATCCTGCGCGGCCTGGCCGGCACGAACCTGGTGTCGGCCGACGTGGTCGAGGTCGCCCCGGCCTACGACCACACCGAGATCACCTCGATCGCCGCCTCGCACGTGGCCTACGACCTGGTGTCGCTGCTGGCGATGGGGGTGTCGGCGTGACGCGCCCAGATCTGTCGCGGACCGGGGCCGATCTGGTCGTGGAGACGCTCAAGGCGCTCGGCGCGGACACGGTGTTCGGCGAGCCGGGGCAGCACGCGCTCGCCCTGTTCGACGCGCTGCGCCGCTCCGACCTGCGCTATGTCGGCAACCGCACGGAGCCGTCGGCCGCGTTCGCCGCCGACGGCCACGCGCGGACCACCGGTCGGGTGACGCCGCTCGTCGTGTCAACGGGCCCTGGCGCATTGCTCACGTTGGCCGGACTACATGAGGCAGTCTCATCTTCTTCGCCGGTGCTGGGCATCAGCAGCCAGATCCCGTCCGACGGCCTCGGCGGACGGCGGCGCGGTTACCTGCACGAACTTCCCGACCAGCAGGCAAGTTTCCGCGATGTGGTGAAGTCTGTTCACATGGCACGCACCGCGGCGCAGATCCCGGCGGCGCTGGCCGAGGCATGGCGAATCGCTTCGACGGCGCCGACCGGCCCCGTATGGGTGGAAATTCCGCAGGACGTGCTGGCCGGCCCGACCGTCCAGCCGCCCGTGGTCACAGTGGACGCCGAGCCCGCAACCTTGCGCCCGCAAGCAGAACTGGTCGCCGAGGCGGCAAAACTGCTCGACGCCGCCGAGCGGCCGGTCATCCTGGCCGGTGGCGGCGTCGTGCGGGCCGGAGCCCAGGAAGCGTTGCTGGCGTTGGCCGAACGCCTCGGCGCGCCCGTGGCCAGCACGTTCGGCGGCCGTGGCGCGTTCCCGTGGGAGCACCCGCTGTCGCTGCGGTCGTGGCTGGAGGACCGGCACACCACGGAGTTCTTGGCCTCGGCCGATGTGTTGCTGGTGGTCGGATCCGGCCTCGGCGAACTGTCCACGAACTACGGCACGTTCCGGCCGGGCGGGCAGGTCATCCAGGTGGAGGCCGACGCGACACGGCTGGCGGCGAACTACCCAGCATTGGGGATCCACGCCGACGCGGGGGAATTTCTGTCCGAAGTTGTCAAACACATTGCCGTGCGGGACCGACCTGCGCCGGACACGGCCGGCCTGCTGGCCCGCGTGGAGGCGCGGCTGGACGGGCAGTCGCTGGCGTTAGAGCGCGACACTCTGGCCGCCATAAGGGAAGCGCTGCCGGACGACGCCCCGAGTTTCTGGGACATGACCATCCTCGGCTATTGGGCCTGGTCAGCCTGGGACCCACGGTCCGGCGGCATGCACACGGCGCAGGGTTCCGGCGGCCTCGGCTGGGCGTTCCCGGCGGCCGTCGGGGCGGCCGCCGCGGCGCGCGGAAACCGGCCGGTGTTGGCCGTTTCCGGCGACGGCGGGGCCATGTACGGACTCGCCGAACTGGCGACGGCGGCTCAGCACAAGCTGCGCGTCACGTGGTTGATCGTGGATGATGGAGGGTATGGGATTCTCCGCGAGTACATGGACACCCCGTACGGAACCGAGCTGACCCGCCCGGACTTCGTGGCGCTGGCCAGGTCGTTCGGCGTGTCGGCGACCCTGAGCAGTCCGGCCTCGCTGGCGTCCGACATGATCAACTCGTTGGCGGTCGACGGCCCGAGCGTCGTCGTGCTGCCCGCGGTGTTCAGGATGTTCGCGCCGACCCACCAGGAGGTGCAATGGCGCACAACGTGATCAACGGTGAGCGACTGTCCGGTGTGGACGGTTTTGCGGCCGACCTCGTCGACCCGGCAACGGGCGAGGTCAGCGGCAGCGCACCCATCTCCGGACCGTCCGATGTGGACAAGGCCGTGCGGGCCGCCGACGCGGCGTTCCGGAGCTGGCGGCGCAGCACGCCCGGCGACCGGGCCAACGCCCTGCTCGGGTTGGCTGCCGCCATGGAGGACAACGCCCAGCGGCTGGCCGACGCCGAGTGCGCGGAGACCGGCAAGCAGTGGCACACGGTGCTGGACGAGGAGATCCCGGCCGCGGTGGACGCCCTGCGCTTCTTCGCCGGCGCCGCCCGCAACCTGGAGGGCCGGGCCTCCGGCGAGTACGCGACCGGCCTGACCTCGACGATCCGGCGGGAGCCGGTCGGCGTGTGCGCGCAGATCACGCCGTGGAACTACCCGCTGCTGATGGCCGTCTGGAAGATCGCCCCGGCCGTCGCCGCCGGCAACACCACCGTCGTCAAGCCGGCCGAGACCACCCCGACCAGCACAGTGCTGCTGGCCGAGCTGGCCGGCGAGCACCTGCCGGCCGGCGTGGTGAACGTGATCTGCGGCGACCGGGAGACCGGCCGTCTACTGGTCGAGCACCCCGTGCCGGCGCTCGTCTCCATCACCGGCTCGACCCGGGCCGGCATCCAGGTCGCCGCCGGCGCCGCCGCCACGCTCAAGCGCACCCACCTTGAGCTGGGCGGGAATGCTCCCGTCATCGTGTTCGACGACGTCGACGTGACCGACACCGCCGAGAAGATCGTCGGCGCGGCCTTCTACAACGCCGGGCAGGACTGCACCGCCGCCAGCCGCGTCCTCGTCCACGCCGACGTGCACGACGAGCTGGTCGACGCCCTGACCAAGGTCGCCTCCGCCCAGCGCACCGGCCGTGGGCCGCGCGAGGCCGCCGACTTCGGGCCGCTGAACAGCCAGGCCCAGCTCGACCGGGTCTCGGGCCTCCTGTCGCGGCTGCCCGCCGAGGCCGTCGTGCACTGCGGCGGCCATCAGGTCGGTGACCGGGGCTTCTTCTTCGCGCCCACCGTGGTGTCCGGCGTTCGCCAGGACCACGAGATCGTGCAGGAGGAGGTGTTCGCGCCGGTCATCACCGTGCAGTCGTTCGCGTCGGAGGAGGAGGCCGTCGAGCTGGCCAACGGCGTGCCCTACGGCCTGGCCTCGTCGGTCTGGTCGGACAACCACCGGCGGGTGCTGCGGGTCAGCTCCGCCCTGGACTTCGGCTGCGTGTGGGTCAACACCCACGGGGCGCTGGTGTCCGAGATGCCGCACGGCGGGTTCAAACAGTCCGGCTACGGCAAGGACCTCTCCGGCTACGGCTTCGACGACTACACCCGGGTGAAGCACGTGATGAGCGCCGTCTGAGCCCTAGCAAACCGTACGTCCGTACTGTTACGGTGCCGGCATGACGGACGCCACCACACGCTTCGGCGGATTCGCGCAGGAGTACGACCGGGTTCGGCCGCGCCCACCGGCCGAGCTGGTCGACCTCATCACCCAGTGGGCCGGCCTGTCCGAGCCCGAGGTCGTCGACCTGGGCGCCGGCACCGGCCTGTCCACCGCCCTGTGGCCGGACGCCTTGGGCGTCGAGCCCGACGCCGGCATGCGCGCCGTCGCCGCCGCCCGGGGCGTTCGCGTCGTCGACGGCACCGCCGAGGCCACCGGCCTGCCCGACGCCTGCGCCGACATCGTCACCGCCGGCCAGGCCCTGCACTGGTTCGACCCCGCCCGCACCTATCCCGAGATCGCCCGCATCCTCCGCCCCGGCGGCGTCTTCGCCGCCTTCGACTGCGACTGGCCGCCGACCGTCGACCCCGAGTGCGACGCCGTCTACCGCGAGGTCGAGGCCCACTACCGCGTGCTGGAGGTCCGCCACCACGTCCGCCCCGCCTACGCCGACAAGCCCGACCACGTCGCCCGCCTCCGCGACTCCGGCCTCTTTCGCCACGTCACCGAGGTCGCCCTGCACTCCCGCGACACCGGCGACGCCGCCCGCTTCGTCGACACCCTCCGCAGCCAGGGCGGCGTCCGCGCCCTGCTCGACCGCGGCCTCACCGAGGACGAGATCGGCCTCACCCGCCTGCGCGAGGTCGCCCAGCGTCGTCTCCCCCACCCCCGCACCTGGTGGTGGACCTACCGCGTCCGCCTCGCCGCCGTCTGAATCCCGCTCAGGGTTCAGGCCCCCGCGCGATACACCCGGTACGAGATGACCCGCTCGTGTTCCACCGGCCGGTCGGGCTCGAAACCGGAGCTCGCCAACACCTGCTCGGCCACGGCCTGGAGCGGGGTCAGGTCCTGGCCGGGGAGCCAGGCGTAGGGGTGCGAGGCGGCGTCGAGGACAACCTGGCGCGGGGTGTCGGTCTGGGGGAAGCGGACCTCGACGACCTCGCCGGGGCCCAGCACGGAGTCGACGTCGTCGTAGCCGGAGGGGCCGTGGATGTGGTGGGCACCCTGGAGGCCGAGGCGCTGGCCCTCGGAGAAGACGGCGTCACGCAAGGGGGAGAGCTCCGAGGCGAACATGCGGCCGCCGAGGGTGACGGCGATGGAGCCGCCGGGGCGGACGACGCGGCGGGCCTCAAGCAAGGCGAGGCGCCAGTCGGAGACGTGGTGGAGGACGCGGGCCAGGTGGACGCCGCCGAGGGACTGGGTGGCGAAGGGCAGGGCGCAGGCATCGCCGAGGACAAAGGGAAAACCGATGGCTTCGGGGCCGCGGAGGTCGACGGCATCGAGCAGCACCAGGTCACCGAGGACAGCGGCACCGGGGCCGGCGGGCGCGCCGCCGAGCTGGGTGGCGGCCTGAGCGAGTGCAGCGGCGATCGTGCCGGTGCCGCAACCCACGTCGAGGGTCAACCCGGGCAGGAAACGGCGAAGCCGCCCGTAGAGGTCACGGGCGGCTTCGGCCGGTACCGGCATCACGTCGGCAACACCGCGTCGTCGCCCCGGTGCCTGGACCGCGGGCATTTGTCG
>NZ_JBFBAM010000140.1:0-9504 GCF_040682195.1 Kutzneria sp. NPDC051319 | reverse complement strand
GGGCCCGACCAGGACCAGTTCTTCGAGTTCTGGACGGAGCACGTGCTGCCCCGGGTGCCGGAGCTGGCGGCGGCGCCGGCCTAGCGCACGACGTACACGGGGCACATGGCGTGGTGCAGCGCGGTTCGGGCGGCCAGCCCGAGCTGCGCGTCCCCGCCGACCACGATCAGGTCCGTGCCGTCGGGAACGGAGGCGGCGGGCCGCCGGCGGGCGACCTCCAGCACCGAGCGGCTCAGCTTGGCGAACTCCTTGGCCCGGGCGACCACGACCTCGTCGGAGCCGTCCTCGGCCAGCCAGGCGGTCACCTTGCGGAACTCGCCGTGCACGGCTTGGGGGCGGCCGCGGACGACGACCACGTCGCACTTGGCCGAGCCGGCCAGCAGCATGGCGTGCCGGCCGACGCCCAGGTGGCATTTGTGCTGGCCACGGCAGCCGAGCGCCAGCAGTCCGCTTTCCGCCGACGCGGCCAGCAGGGTCGACGCGGCATCGGCTCCGCTGCTGCGAATCCGCGCCCCCAGCAGCGGATATGGTCGTAGCACGGAGCCGGTGCCGATATCGGCGGGCAGGTCGGCCGGCAGGTCCTCGAACCGCCGGTCGGCCTCGTAGACGTCGAGCTCAAGGCCGGCGCGGTGCGCGTGCCGGGCCGCCCAGCCCAGGGCGGCCCGTCCCCAGTACGAACCGTCCGTGCCCACTGTCACCCGGCTGGGGCGGACTCGCATCACCTGGGAGGGAATCATCAAAGCGGTCCGTCGCCGCTCGCGGTGTGCCACCACATGAACCCCTGAAGTTGTGGGACGGTCCCATGTGGACCGTTGCATCGCTGGATTCCCGGCGATCAGGGGTTTCACACCATCGATCTCAGTCCAGGCCGCGCATCACGTTCGGCTCGTCCTCGCCGTCCGCCGCGAGCTGGGACAGGAACGCCTCGGCCCAGCCGCTGGGCAGCAGCAGCTCCGGTTCGTCCGAAATCGGGTGGGGCTGGTCGGCCACAGTGTTGTCGGCCATGTTTCCTCCCTGAACTGAAGGGAAATCCTCACCCCTAGGTACCCGGTCAGGGGAACTTGACACCTCAAAAGAGATTCGGTGGAACTGGCGGTGGAACTGGACAGGACGGTCAAGGGCGAAGTCAGGTTCGACGCCGGGAGCAGGGCCACCTAGAGCCTGTCCTCAAAGGGGTTGTGGCCGACCTGGTTTGATCTCCAGCTGTGGTGCGTAGGCATGAACTGACTGACCAGCAGTGGCAGGCCATCCAAGCGCTGTTGCCGGCGTCTGGCGTGAAAGGTCGTCCCCGGGTCGATGACCGTCGGGTGATCAACGGAATGTTGTTCAAGGCCAGGACCGGGGTCGCCTGGCGGGATCTGCCCGAGCGGTACGGGCCGTGGAAGACGGTCTACACCCGGTTCTGGCGGTGGGCCCGCGACGGCACGCTGAGCATGTTGGTAGCCCGGGTGCGGGTGATCGCCGAGGCGGTTGACGAGTTGGACCGTGAGGTGTCGGTCGATTCCAGCATCGTGCGTGCCCACCAGCACGCTGCTGGCGCCCGTGGTGTTGTCGCGTCGCACACAGGGGGCTGACGGGGTCGCGTGGTGGGCATAGCGAACCAGATGATCATGCTATCGGTCGGTCTCGTGGCGGTCCTACCACCAAGATCCATCTCGCCTGTGACGGACACGGCCGCCCGCTGTCGGTGCTGCTGACCGCGGGCAACGTCAACGATTGCACGATGTTCACGCAGGTCGTGGACGCGGTCCGGTTCCCGTACGCGGGTCGGGGCCGGCCGCGGACCCGCCCGGACCGGGTGCTGGCGGACAAGGCCTACTCCAGCCGGGCGATCCGGGCGTATCTGCGTCGGCGGGGGATCAAGGCCACGATCCCGGAGCGTCGTGACCAGCGGGACAACAGGGCGCGGCGCGGTCGTGGCGGGGGCCGCCCGCCGGTGTTCGACGCGCAGGCCTACAAGCGGCGCAACGTGGTGGAGCGGTGTTTCGCGCGGCTCAAGCAGTATCGGGCGATCGCGACGCGTTATGACAAGACGGCGGTGTCGTATCAGGGCATGGTTGATCTGGCGGTGCTGCTGATCTGGCTTTGAGGACAGGCCCTAGTCCACCGACGCCTCCAACTACCGCCAGGTGCCCGTCGGCGTTGTCGTCCCGAAGACCGTCGAGGACGCGGTCCGCACGATCCGCGTGTGCCACGAGGCCGGCGTGCCCGTGTTGTCACGGGGCGGCGGCACCAGCCTCGCCGGCCAGTGCTGCAACGAGGCCGTGGTGCTGGACTGGTCGAAGTACTGCACGAGACTGGTGTCGGTGGACGTCGCCGCCAAGACCTGCGTCGTCGAGCCGGGCATCGCGCTGGACGAGCTCAACGACCAGCTGGCCAGCCACAACCTGATGGTCGGCCCGAACCCGTCGACGCACGTCAGCTGCACCATCGGCGGCATGATCGGCAACAACTCGTGCGGCTCCACCGCGCAGGCGTACGGCAAGATGGTCGACGCCGTGGTGCGGCTGGAGGTCCTCACCCACGACGGCTGCCGAGCCTGGGTCGGCGAGACCTCCGACGAGACCTACGAGCGGATCGTCGCCGGGGGTGGCCGGCTCGCCGAGCTGTACCGGGGTCTGCGCGAGCTCCGCGACACCTATCTGGGCGACATCCGCACGCGGTACCCGAAGATCCCGCGTCGGGTCTCCGGCTACAACCTCGACTCGCTGCTGCCGGAGAGCGGGTTCAACGTGGCGAAGGCCCTGGTGGGCAGCGAGAGCACGCTGGTGACGGTGCTGCGGGCGGAGATCCAGCTGGTCGACGTGCTGCCGGCGCGGACCCTGGTGGTACTGGGCTTTCCCGACATCACCGCGGCGGCGGACTGCGTGCCGGAGATCCTGCCGCACGAGCCGGCCGCGCTGGAGGGCGTCGACGACCAGTTGGTCCAACTGGAGCACAGCGAGCACCTGGCCGAACAGGCCATCAAGCAGCTGCCCAAGGGCAGCGGCTGGCTGATGGTCCAGTTCGCCGGGACCGACCAGGAAGAGGTCGACCGGCGCGCGCAGGCGCTCTGCGACGACCTGCACCGCAAGCCCAACGCCCCCGACGTCGCCTTCCTGGACGACCCGAGCCGGGAGGAAGAGCTCTGGCAGGCCAGGGAAGCCGGCCTCGGCGCCACCGCCTACCCGCCGCAGGGACCGGAAACGCACGAGGGCTGGGAAGACGCCGCCGTGCCGCCCGAGAAGCTCGGCGACTACCTGCGCGAGTTCCGCGACCTGTTGGAGCGGTACGAGTACGAGAACGCCTCGCTGTACGGGCACTTCGGCCAGGGTTGCGTTCACACCCGCATTCCGTTCGACCTGAAGACGGCCGACGGCGTCGCCAGCTATCGCCGCTTCGCCAAGGAGAGCGCCGAACTGGTGGTGTCCTTCGGTGGCTCGCTGTCCGGCGAGCACGGCGACGGGCAGTCCCGGGGCGAGCTGCTGCCGCTCATGTTCGGCGCCCGGCTGGTCGAGGCGTTCGGCAAGGTCAAGGCGCTGTTCGACCCCGACGACCTGATGAACCCCGGCAAGGTGGTGCATCCGCATCGGTTGGACGAGAACCTCCGGCAGGGCAGCGACTACCGGCCATGGGAGCCGACCACGCACTTCGCGTATCCCGAGGACGACAACCGGTTCGCCAAGGCCGCGGCGCGGTGTGTCGGCGTCGGCAAGTGCCGTGGGCACGAGAGCGGCGTGATGTGCCCCGAGCTACCGCGCGACCCGCGAGGAGGAGCACTCCACCGCGGTCGGGCGCGGCTGCTGTTCGAGATGCTCAACGGCGAGGTGATCCAGGACGGGACGGCTGGCGCTCCGACGCTGTGCACGACGCCCTCGACCTCTGCCTGGCGTGCAAGGGATGCCAGAGCGACTGTCCGGTCAATGTGGACATGGCCACCTACAAGGCCGAGTTCCTCTCCCACCACTACGCGGGCCGGCTGCGTCCGCTCTCGCGCTACTCGATGGGCTGGCTGCCGCTGTGGGCCCGCCTCGCCGCCTTCGCCCCGAGCCTGGTCAACTCCGTGTCGAACCTGCGCCCGGTCAAGGCCCTCGGCGGCATCGCCCACCAGCGCGCGGTTCCCTTCTTCGCCCGGCGACGGCTGGTGAAGCGGCTGGCCGGCCGGACCAGCCTCGCCGGGCAGCGCGGCAAGGTGCTGCTGTGGCCGGACACCTTCACCAACAACTTCCATCCCGCCATCGGCGAGGCCGCCGTGCAGGTGCTGGAGGCCGCCGGTTTCGAGGTGCTCACTCCCGATCGGACTGTCTGCTGTGGACTGACGTGGATCTCCACCGGCCAGCTCGCCACCGCGCAGCGCGTGGCCCGACGCACGCTGGAAACGCTGAAGCCCCAGCTGCGGGACGGCACGCCGATCGTCGTGCTGGAACCCAGCTGTGCCGCCGTGTTCCGGGACGACCTGCCCAAGCTGCTGCACGGCGACCAGGACGCCCACCGGCTCGCGCACCAGACCAGGACGCTGGCCGAGATCCTCACCGAGCGGGCGTCGGACTGGCGGCCGCCCACGGTCGGCCGGCAGGCTGTCGCACAGCCGCACTGCCACCACCACGCGGTGCTCGGCTTCGACACCGACGAGAAACTCGTGCGCCAGTACGGCATCGACGTGGACGTGCTCGACGCGGGCTGCTGCGGCCTCGCCGGCAACTTCGGCTTCGAGCAGGAGCACTACGAGGTGTCTATGGCCTGCGCCGAGGACAAGCTCCTGCCGTCGCTGCGCCAGGCCGGCGCGGAGACCCTCGTGCTGGCCGACGGTTTCAGCTGCCGCACCCAGATCGACCAGTCCGACGTCAACCAGCGGCCGATGCACCTGGCCGAGGTCATCGCGGCTGCGCTGCAGGGGGCGCAGCCGCAACCCGAGCGGCCGTCCGCGCCGAGCAGGGCGGCGCGGACGGCCGTGGCCGCGGCGGCGGTTGCCGTCGCCGCTGCCGGCCCGGCCGCAGCGTGGCTGTATCGACGTTCACGCTGAGGCCGAAGGGAACGCCCCGCCTCGGCGGGGCGTTCCCTCATGTCGGCCTGTCGTGGGCCAGGCGAGCCGAGCATTCCAGCAGCATGCCGTGCACGAAGGCCTGCGGGATGTTGCCGCGCAACTGTCGCTGGCGCACGTCGTATTCCTCGGTGAACAGGCCGGGCGGCCCGCAGGAGGCGCGGTTGCGCTCGAAGCGGCGGGCGGCCTCGATGTGGTCGCCCTGGTGGTGTTCGGCGAGGGCCAGCCAGAAGCCGCACACCAGGAAGGCGCCCTCGGCCGCACCGAGCTCACGGTCGTCGTGCCGGAAGCGGTAGACGTAGCCGTCGCGGCCGAGGTCCTCGCGCACGGCCCGCACGGTGGCCACGCTGCGCGGGTCGTCGGCCGGCACCGCACCGCGGATTGCCGGCAGCAGCAGCGAAGCGTCGACGGAATCGTCCTTGGTGGACCGCTGCCAGCGGCCGCTGGGGTGCAACGA
This sequence comes from Kutzneria sp. NPDC051319, assembly GCF_040682195.1. NCBI lineage: Bacteria > Bacillati > Actinomycetota > Actinomycetes > Pseudonocardiales > Pseudonocardiaceae > Kutzneria > Kutzneria sp. NPDC051319. Next base: position 4,027 of record NZ_JBFBAM010000140.1, on the reverse strand, counting down.
GGTCCGCGTCGTCTCGGCCAGAATGGCGTCGGCCAAGGTCGTGCAACGGTTGGTCATCGTGAACCGGGCGGTGCGACGCAGGCCGGCGACGCAGGCCAGGTTGGAATGGGTCCAGGACCGCTCCTCCAACTCCCACACGCCGGCCTCGGTCCTGCGCCACTCCCGCTCGATGGAATCGACGGCGATCTTGAGGGCCCGCTCGGCGTCGGGGGTCAGGTGGTCGTGCTCGGCAGCCGCGGCGAACAGCAGCAGCGCCTCGCCGAAGGCGTCCAGCTGGAACTGGTGGCGCACGCGGTTGCCGATGCGGTCGGTTCCGCCGGGATAGCCCGGGAGGTCGAGTTCGCGCTGGTCCGGGATCTGCCCGCCGGTCACGGTGTACGCCGGCTTGAGGTCGGGGCCGTCCTCGATGAGCCGTTCGGCGACGAAGCGGACGGCGTCATCCATCAGGCGGTGCGGTTGGTGGGCGGCGACGGCCTCTCCCACGTAGCACTGGTCACGGATCCAGGCGTACCGGTAGTCGTAGTCGCCGCCGAGCTTCGCCCGCTCCGGCAACGACGTCGTGGCGGCGGCGACCATGCCTCCGGAGCCGGCGGTCAGCCCGGTCAGGACGGCGTAGGCATGCCTGGTGTCGTGCGGCACGAGGGTGTTCACACAGTCCGGCACCGCCTGCCGCCACCCGTGTTCGGTTTCCTGCCAGCACAATTCCGGATCCGGCGGCGGCCCGTCGAACGGCCGGTCGGACACCTCCAGCACGAAGTCGTGATGCCGCCCGGCGTCCACCCGCACCTGCCCGTCGGCGGCACCGCTCCAGCGGATCCACAGTGGACCGCTGCGCATGGTCCACACCGCGCCGTCACGCCGCACGTCGCGCACCTCGGCCTGGCCGAATCCGGCCCCGGGCCGGCAGCGAACCCGCATGTCGACCGGATCATCACTGGCCAACACCCGTCGGAGCAGCACCGCGCGGTGGGGGTCGGCCGGGAGGGCCAGCGCTTCCCGGCACTCCACGATGGTGTCGCGAGTGCTCCACCGACTGTGCCAGATCAGGGTTCCGGGCTCGTAGTAGCCGCCCCACACGTGCCACGGGTCGGCCGGCGCCACCTGGTAGTGCCCGCCGCCGCCGATCAGCGCACCGAACACGGCGTCGTCGTGCCACCTCGGCGCGCACATCCACGCCACACAGCCTTGCGGGTCGATCAGCGCGCCACGTTCGCCGTCGGCGACAAGCGCGTACTCGCGTAGCACGTGCGGCGTGCAGTCCAGTCCGTCCACAGCGGACGGATACCCGCTCATCGCACCCGGAATCGCTTCGCGTCGGCCTCCTTGAACACCAGCCCGTTGCCGGGTGTCTCGGCCGGGATCAGGCAGCCCTGGACCGGTTCGAGCACACCGTCGAACAGCATCCGCTCGATGCGCACGTGGTCGTGGAAGTACTCCAGATGTCGCAGATGCGGCGGAACCGTCGCCGCGTGCACGTGGGCCGACGGGGCGCAGTGGGCGGACATCGGCTTCGTCACCGCCGAGGTGACCCGCAGCCATTCGGTGATGCCGGCACAGCGGGTGATGTCCGCCTGGAGCACGTCCACGCACGGCGCCATGTCCTGGAAGTACTCCAGGTGGTAGCCGTACTCCCCCGCGGTCACGTCCAACGGCAGGTCACGGGCCAGGCTCGCCAGTCCGGACAGGTCGTCGGAGCTGACCGGCTCCTCGAACCACGTCACGTCGGCCCGCTCGACCAGCCGCTGACCCAGCCGCAGCGCGGTGACCTGGTCGTACGCCCCGTTGGCGTCCACGTAGAGCTCGGGTTCGCCGCCGATCGCCTCGCGGACGGCGCAGGCCCGGTCGAGGTCGTCCTGGGGTGAGATGCCGATCTTCATCTTGACCCGCGGGATGCCCTGCTCGACCCAGCCGGCCAGCTGCCGGACCAGGTCGTCGCGGGAGTACGTGGTGAAGCCGCCGGAGCCGTAGACCGGGACTTCGGTCCGGCTGCCGCCGAGCAGCCGGTGCAGCGGCACGTCGAGGGTGCGGGCCTTGGCGTCCCACAACGCCATGTCGACGGCGGCCATCGCCATCGAGCACAGGCCGGGGCGGCCGAGGTTGCGGACGGCCGACCGCATCGCCTCCCAGGCCGAGCCGGTCTCCCGCACGTCGATGCCCACGACTCGCGGCGCCAGCAGGCCGTCGATCAGCACCGTCAGGCACTCGTGGCCGTAGGTGTGGCCGAGGCCGGTCACACCGGCCCGGGTGCGGACGGTCACGACAACAAGTGTTGTCGCGTCCCACGAGAGGGTGCCGTCCGCCTCCGGCCCGTCGGTGGGCACCGTGTAGGCGGCGGCCTCGACCTCGGCGACCTCGTTCCCGTCGGTCATGACGGGACAGCGACGTTGAGGCGGCCCAGGATCGCGAGGTCGTCGACGGCGCCCCAGCGCTCGACGATCTTGCCGTCGGCGAAGCGGGCCATCTGCATGCCCCGCGTCTCGACCCGGCGGCCGGTGCCGGCGACGCCGTGGAAGCGGCCGTGCTGCGTGCCGCTGAGCCGGTACGCCATGGCCACGTGGTCACCGTCGGCGATGAGCACGTCCTCTTCGAGGTGCAGGTCCGGGAACGCCGCACTCAGGTCGGTGAAGTACCGCTGCACGCCGTCGAAGCCGCCGCCGTGCTCGGGCGCCGGATCATGGTCGACCAGGTCGTAGGCGTACACCTCGTCGAGGCGGTCGAACGCCTGCCTGTTGACCAGCTCCAGCAGCCGCCGGACCGTCCGGACATTGCGTTCACGAGTCATCCCCAGCGTCCTTCGCGTTGTCGTACGCCAGTTGCAGCCCGTCCGAGACGGCCAGGGCGGTCAACGTGGCGCACACCAGCCGACTCAGCTTCGGCGCGAACACCAGTCCCGCGGTCAGGCCGGTCGCCAGCCACACCGACAGGCAGAACGGGCAGGTCACCAGTTCCCCGGCGGCATGTCGCATGCCGTGGCCGCGAACCGACTCCATCACCTCGCCGTCGCCGGCCGGTTCCTCGTACCGCGTGAACGGCGCGCGCAGCGGGCTGGTCACGGCGTCCTTGGTCAGCAGGCGGCTCAGCTTGAACGTGCCCACCGCCAACAGCGCCGTGTCGGAAAGGCTCAGCGTGGGCGTCGAGATCTTCAACGCCTTGGCCAGGGCGGCGAGACCTCCGGTCACGCCGCTGTACACGCCGAGCACCGCCAGGTAGCCACCCAGGGGGCGTTCCTCGTCGCCCTGGTACTGCTGCTTGACCCGGCGGATCAGGGTTTGCGTCGACATCCGTGTCACCGAACCGCCGGACCGGCCTTGCTCGTCTGACCGATGCGGGTCAGGAACTCGTGGCAGCGCCGCGCGCGCTCGGAGTCCTCGGCCATCACCTGCTCGAAGAACTCGGCGATCTCGTTCTCCCCGGCATTGCGGGCGTCCCGCGCGTACTGGCCGTAGTCGTGGCCGCCCTTGAGCGAGTGGTACTGGACCGAGATCAGGTCGAAGCTCACGTCGTCGAAGCCGGTTTCTCCGGTGGCCATGTCTCGTCTCCCTTCGTTGTGTTGTCTTCTCGTTGTGTTGTCTTCCGATAAGGCGTTACCCCGCCACGGCGCGGGTAATCGTCGCGCCATGGGTGAACTGCGGGTGGCGATGGTCCAGGGCGGCGTCGACCGGCGTCGCGACGGCGTGGCCGACTACACCGGACATCTGGTGCCGGCGTTGTGCCACGTCGGCGTCGACGTCGTGGAACTGGCGGCGGGCGCGGATCTCGTGCACGTCCAACACGCGCCGTTCGGATTTCCGGACGGTATGGGCGAGGCTCGGTTTCCGGCGCCGCTGGTCACCACGTTGCACGAGTACGACGAGACCCTCGTCCCGCTGAGCGAAGCCTTGGTGGTGACCAACCCGTCGCACGCTCGTGAGCTTCGCCGCCGCACCGGACGGTCGGCGTGGCACATCCCGCTGGCGCCGAACGTGCCGGTGTGCGACGTGCCCGCGCGGCGGTTCGACGGGACGACCGTGGTGTTCTTCGGGTTCGT
>NZ_JBFBAM010000139.1:0-9803 GCF_040682195.1 Kutzneria sp. NPDC051319 | reverse complement strand
TGAGCCACTCACGTGCGCTCTGGGCTCCCTACGTGAGTGGCTCAGGTGGCCGTGGTGGCGAAATGAGCCACTCACGTGCCTGTTCTACTGGGGCGTGAACACGAGTGGGGGCAGCGACCAAGTAGAGATGTGATGACAGCAATCGACGAGGCGGCGCCACCAGGCAGCCTCGCGGATTTCGAGCAGCTGTTCGAGGCGCACGCCGACGATCTGCACCGCTACCTGGGCAGACTCGTGGGCGGCGTGGCCGACGACCTGGTCGCCGACACGTTCGTCGCCGCCCTCAAGGGCCGCGACGGCTTCGACCCGGCCCGGGCCTCGGCCCGCGCCTGGCTGTTCGGGATCGCCAACAACCTCGCCCGCAACCACCTGCGTCGACGTCAGCGTGAGCACGCGGCCACGGCCCGGCTCGCCGACGCCTCCCGGGCCGAGAGCCACGAGAACCGCGTCGTCGAGCAGGTGGACGCGCAGCTGCGCGCCCGCCGGCTGGCCACCGCCATCGCCGAGCTGGACGACGCCGACCGCGATGTGCTGCTGCTCACCAGCTGGGCCGGCATGGACTCGAACGAGATCGCGGAGGCGCTCGGCGTGCCGGCCGGCACCGTGCGATCCCGCCTGCACCGTGTGCGCCGACACCTGCGCGTGGCCGCGCCTCAGATTGATCTTGGGGGTACCGAGGATGTGGACTGACAGCGAGCTCGACCAGGCCCTGGCCGACCAGCCGGCCGGCCCCGCCTTCAGCCCGGAGGCACGGGCCCGTGTGCTGGCCGCCCTGCGTGCGGCCGACGCCGCCCCGGCGACGACCAGGCGCACCGGCAAGGCCTGGTGGCTGGCCGCCGCGGCGGCGGTCGCGGTGGCCACCGGCGTCTCGGCGACCTTTCTCACCGGCGGTCCGGCCCCGCAGGCCAGCGCCGCGGCAGTGCAGAGCCTCGAACAGGCGTCCACGGTAGTCGGCGACGTGCACGTCGGCTCCGGCCAGTACTACTACACCGCCTCCCACGACTGGAGCCTCGGCGCGGCCCAGACCCGCACCGGCAAGCACCTGGACGCGATGGAGGAGAACGTCAACGAGGAGTGGATCCCGGCCAACCGCGCCGACGACTGGCTGCGCCGCAGCGGCTACACCGGCCGCCACACCTGGATCGTCGGCAGCGACGAGCTGGTCAAGGCCGAGGGCGACGGCGGCCTGTTCGAGTCGACCAAGGTGTCCGAGCAGCGCGGGGCCTGCGGCGACTGGGGCGGCCGGCAGACGCCCGAGCTGGGCGGTTCGCCGGACGACGGCAGGCCGTGCGACCAGCGGATCGGGAACTTCTACGAGCCGACGCCGCGGTTCATCGCCCAGATGCCGACGGATCCGGCCCAGTTGTACGACAAGCTGCTCACCGCCGCCCACGGTGACAAGTCCACCGTGCTGAAGGAGGCCGCCGGCGTCCTGGTGTCGGCCGACGCCGACCACACCGTCCGGTCCACTGTGTACAAGGCGCTGATGTTGGTGCCCGGCCTGGACGTCACCGACAACGCGGCCAATCTGGACGGTCAGCGCGGGGTGGCCCTCGGGGTGTCCAACGGCACCCTGCGGCAGGAGATCGTGATCGACCCGGGCACCGGACGCTACATCGGCGACCGGCTCACGCTCGTGGTCGACGGCAGCGAGTACTGGGCCGGCGTGAAGGCCGGCAGCGTCGTCGAGTTCACCTCGGTGCGGATCGGCGTGGCCGAGAAAATCGGTGTCGCGCCTCGGTAATCTGTTTTCATGGTGACGGAGCGACTCACGCGGGCGATCGGCGGGCCGGTCGCCCGCGTGATGCCGTTCGTCGGTCGGGGTTATACGCCGGCGCGGCGGATGATCGTGGAACTGGCCGACGGCAGCACGGTCTTCGCCAAGCAGGGCGTGAACGAGTACACGGCCGGGGAGCTGCGCCGCGAGCACGAGAACTACCTGCGGCTGCACGGATCCTTCATGCCGCGGCTGCGGGGCTGGGACGACGACGGCGGTCTTGAGCCGATCCTCGTGCTGGAAGACCTGTCCGGCGCGCACTGGCCGCCGCCGTGGCGGCTGGACCAGGTGCGCAAGGTGCTGGACACCATCACGGCGATCGCCGAGCAGCCGGTCCCGGACGACATGCCGGCCCTGATGGTGGAATGGGTCGGTGGTGGCTGGAATGCCGTCGCCGAGGACCCGGAACCCTTTCTGTCGCTGGGCATGTGCACGGATCGATGGCTGGACCGGGCGCTGCCGGCACTGACCGCGGCCGCCGAATCGGCGCGGTTGAAGGGCCATTCCGTGCTGCACCTGGACGTGCGCAGCGACAACCTCTGTTTTTCCGGCGACCGCACGGTGTTGGTCGACTGGAATCACGCCTGCCTGGCCAATCCGGAGATCGACCGGGCGTTCTTCCTGCCCAGCATGCACGCCGAGGGCGGGCCCGCGCCGGAGGAGGTCGCGACGATCGATCCCGCCATGGTCGCGGTCGTGGCCGGGTTCTTCGCCTGCCGGGCCGGGTTGCCGCCGGTGCCGGACGCGCCGGGGGTGCGACCGATCCAGCGAAAGCAGCTGGAAGTCGCGCTGCCGTGGGCGATCCGGGCGCTAGGCCTTGGGGCGTAGCGTCTTCATCGCCCGTTCCATCTCCCAGTGCGCACGGACCGACTTGACCAGGCCGTCCTCGTTGATGCGATAGACGAACACGCCGTCGGTGTCCATGATGTTGTTGCCCGGCAGGTGAATCGTGATGGTGCCGACGTTGGCGCACTCCAGGCCGTTGGCGTACGAGTCGGTCATGGTGAAGTCGAAGCCCTCGGCCAGCGCGATCGCCTTGTCCCAGAACGCCGCGATGGCCTCGTGCCCGTGATGGCCCACGCCCTCGGGATCGAACGGGGACGGCCCTACGGGATCCTCCACGCTGCCGTCCAGGGCGAACAACGAGATCCACTTCTCCTTCTCGCCGGCCACCACGGCCTCCATGGACCGCCAGGAGGCCATCCGTGCCGGGTGCTCGACCTTGGACGCCCGCCAGTCGATCATGCCGTCACCTTCTCGATCACCTCGTGCTGGAAGCGCCGCAGCGCGTCCTGCTTCGCGGCCAGCTCGCCGTCGAAGCCGACGCCGTAGAGCAGCCACGGCATCACGATGGCGTCGGTGACGCCGGCCCCGGCCAGGTCCTGGTAGCCGTCGACGCCGAACTTGTCGATCGACACCGCCTGGATCTCGAACGGCTCGTCGGCCCGCCCGTACTCCTCGCGCAGCTCGCCCAGCCGGCCGACGATCTGGCCCAGGTCGCCGAACTTGATCATCGCCGAGGTCCAGCCGTCGCCGATGCGGGCGGCCCGGCGCAACCCGGCCTCGGTGTGCCCGCCGACATAGAACGGCACCGGTTGCCGAGGCGTCGGACTCATCTGGAGCCGGTCGAAGTCGTAGTACTTGCCGTGGTACTCGACCATGCCGCCGCCGAGGATCAGCTTGAGCACCTCGATCATCTCGTCGCTGCGCGGCCCGCGGTGCGCGTATTCCGTTCCGCACCAAGCGAATTCCTCCGGCGACCAGCCGAGGCCGACGCCGAGCCCGAACCGGTCGCCGGTCAGCGCGGCCACCGAGCCGACCTGGCGCGCCAGCAGCACGGGGTTGCGGGAGCCGAGCTTGAGCACCTGGGTGTAGAACCGGATCGTGGTGGTGCCGGCGCCCATCGCCGCCGCCGCGATCAGCGGGTCGGCCCACGGCGTCTCGGCGTTCCAGAACCGCGAACCGTCCGGAGTGTACGGATAGTCGGCCGACACCTTTTCCGACCAGAACAGGGAATCCGGCAGCGCGATGGACGCGAAGCCGCACTCCTCGGCCGTCTTGGCCAGCTCGACCAGCTGGTCGAGCGGGTTCATGGCAATCGCCAGCGTGAACTTCACCGCGCACCCGGCCTTTCCGATCCGACCACCCAGAGCGAGAAGTACTGCGAGCCGCCGCCGTAGGCGTGGCCGAGAGCGACCCGGGCCCCGTCGACCTGGTGATCGCCGGCCCGGCCTAGCACCTGCATGGCGGCCTCGGCGTAGCGGAGCAGGCCCGAGGCGCCGATCGGGTTGGACGACAGCACGCCGCCCGACGGGTTCACCGGCAGCCGGCCGCCGATCGCGGTCTCGCCGGCCTCGGTGAACTTCCAGCCCTGCCCCTCCTCGGTGAAACCGAGATTCTCCAACCACATCGGCTCGAACCAGGAGAACGGCACGTAGATCTCGGCGACGTCCACTTCGGACACCGGATCCTTGATGCCGGCCTGCTTCCACAGCGCCGCCGCCGCGTTCTTGCCGGCCTGCGGGCTCACCTGGTCCCGCCCGGCGAACGTCGTGGGCTCGGTGCGCATGGCCGTGGCATGGATCCACGCCGCCGGGCGGCCCTTGGCCGTCTGCTCGTCGGCGATCACCACCGCGGCCGCGCCGTCCGAGGACGGGCACGTCTCGTCGTAGCGGATCGGGTCCCACAGCATCTTCGACGCCTGCACCGATTCCACCGTGATGTCGGCCTGCTGGAGATGCGCGTACGGATTGAGCGCGCCGTTGCGGCGGTCCTTGGCCGCGACGATCGCGCCGATGTGGTTCGGTGCGCCGGAACGCCGGATGTAGGACCGGACGTGCGGCGCGAAGTAGCCGCCCGCGCCCGCGCCGACCGGCATGTGGAACGGCGGCATGACCGACAGCGCCCACATGGCGTTGGACTCGGACTGCTTCTCGAACGCCACCGCCAGCACCCGGCGGTGCACGCCGGACTGCACCAGGCTGGCCGCGACATTGCCGGTCGAGCCGCCGACCGAACCGGCGGTGTGCACGCGCAGCAACGGTTTCCCGGTGGCGCCCAACGCGTCGGCGAGGAACAGCTCGGGCATCATGACGCCCTCGAACAGGTCCGGCGCCTTGCCCAGGACCACCGCGTCGATGTCCGCCCAGTCCGTGCCGGCGTCGGCCATCGCGCGGTCGATCGCCTCCCGGCACAGGCCGGCCATGGACACGTCCAGCCGTTTGGCGGTGTGATGCGTCTGGCCGGTCCCGATCACGGCCGCGAGTTGCCCGCCCATCAGCGTCCTTCCAGCACACACACGAGGTTCTGTTGCAGCAGCGGGCCGCTGGTGGCGTGGGCCAGGGCCTTGTCGGCCCGGCCGGCGCTGATCTCGGCGGCCGCGGCGCCGATGCGGATCAGGCCGGCGGCGAACATGGGGTGCCCGGCCAGCACGCCGCCCGAGGGGTTCACCCGCACCTCCTCGCCGAGCCCGAGTGCCTGGCGCAGCAGGATGTCCTGATGCGTGAAGGGCGCGTGCAGCTCGGCCACCTGGACGCCGTCCACGCCGGCGGCCTTGGCCGCCGCGATCGTCGACGGCGAGGTGGTGAGATCGCGCGCGCCGATCAGGGGAGTGTCGACCCGGTGCTCGAAACCGGTGATCCACGCCGGCCGCTCGCTGAGCTCACGGGCCTTGTCGCCCGAGGCCAGGATGATCGCCGCCGCGCCGTCGGTGATCGGCGCGCAATCGTGTGCGCGCAACGGATCGGCCAGGTACGGCTGTTTGACCAGCTCCTCGGCGGTCGTCTGGCCGGACAGCTGGGCGTCCGGATTGGACAGTGCCGCGCGGCGGCTGCTCGCCGCCACCTCGGCCATGTCCGCCTCGGTCCACAATCCGGCGTCGATGCCCAGCCGCGCCTGCAATCCCGCCACACCGACGGAATCCGGCCACAGCGGCGTCGTCAGGTACGGGTCCATCTGCATGGCCATGATCCGCCGCAGCTCGCCGGCCGAGGACTTGCCGAAGCCGTACACCAGCGCGGTCTCCACCTCGCCGGTGCGGATCTTCACCCACGCCTCGTACAGCGCCCACGCGGCGTCCATCTCCACGTGCGACTCCATGATCGGCGGGAACGCGCCGATCGCGTCCACCGCCGCGATGAATGAGAACGCCCGCCCGGCAAGGTAGTCCGACGATCCCGAGCACCAGAAGCCGATGTCCTGTTTGGACAGGCCGGCGTCGGCGAGCAGCCGGTGGAACACCGGAACCAGCATCTCGACGCCGTTGGTGGTGCCGGGTGTGCGGCGCACGTTCGGCGCCTGCGCGAAGCCGACGACCGCCACCTCGCTCACGAGGGCCTCCTACAGGTGCTGGCTGAAGGTTTCATAAGCCGCGTCCGGCTCCCCGGTCGGCTCGAAGTGATCGATGTTCTCCAGCGTGGTGCCCCACTGGTCGCGCGGCCGCCAATTCGCCCGCACCCGCATGCCCATGCGGACCTCGCTGGCCTCGCAGCCCAACACGAGGTGCAGGAACGGAATGTCCGCGCCTTCCAACAGGATGTACGCGGCGACGTACGGCGGCTTGATCCGCTGGCCCAGGAACGGCACGTTGACCACGCAGAACGTCGTCACGATGCCGTGGTCGGGCAGCTCGATCTCGTCCTCGGTCGGCACGCCGTCGGTGGGGCAGGAGCCGCGCGGCGGAATGTAGACCTTGTCGCAGGCCGGGCAGCGCTGGCCGACCAGCTTGCCCTCGGCGAGCCCACGCAGGTACCGGCTTTCCTCCGGCGACGCCGTGTGCTGGTAGGTGAGATGGATCGGCGTCGTCACCATGGTGACGGGATCGCCCTCGCCGGGCGCACGTTCGGTCGGCTCCACGTCCAGCGGCTCGAAGCACTCGATGTCACGGATGCTGCCGACCGGCTCGGCGGCCCAGCGGACGCGGACTCGCATGCCGGTGCTCATCCGGTCCGGCGAAGCGGCGTCGACGGCGTGCAGCAGACCCGTGTCCGCGCCGTCGAGCTTGACCAGGGCCCAGGCGAAGGGGTGCTGGAGTGGTTGCCCGGCAAGCGGTTGCGCGATCCAGGACCACGTCTGCACGACGCCTTCCGTGCCCACGTCGACGAACTCGGTGAGCTTCTCGGCGGTCACCGGGTCGTATTCGGCCGGCGGCACCAGAACCCGGCCGTCCGAGCCGCGGATGCCGGCGATCGTGTGCGCACGCAGCCCCGTGGCGAACCGGCCCAGCACCGGCCCGAGCGAGCGGGTGTAGTCGAACCCCACGTTCAGCGGGGCGCTCAACGGTTCCGAGCTGATCGTCACCATCGAAGTGAAACACGTTCTCGTTTTTGCGGCAAGATGAAGGCATGAGGCTTGGACTGCAACTCGGCTACTGGACCCCGGTGCCGGCCCCCGACACGCCCGAACTGGTCGCCGCGGCCGAGCGCTTCGGCTTCGACTCCGTCTTCGCCGCCGAGGCGTGGGGCTCGGACGCCTTCACCCCGCTGGCGTGGTGGGGTTCTCGCACGTCAAGGCTGCGGCTGGGGACCTCGGTCGCCCAGCTGTCGGCGCGCACGCCGGCCGCCTGCGCCATGCACGCGCTCACCTTGGACCGGCTCAGCGGCGGCCGTTTCATCCTCGGTCTGGGCGTGTCCGGGCCGCAGGTGGTCGAGGGCTGGTACGGGCAGCCGTTCGCCCAGCCGCTGGCCCGGACCAGGGAATACGTGTCGATCGTGCGGCAGGTGCTGGCCCGCGAGGCGCCGGTCGTGAACAACGGGCGGCACTATCCGCTGCCGTACCAGGGGCCCGGAGCGCTGGGGCTGGGCAAGCCGTTGAAGCCGATCGCCCATCCGCTGCGGCCGGACGTGCCGATCATGCTTGGCGCCGAGGGGCCGAAGAACGTGGCGATGACCGCGGAGATCGCCGACGGCTGGCTGGCGATCTACTACACGCCGCGGCTGGCCGATATGTACAACGAGTGGCTGGACGAGGGCTTCGCGCGGGCGGGGGCGCGGCGGTCGCGCGAGGACTTCGAGATCGTCGCGAGCTGCCAGATCGTGCTCACCGACGACCGAGCCGCGGCCATTCGGGCGATGAAGCCGGTGCTGGCGCTGTACATCGGCGGCATGGGCGCGTCCGACATGAACTTCCACGCCGACGTGTTCGCCCGCATGGGCTATCCCGAGCAGGTCGAGGCGATCGGCCGGCTGTTCCGGGCCGGGCGCAAGGAAGAGGCCGCCGCCGAGGTGCCGGATGCCCTGGTCGAGGACGTTGCGCTGATCGGCGATGTCGAACAGGTGCGGGCCCAGGTGGCGGAGATGGAACGGGCCGGCGTGACCACCCTGTTGGTCGGCTGTGGCAGCGTCGAGCAGATCGAGCAGCTGTCCTCGGCCCTTGTCGTCGAAGTGGAACACGTTCTAGATTGAGGCGTATGACGGCGCCTGGACTGTGGAACATCGCGGCTGCGGAACCCGGGTTGACGGCTGTCGTCGACCCCGACGGCGGAGAGGTCGGCTACGGGGCCCTGGCCGCCGCGGCGGACCGGTACGGGAGGGGGCTGCAGGCCATGGGCCTGCGCCCCGGCGACAGTATCGTCGTGCTGCTGCCCAACGGGTCCGATCTGATGGCGATGTACTTCGCCGCCATGCAGACCGGGCTGTACATCGTGCCGGTGAACTGGCACCTGATCGGACCGGAAATCGCTTACCTGGTCGCCGACTCCGGGGCCAAGGCCTTCGTCACCTCCTCCCGGTTCGCCGACAACGCCGTGATCGCGGGGGAGTCGCTGGGCCCCGAGGCGCGGTTCTCGGTCGGCGAGATCCCCGGCTTCCGCCCGCTGGCGGAACTCGGGGCCGACGAACCCGTTGGACGGCCCGATATTCGCACTGCCGGCGCGCCGATGCTCTACACCTCCGGCACCACCGGCCGTCCCAAGGGCGTCCGGAGGGCCCTGACCGGCGCCGACCCCGACGCCGTGCCCGCCGCCGGCATCTGGTTCTTCGGCATCTTCGACCTCAAGCCGTTCGACGGCCACGTGCACCTGTGCGGCTCGCCGCTCTACCACACGGCCGTGCTGAACTTCGTGGCCCTGTCCATCCAGTTCGGACACACGTCGGTGCTGATGGACCGTTGGGACGCAGCGGAAATGCTCCGTCTGATCGAGAAGCACCGTGTCACGCACTCTCACATGGTGCCGACCCAGTTCCGCCGTCTGCTGGCGCTGCCCGAGGATGTGCGGTCGTCGTTCGACGTCTCCTCGCTGCGCGCGGCCATCCACGGCGCGGCGCCGTGCCCGCTTGAGGTGAAGCGCCGGATGATCGAGTGGTGGGGACCGGTCGTCACCGAGTACTACGCCGCCACCGAGGGTGGCGGCACCGTGATCACCGCGACCGACTGGCTGCGCAAGCCCGGCTCGGTCGGGCTGCCCTGGCCCGGCTCGGTGGTCAAGGTCCTCGACGACGACGGCGCCGAGCTGCCGCCCGGCGAGATCGGCACCGTGTACATGCGGATGGGCGCGTCCACCTTCGAGTACCACCGGGACAAGGCCAAGACCGACGCCGGCCGCGTCCGCGACCTGTTCACCCTCGGCGACGTCGGCTATCTGGACGAGGACGGCTACCTCTTCCTCCGCGACCGCAAGGCCGACATGATCATCTCCGGCGGCGTGAACGTCTACCCGGCCGAGATCGAGGGCGAACTCGCCTGCCACCCCAAGGTCGCCGACGTCGCCGTGTTCGGCATCCCCCACTCCGACTGGGGCGAGGAGATCAAGGCCGTCGTGCAGCCGATCGACGGCGTCTCCGGCGACGCCGCGCTGACCGAGGAGCTGTTGGCCTTCGCCTCCTCGCGCCTGGCCAAGTTCAAGCTGCCGCGCACCATCGACTACGTTCCCGAGCTGCCCCGCGACCCCAATGGCAAGCTCTACAAGCGCCGCCTCCGCGACCCCTACTGGGAAGGTCACGAACGGGCCATCTGAACCCCCGCGAGTCACGCTCTCGGAACCGCCGAAATACGGTTTCGGGCAGAACTGAGCCTTCAGGTTCAGTTCTGC
>NZ_JBFBAM010000138.1:0-10212 GCF_040682195.1 Kutzneria sp. NPDC051319 | reverse complement strand
CCCTCGTAGCTGACCGGCCCGCCGCGGTGCAGCGCCCGGATCAGCTCCACCGCTTCCTCCAACATGGACAGTCGCGTGTCCGCCGTCGGCCACGGTCCGCCGAGGATGTGCTCGTTCAACGCTTCTCCGCTGCCCACGCCGAGGGTGAAGCGCCCTTCGCACTGCACCGCGGCCGTCGCCGCCGCCTGGGCGATCACCGCCGGGTGGATGCGGACCGTCGGGCAGGTGACGGCCGTCGTGATCGGCAGGGTCGTCCGTTCGGACAGCGCGCCGATGACCGACCAGACAAAGGGGCTGTTGCCCTGCTCGCGGTTCCACGGGTGGTAGTGGTCGGAGATCCACAGCCGGGTGAACCCGGCGCGCTCGGCGAGACCGGCCTGGCGCACCAGCTCCTTGGGCCCGAACTCCTCGCTGGACAGGAAGTATCCGAGTTTCACCATGCCTGTCGGGTACCGCCGCGGCCAGCGGCCAAACCTAGTGAGCCAGCGTCGAACGGATCAGGGCCGCGGCGAGCGTGGCGACTTGGTCCGGCTTGACCAACTCGGCCAGGCCGCGGGGGTCGGCCGGCAAACCGTGGTGCCTGGCCGCGTCCAGGGCCCGCTGGTCGAAGAAGGGGCGCACGCGGGGCCAGACGGCTTGGACCTCGCGGCAGAAGATGTCGGCCCCGGTTTCGGCGATGCCGGGGAACTTCTGGATCTCGCGGTGCGGGGAGCGCATGCGGCGCAGGTCTCCGCGCCAGGTGTCGAGCAGAAGTTGCGCGCCTTCGCCGAGCCGAGTGGCGGTGCTCTCGTCGTAGCGGACGTAGCCGCCGCGGCCGAGGGCGTCGACCCGCTCCTGCCACGTGGCGTCCAGCATTCGGCGAGGGGTGCGCAGGCCGGCGGAGAAGAGCTCCCGGGCCGCGGAAACCGCGATGTCGGCCCGGATCCGGGCCGACAACAGCGTCGCCAGCACGAGGAGCTCGTACAGGGGAGAGGGCTTGTCCCGCAGGGCGATGCCGGCCTCGGCGGCGTAGGTGGTGCCGAACCGGTCGAGCAGCTGCCTGACGGTGGTCTGGCGGTTCGGCACCCCGTCACCCCCGGACTTCGGTCAGCTCGTCCCGGTTCAGGACGCAGAACTCGTTGCCCTCGGGGTCGGCCAGCACGATCCACGGCTCGTCGTTGCGCTGCCCGATGTCGACGCGGGTGGCGCCGAGGCCGAGGATGCGCTCGATCTCGATGCGGTGGCGGCCCGGCGGGGCGGCGACGTCGAGGTGGACCCGGTTCTTGCCGGTCTTCGGCGGCACGTCCGGAACCTCCTCGAACAGCACGGCGCCGCCGCGTGCGGTGTCCCAGTCCGACGGGCCGATCTCGACGAAGGCCGTGCCGTCGGTGCTGTTGCCGGTCTGGACGGTGCGATAGCCGAGCACAGCGGACCAGAACTCGGCCAGCCGGTGCGGGTCGGCGCAGTCGATGGTGGTCGCGACGATATGAGTCACCATGGTGACGGGGATACCTCGGCGACTGCGGGGTGAAACGCGGGGTGTCAGTACCTCAGCAGCGCCCCCACCCCGTCGATCAGCTCCAGGTGCCGGCCGGACATGACCAGGCCGGCCCCGGACACGGCGGCCGCGGCCGGCAGCGCCTCATCGGCTCGCCGCCGCATGGTGTCGACCGGTCCCTCGGCCTGGACGGCCACCTGCTCCAGCCCGCCGGCGGTCCACAGCGCGCGATCGCCGGCCAGCTCGTCGGTGACAACAACTGTTTCCACCCGCGCCTCCCGCAAGGCCGCGGTCACGGCCTCCAGCCCCTGCACGGCGAGTCCGCTGTCGCGGGCCAGCTCGGCCGCGAACCGGTCCACCCACGTTTGTTGGGCCGCCCGGGCGTAGTCCTCGGCGATCAGCCGCACCTCGGTCTCCAGCGCGGCCTCGTCGATGCCCTCGGCCTGGGCGCCGGGTCGAGTGTCGACGGCGATCTCCAGCAGCCGCTCGGGCAGCCTCTCCCGCAGCTCGGCCCGGGCTTTCGCCTCGGCGGCGATGACGATCAGCTGCGCCCGCAGCTCGTCGGCCAGGTGCGACAGGGCGTCCACGACCTCGGCCGGACCGTCCACAGTGGCCCGTCCGGCCAGCTCACCGCGCGCGCTGTAGCCGCGCAGGTCGGCCCCGACCTGGTCCATGATCACGACCACGTAGGCCACCGGCGGCACGTTCTGCGCGGCCAGCGGCAGCAGGTACGGCAGCGAGGACCAGCGGACAACAGGTGTTGTCGGCGGCACCGCCAGCCAGGTGTCGAGCAGCACCCGCCCGGCCGAGGCGATCAGGGCGCGGCCCGCGGATCCGACGGGCTTGGCGCCGGTCAGGATCGCCTGCTCCAGCTCCTCGACCGTGGAGCGGTCGGCGCCCTGTCCGTCGAGCGCGGCGCGAATTTCCTGCCAGCGCAACTGGGTGGCGTGGTCGGAGTCTTCGGTGTCGTGGCTCGCGTCGAAGTACACCGACGCGAAGTCGCCGGGCGCGGTGACGAGCTCACGGAGCTCGGTCGTCTGCATGGTCTCCCTTTCGATGGGCCCGGCGGCGCAGCAGCAGCGCGGTCGTCGCGGCAGCGCCGGCGAGAATGGCGCCGCGGTGCGAGTTCAGCCACCACTGCCGGCTGCGCGGCCGGGCCGTGTCGTCGAAGGCGCCGTGCGCGCCGTGGTCGAGCCGCCGATCGGCCGCCTCCCACAGGTTGGGTCCGGAATGCGGCGGCGTGCGGTCCACCTGCTGCGCCTTGTACGCGGTGCGCGCGAGGTACCGGTCCAGCACGCCACCGGCGAACTTCTCGCCGAGGATGGTGCCGACGGTCGACCCGCCGACCCAGTACTCACGCCGCCGCGGATGCGCGGCCGCGTGCACGATGGCCTTCGCGGCGACCTCAGGCTGGTAGATCGGCGGCACGGGTTGCGCCGGCAGCGGCAGGCGGGACAGCAGCCAGTCGAACTGCGGCGTGTTCATGGCCGGCAGGTGCACCATCGTCACGTGCACGCCGCTGTGGTCGTGCATCAGTTCGCAGCGCAACGACTCCGTGAAGCCCTTGATGGCGTGCTTGGCGGCGCAGTAGGCCGACTGCAGCGGGATTCCCCGGTGCGCCAGGGCCGAGCCGACCTGCACGACCGTGCCCCGGTTGCGAGGCTTCATCCGCTTCAACGCCGCCAGCGTGCCGTAGACGTAGCCCAGGTACGTGACCTCGGTGACGCGGCGGTACTCGTCGGCGGTGATCTCGTCGACCGGGGCGAAGACCGAGGTGAAAGCGTCGTTGACCCAGACGTCGATGGGCCCGAAAGCCGTTTCCACGGCCGTCGCGGCCTCCTCGACCTGCTGTGCGTCCGCCACGTCCACGGGAATCGGCAGCGGCGTGCCGCCGGCCTGCCGCACTTCTTCGGCCGCGGCGGCCAGGCCCGCCTCGCCTCGGGCCAGCAGCGCGACGCGGTCGCCCTTCTCGGCGAACGCCCGTGCCGTCGCGCGACCCACACCACCGGTGGCTCCTGTGATCACAACGACTCGATCCATGAACCCCGGGTACCCATGAAGCCGTCGAGTATCCCCGTCAGGTGATCGCGAACAACGCCCCGACCGCCGCCATGCCCAGCACCAGCCAGGCCACGTAGTCGCCGACGTGGCCGGAGTGCAGGCGGTGCACCACATGCAGCGGCGCCTTCAGCGCGCCGCGCAGGCGACCGAGTCCGAAGTGGACGCCGACAAAGCCGATTCCCACGGCCAGTGCGGCGCTGAGCAGCCCCAGCGTGACGCCCGACCCCGTCCACTCCACGTCGAGGTGGCCGACCGCCGTGGCCGGGGCGCCGTGCAGGGTCTGGGCCAGCAACCCGGCTCGGTCCAGGAAGCGCTGCGCCCCGGCCCCGAGCGCCTCAGCCGCGGCCGGCACGACTCCGACCGCTAGGCCGCCGGTCAGCAGCACCCCGATGGCAACAACCATTGTCGCCGGTACCCGCTGAGGGAAGCGGCCCTCCTGCTTCTCGTCGTCGCCCGTGGTGGTGTCGGAGTCGGTGTCCTGCGGCGGCGGGCCCAGGCCGAAGTGGATCCGCAGCGAAGCGCGCAGAACGGCGCCACCGGTCGCCGCCGAGACCAGCACGAACAACACCGCCAGCCCGCTCGATTCCTCGCTGATCGCCTTGCCCAGGCCGGTGCCGAACGGCGGCAGCCCGGCCAGCGCCAGCGCGCCCAGCGGCAGCAGCCACTTGGTCAGCCGTTCGTCCCGCCCTCGGCAGTGCAGGTCGAACTCGTCGACACTTCCCTTGCGGGCCAACAACACGCCGACCATCAGGAACAACGCGCCCTTCACGCCGGCATGCCCGAACACGTACAACACGGCCCCGGCGACTCCGGAGGCGGTCAGCGTCGCCAGCCCGACCAGGAACAATCCCAGGTGGGCGATCGTGGAGTAGGCCAGCATCCGCTTGAGATGCCGCTGCATCAGGCACAACGTCGCCCCCAGCACGGCCGTGGCGATGCCCAGCACCACCAACGTCCTGTGCAGCGACGCCGCCGGCAGCACGCCGCCGAACACCGTCGTGGACACCCGCAGGACGCCGTACAGCCCGAGCGGGGCCATGACACCGGAGAACAGCACGCACACCGGTGTCGGTGCGACGGCATGGGCGTCGGCCAGCCAGAAGTGGAACGGCACGATGGCCGCCTTCACCAGCACACCGGTCAGCACCAACGCCAATGCCGTCAGGACCAGTGGGTCCATGCCGTGCCCGTCCAGCGCCGCCCCGATCTGCGGCATCCCGAGTTGGCCGGTCCGCGCGTAGAGGATTCCGATGCCCGCCAACGAGAAGTACGCGCCGAGCGACGTCACGACGCCGAAGGTGAAGCCGCCCTGCACGGACCGGGGCTCCTCGATCTTGTGCCCGGTCAGGGCGTAGGCCGTGGCGCTCATGAGCTCCAGGAACACGAACAGGTCGAACAGGTCGGCGGTCAGCGAGAACCCGACCATGCCGGCCAGGAACAGCAGGATCAGCACGTGGACGTGCGCCTCGGCGTCGTCGAAGTACCGCCAGGTGTATATCAGCGCGCACGCCGTCAACCCGCAGGCCAGCAGGGCGAAGCCGGCCCCGATCTGGTCCGCGGCCAGCACGATCCCGACGTTGGCGGAGCCCTTGGGCGTCCACCCGCCGACCCAGGTCACCACCCGGCCGGAACTCGTGGCCGCCACCAGCAGCGCCATCGCCGCCACGCTGACAACGGCTGTTGTCATGGCCAGGGCGTCGATCACGAGCCGGGGTGCGAACCTGGCCAGCGCGAGCAGCACACAGGCCCCGGCCAGGGGGATCGCGATGCCCAACGGCGGCAGCCAGCTCGGGTCCACGATCACCCCCGCAGCTCGTGGAGCTCGTCGGGATCGACCGTGTCGGTGCGCTTGGCGATCTGGATCACCAGTGCCAACAGCAGCGCGGTCACCGTGGCCGACACGACGATGTCGGTCAGGGTCAGCGCCTGCACCACCGGATCCACCACCGGTCCCGGCGCGCCCTGGACGGGCGCCGAAGCCCCGTACTGAAAGCCGATGCTGAGCAGCAGCACGTATGTCCCGGACTGGGCGACGGCCACGCAGACGACGGTGTGGATGAGGTCGCGGCTGCGCACCACGCCGAAGACGCCGATCAGCAGCAGCCAGCCGGCGACCAGATAGGGCAGCACGTTCACGACGCCTCCCGGACGGACAGCGCCTGGGCCAGGAATCCCGACAGCAGCACGACAACACCCGATGTCACCTCGGCGCCGACGGCCGCGTTCAGGAAGAACACGGTCCCGGAGGAGAACAGGTCGCCCAGGACGCCGTGCGGGAAGACGTTGGCCAGGAAGGCACCGGTCAGCAGCAGTCCCACCAGGCCGAGGACCACGAACGCCCCGGCGGCCACCGCCTCGGCGACCTGGTACCAGATCTTGGGCCGGAGGCGTCGCAGCAAGCGGTAGCTCCCGGCCACGTACAGGAGATGAACCGCGGTCGCCAGCACGACACCGCCCTGGAAGCCGCCGCCCGGCGTGAGATGGCCGTGGAACACCACGTCCGCGCCGACGATCAATGTGACCGGCAGCAGCAGGTAGCCGAGCAGCTTGGTGGCTTCCAGCACGCGGCCCTCGTCGCGATCCAGCAGCTCCTGCTCGTCCTTGGACGGCCGCAACAAGGTCGCCGCGCCGACCACGGAGCCGAGCAGGATGGTCTCCTCGCCCAAGGTGTCCAGCGCCCGCTGGTCGAAGTTGATCGAGGACACGATGTTCGGCGACGACCGGCCGACGGCCGCCGGCACGGCCAGGTCCCGATACGGGTGCACGAGCCCGCCGAACGACGGCATTCGCAGCAGCGCCAACACGATCAGCGTGCCGACTCCGCCGGCACCGAGCCAGAACACGATCCAGCGCGCCGACCTGGTCACCGTTTTCCTCTCCGCACCTTGCGCACGGCCAGCAGCACCATCAGCGGCACCACCGCCGAGCCCACCGCCACCTGCGACAACGCCACGTCCGGGGCCTGGAGCAGCACGAACAGCAGCGTCAGCAGCACCCCGTACACCGAGAGCGTCACGGCCTGCCGTCCCGGCTCGCGGGTGAGCACCACGACCGTCGCACCGGCCGCGACCAGCAGGAACGCCACCACCAGCAGCGGGGTCACGATTCCACGATCCCGTCGCGCTGGGCCGCGGTCCGGCCGACGGCCGCCGTCAGCACCGGCCCGGTGATCCCGAGCAGGACCACCGTCAGCAGGACAACAGCTGTTGTCAGACTCCAGCCGTTGGCCACCGCCAGGGACAGGCCGATCAGCGGGCCGCCGATCGACGTCACCGGCGTCAGCCAGTGCAGCCGGCGGTAGAAGTCGCGGACCAGCACGGCGGCGACGGAGGACACCACGACGACGAGGCTGCCCGCGGCCAGCAGCGCCCAGACGATCACGGCTTGGGCCCGAGCAGCCGGGTGTACACGAGCGTGCCGGCGAAACCCAGCAGCACCAGCACAAGCGGCACGATCAGGTAGCTGGACTGGCCGTCGCCCTGGATCATCACCAGCAGCGTCAACGCCCCGACCGCCGACGCCAGCTCCAGGCCCACCAGCCGCTCGACGGGCCCGCCTCGGGCCACCAACACCAGCGCCGGGACCATTCCGCCGACCAGCAGGGCCAGCGTCGCGATCTCCCAACCGCTCATTCGTCCCCCAACGAGTGCACCAGCAGCGAGTCGCCCTCGTCATCCAGCACCACCGTGTTCGGCGACGCCGACACGATCACCGTCTTCACACCCTTGCGCAGTGCGGACACGGGAATCCGCCGGAGTTCGGCCCGCGAGCTGGCCAAGGCCGCACTGCCGCGCGCGATGTCCATGGGCAGCCGCCAGGCGCTCGCCGGCCGCCAGCGCCCGTCGCAGGCCAGGCGGACCGAAGCCGCGATGACCGCGCACGGCACGGCCAACACGGCGGCGACCAGCAGATCCTGCCAGTTGACCGTGCTCAGCGTGGTCAGCCATACGCCGACCAGCACCGCCCACCACATGGCCGACTCGACGGCTCTCACCATGCACCCGAATGCCCGGGGCCAAGGCCCGCGAAACCCGGTTGGGTCACGGCATCGCGGGTATTCGACCGCCATGACGACGATCGAGAAGTCCATCGATGTGCACGTCCCGGTGCGCACCGCGTACAACCAGTGGACGCAGTTCGAGTCCTTCCCCGAGTTCATGGAGGGCGTGGAGCGGGTCATCCAGGTGGACGACACGCTCACCCGCTGGGTGACCAGGATCGGCGGCATCGTCCGGGAGTTCGAGGCCCAGATCATCGCCCAGCATCCCGACGAGCTGGTCGCCTGGAACACCATCGGCGGGCCGCCGCACGGCGGGGTCGTCACCTTCCAGGCCATCGACCAGGCCACCACCCGGGTGGCGCTGGCCATGCAGTACGAGCCCGAGGGCGTCACCGAGAAGGCCGGAACCGCGCTCGGCCTGGTGGACAACCGGATCAGCGGCGACCTCAAGCGCTTCAAGGAGTTCATCGAGAAGCGGGGCCACGAGACCGGCGCGTGGCGGGGCGACGTCGGCATGGAGCCCCAGACCCACGCCACCCAGGAGCCGCTGCCCAACCAGCCGCCGGAGACCGACCCGGTGCTCGGCGACATGCCCGGCGTGGCGCCGGAGGACTACCGGGGCGGCCGCTCCTGACGGTCGACGCGGCCGAACGAGGTCGGCCAGACGAACCACAGCAGCCCGAACAGCAACCCGATGGCCCCGCCCAGCACACCCCCGACGACGCCGCCGAACACGACGTAGCCGATCAGCAGCACCGTCCCGGCCATGGCCGCGGCCAGCAGGATCAGCCCGATGATGACGAACCGACTGGCCCGATCCACGATCGCCTCGCGCGCGCCGCGCCGGAACAGCACCCGGTGCCAGGCCGCCGGGGCGATCAGGAAGCCGGCCGACGCCGCCGTCAGCAGCACCACGATCAGGTGGGTGACGTGCACGAAGTCGCCGGCTTTGCGGTAGCTGTCGGTGAAGACCACCGACAGCAGGAACCCGAACAGGACCTGCACGCCGTTCTGGGCGACGCGCAGCTCCTGCAGCAGCTCCCCGACATTGCGGGTCAGCCGTTGGTGCTCGTCCTGCTCGGGACCGCTCATGCCGTCGAATCCTTGACGTGCGGGTAGTGCAGGTCGAACGCGGGCCGCTCGGAGCGGATCCGGGGCAGCGAGTGGAAGTTGTGCCGGGGCGGCGGGCAGGACGTGGCCCACTCCAGGGAG
Organism: Kutzneria sp. NPDC051319; assembly: GCF_040682195.1. Classification (NCBI taxonomy): domain Bacteria; kingdom Bacillati; phylum Actinomycetota; class Actinomycetes; order Pseudonocardiales; family Pseudonocardiaceae; genus Kutzneria; species Kutzneria sp. NPDC051319. Next base: position 1,462 of record NZ_JBFBAM010000138.1, on the reverse strand, counting down.
TTGCCGAAGCCCCACGGGTCGTCCACGTGCACGATCTCGCCGTAGCGATAGCTGCGGACCACGTTCCACAGGAACGGAAGCATGGACAGGCCCAGGATGTACGCGCCGACGGTGGAGATCGAGTTCAACACGGTGAAGCCGTCGGTGCCGAGGTAGTCGGCGTAGCGGCGGGGCATGCCCTCGGCGCCGAGCCAGTGCTGTACCAGGAAGGTCGTGTGGAAGCCGACGAACGTGGTCCAGAAGTGCAGCCGGCCCAGCCGCTCGTCCATCATCCGGCCGGTGATCTTCGGGAACCAGAAGTACACGCCGGCGAAGGTGGAGAACACGATGGTGCCGAACAGCACGTAGTGCAGGTGCGCGATCACGAAATAGCTGTCGGTGACCTGGAAGTCCAACGGCGGGGAGGCCAGCAGGACCCCGGACAGGCCGCCGAACAGGAACGTCAGCAGGAAACCGATCGCGAACAGCATCGGTGTCTCGAAGGTCAGCTGCCCCTTCCACATCGTGCCGATCCAGTTGAAGAACTTGATGCCGGTCGGCACCGCGATGAGGAAACTGGTCATGGAGAAGAACGGCAGCAGCACCGCGCCGGTGGCGAACATGTGGTGCGCCCACACCACGATCGACAGGCCGGCGATGGCGATGGTGGCGTAGATCAGCCCCTTGTAGCCGAAGCAGGGTTTTCGGCTGAACACCGGGAAGATCTCCGTGACGATGCCGAAGTAGGGCAGCGCCACGATGTAGACCTCGGGATGGCCGAAGAACCAGAACAGGTGCTGCCACAGGATCGCCCCGCCGTTGCGCGGGTCGAACACGTGCGCGCCCAGGGTTCTGTCGGCCAGCAGCCCGAACAGCGCGGCGGTCAGGATCGGGAACGCGGCCAGCACCAGCACCGAGGTGAACAGGATGTTCCAGGTGAAGATGGGCATCCGGAACATGACCATGCCCGGCGCCCGCAGACACACGATCGTGGTGATCATGTTGACGGCGCCGAGAATGGTGCTCAGGCCGGACACGATCAGGCCCGCCGCCCAGAGATTGCCGCCTACGCCGGGGGAGTGGGCCAGGTCGTTGAGCGGGGCGTAGGCGAACCAGCCGAAGTCGGCGGCGCCGCCGGGCGTGACGAAGCCGGAGATGACGATCAGCCCGCCGAACAGGTACAGCCAGTACGACAACGCGTTGAGCCTGGGGAAGGCCACATCCGGGGCGCCGATCTGCAGCGGCAGCACCAGGTTGGCGAAGGCGAAGACGTTCGGGGTGGCGTAGAGCAGCAGCATGATGGTGCCGTGCATGGTGAACAGCTGGTTGTACTGCTCCTGGGACAGGAACTGCAGCCCCGGTTGCGCCAGCTCCGTGCGCATCAGCAACGCGAGCGCGCCGCCGAGCAGGAAGAACGCGAACGTGGTGACGAGGTACATCACCCCGATCCGCTTGTGATCGGTGGTGAACAGCGTCTCTTCGA
>NZ_JBFBAM010000137.1:0-10443 GCF_040682195.1 Kutzneria sp. NPDC051319 | reverse complement strand
CCGCCCGGGAGATCTACCCACGCCTGATGGCCGATCTAGCCGCGCTGCCCACCCTCCAAACGGCTTGACAGACCATAGGAGCATCTCGCGGGGGTGTCACCGGCACCGGCGAGTCCCGCGTTCGGGCAGGCATGAACTCGACACATGGTTGCCGGAGAGCGGGACTCGCGGACACGGGAAGTTCCGGCCGGACGGCGTCCCAAGCACACAGCCCTTCCCTACGGCCTTGAGTTGGGAGCGCTCTCGGGTGTGCAGTGCGTGATCGTGACGAGGACGGGACCGGCGCTGGCGGCGCTGGCAGTGAGCGCGTTTGCCATTGGCACCACGGAGTTCGTGATCGCGGGGCTGTTGCCGGAGCTGGCCGGGGACCTGGGGGTGAGCATTCCCGGGGCGGGGCTGCTGGTGTCGGGCTACGCGCTGGGCGTGGTGGTCGGGGCGCCGGTGGTGACGCTGGCGGTGCGGAAGTGGCCGAAGAAGACGGCACTGCTGGCGCTGCTGGTGTTGTTCGTGGCCGGCAACGTGACCTCCGCGCTGGCGCAGGGATTCGGCGTGATGCTGGCGGGCCGGGTGCTGGCGGCGCTGTGCCACGGGGCGTTCCTGGGCGTGGGATCGCTGGCCGCGGCGGACATGGTGGGGGAAGCGAAGCGGGCCCGGGCCATCGCGGGCATGTTCACCGGGCTGACACTGTCCACAGTGGTCGGTGTGCCGACGGGCACGTTCATCGGCCAGCACTGGGGATGGCGCGTGACGTTCGCGGCGGTGGCGGCGCTCGGAGTCGTGGGCATGGCGGGGATCGCGGCGCTGGTGCCGACGCTGCCGTCACGGCCGTCGAGTGAGGACACGGGGGTGTTCAAGCGGCCGCAGCTGTGGCTGGCGCTGGCCATGACCGCGCTGGGCTTCGGGGCGGTGTACGCGCCCTACACGTTCATCGCGCCGATCATGACCGACCTGGCCGGTTACGCGCCGGGCGACCTGTCCTGGCTGCTGGTCGTGTTCGGGGTGGGGCTGGTGCTGGGCAACTGGCTCGGCGCGCGGGCGGCGGACTGGCGGCTGATGACCACGATCCTCGTGCTGCTGACGGCGTTGACGGTGCTGTTGCTGGTGTTCGCGACCTGGCCGTCGGTGGTGACGCTGTTCGCCCTCGGCGTGGTGGCCTTCGCGACGGTGCCGGCGTTCACCAGCCGCGTGTTCGCCACGGGCGGCGGCACCACGCTGGCGTCCTCGGCGGCGGTGGCGGCGTTCAACCTAGGCAACGCCTCGGGCGCCTACCTCGCGGGCCTCGCGGCGACCGCCGACGGCTACCGGGTGACGGGCTGGGTGGGCGCGGCGATGGCGCTGGGCGGCCTAGGCGTCGCGGTGGTGTCCGCTGCTCTCCCGAACCGTCAGGCTGACCGGGACCACGACGCGGCTGCCCTCGCGAGCTAGCACCATCCGGGCGGCCAGGCCGGCGTTGTCCTCGACGGTCTGGCGCACGGAGGTCAGCCCGGACGATAAGGCGACGATCCCGTCGTCGAACCCCACGAGCGCGACGTCGTCGGGGATGCGCCGACCGGCGGCGGACAGGGCCTGCCGGGCGCCCGCGGCGGTCATGTCGCAGCAGGCGAAGATGCCATCGATGTCGGGATGCTCGATCATCAGCTCACGGGTCCGGCGCTCGGCGGTGGCGAAAGTGAAGTCGCCTCGGACCAGGACCGGCTCCAGCCCCGCCTCCCGGATGACACGAAGTCCGCCTTCGCGGCGCTGCACGGCACAAGGATTGCTTTCGGGGCCGTCGATCACCGCGATGCGCCGCCGCCCGGCGCGGTAGAGGTGGTCGACCGCCAGCCGGCCGCCCTCGGCGTTGTCCGGCTCGATGGACGACACCCGCGGCGCGGAGCGGCCCATCGACACGACCCACCCGTAGCCGCGGCGAAGCCGCTGAGCCGACTCGGGCGGGACGTTGACCAGAACCGCGCCGAAGCCGGTGCCGGCCCAGGAGCCCACGAGCGTCGGCAGCACGTGGATCTGGAGGCGAATGTCGTTGCCGGCCAAGGCTTTCACCGTGCCGGCGAGCACTCGGGCGTAGTGCGGGTTGGCGCTCAGGGCGTCGGGATCGTCGTCGAGGATGATCAGGTCGAGGGTGTCGGCGCGGCCGGAGGCCAAGGCCCGGGCGGCCAGGTGCGGGCGGTAGCCGAGCTCGACGACGGCCTCCTGCACCAGCCGCCGATGCGACGGCGCGACCCCGGGCTGGCGGTTGATGACGCGGGAGACGGTGGACCGGGAAACCCCGGCCAGCCGGGCGACGTCCTCCAGGGTGGGGCGGCCCACGATCAGGCCTTGTGGCCGTAGAGGTCGCGAAGCAGGGCGGCCTCGGCACCGTGGTGGATGAGCTCGTCGAGGATGTGCAGCACGAACGAGCGCCGGGTGTCACCGGCGTAGAAGCCGGCGCGCGAGCCGATGGGCTGCGCCAAGGATTCGTCCGTGCAGAGCGGGACATTTTCGCCACCATGCCGACTGATTGGTGCTGCGGAGGATGCGAGGCCCCGCCGGTGCCTGGACCGTCGCCGGATTTCGGCCGCCGCCACCCGACGCGCCCCACCGCCCGAGCCGATGCGGCGGGCGAAATCCGGCGAGGGAAGGCACCGGCCCCGAAGGGGCCGAGCCCCGCGCGGAACGCGCGGCGTGGGCACGGCATCCATCAGGCCGGCCATGCGGTTGCGCAGCCGCTCCCACGCGAAATCGGACAGCGACACCAGGTCGTCGACGGTCCCCACCGTGCTCCCCCTAGGACTTGGCGGCCTTCTTCCGGGTCCTGCGCACCGGCTCGTCGGCCTTCTTGTCGGAACGGGCGGCGTCGAGCAGCTCCTCGGCGTGGGCCCGGCCGGTGTAGGTGAAGTCGAGGCCGGCGAGCATGCGGGCCAGCTCGACGACCCGCTCGGATTCGTCGAGCACCTTGACCCCGCTGCTGGTCAACCCGCCCTCGGCCACCTTGTTGACCACCATGTGCCGGTCGGCGTAGGCGGCGACCTGGGGCAGGTGGGTGACGACGATGACCTGGTGGCTGCGGGCCAGCCGGGCCAGCCGCCGGCCGACCTCGACCGCGGCGCGGCCACCGACACCGGCGTCGACCTCGTCGAAAACGAGCGTGGGCACGGGATCGGCGTGGGACAGCACAACTTCCAGCGCCAGCATCACACGGGACAGCTCGCCGCCGGAGGCGCCCTTGTTCACCGGCAGCGCCGGCGACCCCGGGTGCGGCATCAGCCGCAGCTCCACGTCGTCGACGCCCTCGCGGCCGGCGTGCAGCCGCTGGCCGTCGACCAGCAGCGCCACCGCGTCGTCCGGCTCGGCCAGCCGCGGCAGCACCGCCACCTCGACGGTGGCCTGCGCCATGGCCAGCCCGGCCAGCTCCTCGGTGACGGCCTTGCCCAGGTCCGCGGCGGCGGCGGCCCGCTCGGCGCTGACCTCCTTGGCCGCCGAGGCCAGCTGTCCGGCCAGCTCGTCCTTGCGACGGGCCAGCTCGGCCAATGCCTCCTCGGAGGTGTCCAGGCCGGCCAGCCGCTCCTGCGACACCCTCGCCCACTCCAGAACGCCGTCGATGTCGGCCGCGTACTTGCGGGTCAGCTGCTTGAGCTCCTGCTGCCGGGCCAGCACCTGCTCCAGCCGCGCCGGATCGGCGTCCAACGACTCCAGGTAGCCGACCAGCTCGGTCGCCACGTCCGTGAGCAGCACGGCCGCCTCGGCCAGGCGCGGCTCCAGGTCACGCAGCTTGGGGTCCTCGGTCGAGGAGAACCGGCGCCGCGCCTCGGCGATCATGCCCAGGGCGCCGACTGCGTCGACCTCGGTGTCGGCAGCGCCGCTCAGCGAGTACTGGGCGCCGGACGCTGCCTCGCGCAGCTGGTCCACGTCGCCCAGCCGGCGGGACTCCGCGTGCAGGTCCTCGTCCTCGCCGGGCTTCGGGTCGACGGCCGCGATCTCGGCCAGACCGTGCTTGAGCAGGTCGGCCTCGCGGGCCATCTCCCGGGACTTCTCGGTGCGCTCGATGAGCTCGGTGCTGACCTGGACCCATTCCTCACGCAGCGCGCGGTAGCGGCCCAGCGGCTCGCCGACCGACTCGCCGGCGAACCGGTCCAGCACGGCCCGCTGCTCGGCCGGGCGGGTCAGCCGCAGCTGGTCGTTCTGCCCATGCACGGCGATCAGCTGCTCGGACAGCTCCGAGAGCACCCCGACCGGCACGGACCGGCCGCCCAGGTGCGCGCGGGATCGGCCGTCGGTGCTGACGGTGCGCACGGCGATCAGGCTGCCGTCCTCGTCCGGGTCGGCGCCCGCGTTGGCCGCGACCTCCGCCGCCGGGGTGCCCGGTGGCGTGTGGAAGCGACCCTCGACGACGGCGCGATCCACCCCGGTGCGCACACGCGAGGCCTCGGCCCGCCCCCCGCTCAGCAGGTGCAGGCCCGTGACCACCATCGTCTTGCCGGCGCCGGTCTCGCCCGTGACCACCGTCAAACCCCGGTGGAGTTCGATGCTGGCCTCATCGATCACGCCCAGACCCTGGATACGCATCTCGATCAGCACAGGTCGAACACTAGTGCCAACCCCTGACGTTCCACGACCGGGGCGGGCCAAACCGGTCAGCGCTGCCAGCCCGAACGGGCTGGTCAGTCGAGAACCGGGCCGCGCCATCCCTGCACCGGCAGCGCGAACTTGGTGACGAGGCGGTCCGAGAACGGGTCCTGCTTGAGCCGCACGAGCTTGACCGGCGTGCTGGAGTGGGCCACCTCCACGCGGGTGCCGGCGGGCAGCTCGACCAGCCGTCGGCCGTCGCAGCACAGCACCGCGGGATGCCCGTGCGGGTCGATCTCGAAGGCCACCACCGACCTCGGCGACACCACGAACGGCCGGGCGAACAGGGCGTGCGCGTTGCTCGGCACGACCAGCAGCGCGTCCAGGTCCGGCCACACCACGGGGCCGCCGGCGGAGAACGCGTAGGCCGTCGACCCGGTCGGCGTGGCGCACAGCACACCGTCGCAGCCGAAGGAGGACACCGGGCGGGCGTCGACCTCGACGACCACGTCCAGCACCCGCTCGCGGCTGCTCTTCTCGACGCTGGCCTCGTTCAGCGCCCAGGTGTGGGCGATGACCTCGCCCTGCACCGACGCCGCCACGTCCAGCGTCATCCGCTCCTCGACGTGGTAGTCGCGGTCGATGACCCGCTGCACGGCCTCGTCCAGGTCGTCCATCTCGGCCTCGACCAGGAAGCCGACCCGGCCCAGGTTGACGCCCAGCACCGGGGTGCCGAACGGGCGGGCCAGCTCGGCGGCGCGCAGCAGCGTGCCGTCGCCGCCGAGGGCGAACACCAGCTCGGTGCCGACGGCCGCGGTGCTCGCGGGCGCCACCTCGGCGTAGCAGGAGCGGTCCAGGTCGGCGGCCTCGTCCTCGACGACCCGCAGCCGGATGCCGGCCTCGGCGAACCGACCGGCGACCTTCTCGGCCAGCCGCAGGTTGGTCTGCCGCCCGGTCTTCACGACCAGCAGGATCTCCCGGTCGCCGTGCACGTTGAGCTGCGTCATTTCGGCCCCTCACGTACCGCGGTGGCGACCAGCTCCTCGGCCTGTTCGGCCGGCAGCGGCTCGCCTCGCCGCAACCACACGAAGTACTCGACATTGCCGGACGGGCCGGGCAGCGGACTCGCGACCACGCCGTGCAGGCGCAGCCCCAGTTCGGCGGCCTCGCCGACGACGCCGAGCACGGCCTGGGCCCGCAGCCGGTCGCCGCGCACCACCCCGCCGGGCCCGACGTTGTCCTTGCCCACCTGGAACTGCGGCTTGACCATCGGCACGATGTCGCCGTCCTCGGCGGTGCACGACAGCAGCGCCGGCAGCACGAGGCCGAGGGAGATGAAGGAAAGATCGGCAACCACGAGATCGACGACGCCACCGGTCAACTCGGGGTTCAACGCGCGCACGTTCGTCTTGTCCAGGACCACGACCCGGTCGTCGGTCTGGAGCCGCCACAGCAGCAGGCCGCGGCCCACATCGGCGGCCACGACCTCGCGCGCGCCGCGGCGCAGCAGCACGTCGGTGAAGCCACCGGTGGACGCGCCCGCGTCCAGGCAGCGGCGGCCGTCGATGTCGATGTCGAACGCGTCGAGCGCGCCGACCAGCTTGTAGGCGCCACGAGAGGCCCAGTTCGGGTCGTCGTCGTCCTCACGCACGATGACCGGGGTGTCGGCGTCGATGGCGGTGGCCGCCTTCGACGCCACGGTGCCGCGCACGGTCACCCGACCGTTGGCGACCAGTTCCGACGCGTGCGCCCGTGACCTGGCCAGTCCCCGACGGACCAGTTCCGCGTCCAGCCGCGCCCTGCGGGTCATCGGCTCAGAACCCGTCGATGGCCGACAGCGCGTCGGTCAGCGTGGCGTGGACCGCCTCGAACCGCGCCGGGTGCTCGGCGACGTCGAGCGTGTCGAGCTCCGCCAGCCTCGCGACGGCGTAGTCGATGGTTGCGGTGGGTGAGCCGGGGGTGTGGGGGGCTTGCCCCCCGTTGTTGTCAGCCGGCCACATCGGCCCACGCGGTCCAGTGGGCGCACTGCGCGCAGTGGTCGGCGGTGGACCCGGAATCGGCGGCTGGGTCATCTCTGGCTCCTGGATGGACTAACTCGTGCGGCTCCGTACAACGCTAGCCGATATTCAGCTCGGCCAAGGCAGCCATCGAGGCGTCATCGGCGGCCCGAACGGTCACCGGGCCGCCGCCGGCCTGCCACCAGGCGGCGCACAGGCCGCGCAGCAGGGCCAGCGGATCGCCGGAACCGGTGACGGTGAGCGTGTCGTCGTCGACCTGCACGTCCCAGTCGGGCTGCTTGGCGATCTCGACCTCGGAGACCGGCACGAGCAGGCCGGACAGGTCGGCGGCGAGGAAACGGGGGCGCAGCTCGGCCGGCGCCTCAAGCACCTGGCCAGGCGTCGCGACGCCCGTGAGCACCAGCAACGCGTCCAGCTCGGCATTGGTGGCGCCGAGGATGTCGGTGTCCAGGCGGTCGCCGACGACGAGCGGCTTACGCGCGCCGGCGGAGCGGATCGCCTGGTCCATCAGCGGACGGGCCGGCTTGCCGGCGACGACCGGCTCCACGTCGGTGGCCGCGCGCAGGGCGGTCACCATGGAGCCGTTGCCCGGCAACAGGCCCCGCTCGGTGGGCAGCGTCGCGTCGACGTTGCACGCCACCCAGAGCGCGCCGTTGCGGATGGCCAGCGCCGCCTCGGCGAGGTCGCGCCAGCCGGTGTCGGGGGAATGCCCCTGCACGACGGCGGCGACCTCGGGCGAGAACACCCTGGTCGACGTCAGCCCGACGGCCTCGACCTCGTCGGTCAGGGCCGGCGTGCCGATGATCAGCACGAGGGCGCCCCGGTCGAGGCGCTCGGCCAGGACGGCCGCGGCGGCCTGGGAGCTGGTGCTGACCTCCTCGACGGAGGCCTGGAAACCCAGCTCGTTCAGGTGCTCGGCGACGCTGCCCGGCTTGCGCGAGGCGTTGTTGGTGACGTAGCGGATGCCGGTGCCGCGGTCCCGACTGGCCTTGATCGCCTCGACCGCGCCGGGCACGGCCTCCCCGCCGCGGTAGACGGTGCCGTCGAGATCGAGCAGCAGCGCGTCGTACGCGGCGAGGAGGTCCGGCTCGGTCACTCCCGCTCCTCGCCGACCGGGGCGAGCTCGCCCTCGCTGTCGTTCTCGCTGCTGTCGTTCTCGCTGCTGTCGTTCTCGCCGCTGTCGCCGCTCTCGCCGTCAGCCCTGTCGTCACTGTCGCTGTCGGCACTGTCGTCGTCGGCGTTGTCGCCTTCGCTCAACTCGACCGCGCGCTCCGAGGCGTCGGTCTCCTCGTCCTCGTCGAACTCGGCGGCCTGCATGAACCAGCGGATGGCCTCTTCGGTGCGGCCGACGGCCGCGAGGTTGTCCGCGTAGGCGTAGAACAGGCGGGCGCTCCACGGCTCGTGCTTCGCCGGGTCGAGGTCGTCACCCTGCAGCGCCACGACCGCGGCGTCCAGCTGGCCCATGTCGCGCCGGGCGCCGGCGGCGACGATGCGCAGCTCGATCTGCTCGGCCTTGGTGAGCTGCTTGACGTCGGCTTCCTTGGCCAGGTCGAGGGCACGCTCGGGGCGGCCCAGGGCACGCTCGCAGTCGGCCATGACGGCCAGGTGGCCGGGGCCGGCACTCATGCGCCGGGCGGCACGCAGCTCGGACAACGCCTCGGCCCATTCGCCCGCGTGGTACGCGGTCAGGCCGGCGGCCTCGCGGACCAGACCGACACGCGCGGCCTTGGCCCGAGCGAACCGGGCGTGGGCGAGGGCCTGCTCCGGATCGTCATCGACAAGGAGACCGGCAGCCACCAGGTGCGCGCCCACGGTCTCGGCGAGCGCCTTCGGCAGGCTGCGCAGCTCCATGCGGGCCTCGGCGTCGAGCGCGGAGAACACAGCGCCCTCCGGCAGCAGCGGCACACCGAACTTGTCCGTCCGCGGCTGCTCCTGCTCGTCAGGCTCCTGCTCGTCACGCTGCTGGGCCTCGGCCTCCGGCGCGTCGCCGTCCTCGGTCTCGGCGGCCTCGTCGGCCGGCGTTTCCGTGGCCTCGGCGTCGGTCCCGGCGTCGGTCGCGGTCTTGGCGACGTCGGCGTCGACCGCGGCCGCTACGGCCTCGGCCTGCTCGGCGATCTCCAGTTCCTCACGCGGCTTGTCCTCGACGGCGCGCAGCGGGGCGCGCTCCTCGAAGGCGCGCGGCCGCTCATGCTTCTGCTCACGCCGAACCTGGTTGGCGCGCGGCTTCCGCTCGCCGTCGAACTTGCGCTCGCCGTCCGCCCGCTTGGGCCGGTCGAACTTGGACGGCCGCTGCGGCCGGCTGCTGGAGCCGTCGCGCACGTCCTCGCGGTCCCGGTCGTTGACCCGGTTGTCGCTGTTGTAGCGCGGCCGGTCGCCGCCGCGGTCGTTGCCGTAGCTCGGACGGTCGCCGCGGTCGCGGTTGTTGTAGCTCGGACGGTCACTGGAACCGGAGCCACTGCGGTCGGACCGGTAGCCGCCACCCGAGCGCTGGCTGTTGTCCCGGTTGCCGTAGCTGGGACGGTCACCCGAGCTCGGACGGTCGGAGCGGTAGCCGCCGGTCGAACCGCCGCCGGAACGCTGGTTGTCGCGGTCGCCGCCGTTGTAGCGCGGGCGCTCGCTGTCCCGGTCGTTGTACCGAGGACGGTCGCCACCGCGGTCGTTGTTCCGGTCGCTGTTGAACCGGGCAGGGCGCTGCTGGTCGCGATCGCCGTACGAGCGACGCTCACCACCGCGCTGGTCGCCACCCCGCTCACCACCACGGTCGCTGCCGTAGCTCGGACGGTCGCTGGAACCGGAGCTGTTGCGGTCAGAGCGGTAACCGCCGCCCGAGCTGCCACCCGAACGCTGGTTGTCACGGTCGCCGCCGTTGTAACGCGGGCGGTCGCCACCGCGCTGGTCGTTGCGGTCGCTCGTGAAGCGCGGCCGGTCACCCGAACCAGAACGGTCGGAGGAGCCGGAGCGGTAGCCGCCGCTCGACCCGCTGCCGGAGCGCTGGTTGTCACTGTTGTAGCGCGGGCGGTCGCCACGGTCGTTGTTGAAACGGGGGCGGTCGCCGCCGCCGCGCGAGTCGCTGCTGCTGCCGCTGTTGTTGTAGCGGGGGCGGTCGCTGCTGCCAGAGCGCGAGTCGTTACCGCGGTAGCCGCCGCCGGCGGAACCGCCACGGTTGCTGCTGCCGCTGCGGTCGCTGTTGAACCGGGGACGATCGCCGCCGCCGGAACGCGAGTCGTTGCCACGATCGCTGTTGTAGCGCGGGCGATCGCTGCCGCCACGGGAGTCGCCGCCGCTGTTGAAACGAGGGCGGTCACTGCCGCCGCGCGAGTCGTTGCTGCCGCTGTTGTTGTAGCGGGGGCGGTCGCTGCCGCCGGAACGGGAGTCGCTGCCGCGGTAGCCGCCGCCGGCGGAACCGCCACGGTTGCTGGTGCCGTTGCTGCGGTCGTTGTTGTCCCGCGGCGACCAGTTGCCGCGGTCCTGGCGGGGCGCACCACCCTGCTGACGGTCGCCAAACGACCGCCGCTCGCCACGATCGCCGCGCTGACCCCGGCCTTCACTTGATCCCTGGCCGCCGGTGCGCTGCTGACGGTCACCCTGACCGCGCTCACGATCGCCGGGACGCTGCCCGAACCTGGACACAACAACCTCCTAGAACAACATGGCAAGAGCCCACGAAGGGATGGTGGCGCTCTCCGGTACCACGGTAGCCGTCACGTGGCCCCGGGCGCCTCTTCGGGGCACATAGAAGAAGGCCCCTGCATCGTGTCGCCACGACGCAGGGGCCTTCCCCAATTTTAGTCCGGCGGCGTCCTACTCTCCCACACCCTCACGAGTGCAGTACCATCGGCGCTGGAGGGCTTAGCTTCCGGGTTCGGAATGGGACCGGGCGTTT
>NZ_JBFBAM010000136.1:0-10773 GCF_040682195.1 Kutzneria sp. NPDC051319 | reverse complement strand
GCTCCACACCTACAATCACCACCGCGGCCACACCGCACTCAACGGCCTACCGCCAGCCAGCCGCGTTCCTAACCTCACGAGTCAGTACAGCTAGGGCTGTCCGATCACCTCAACCTTGCAGGTGAGGCCCGGCGCCCGACTCAGCCGGCCATCACCGGTAAGCAACGGCGCATTGAGTGCCGTTGCCAGAGCGACGTATTGCGCGTCGTAGTAAGTGATCGTTGGTCGCAGCTCCCATGCGGCATCGCCGATGGGACCCGCTGCCGGATATCGGCAACTGATCAGATGGCGTGCCGCTTTGAGGCTGGTCAGCGCGGCCTCCGGGGTGATCTTGCCGGCCCGCTCGCGCCGGCGGAGCGCTTGCCCCACTTCGTAGTCGACCAGTTGCGGCGCATGGCAGATGGCCGCCCCGAGCCGGTCCAACAACGCGTCCGCCACCGGACCGGTTGCCGTGGTCGCATAGACGAACACCGAAGCATCGACAACAAGGTCAGTCATCTCGGCCGGCCGCCACATCCGCCACGATGTCGGCCATCGTCGTCGGCCGCCCTTCCCGCGCCAGGACCGCGCGGATCGCGGCAATGACCTCGTTCTTGGTCGGCTGTGCGGCCAATGCGATCACCTGGTCGCGCATGTACGCCTGGATCGACTGGCCGGCGGCACGCGCCCGCAGTCGGATCGTCTCGTACGTCTCTTCCGGGATGTCGCGGATCTGGATGGTCGCCACCACATCAGGGTAGCGCTGATTCAGCGCTGCTGCGCTGATTGCTGTGCTCATAAGGCTGTTCCTCGTGGTTCGAGGACAGTCCGGAGAGCGGTCGGGCCAGCCGGGCCTCGATCTCGTTCAGCATCTCGTCGGACGTCCGCTGTGACGCCAGCTCGATCAGGTGGCCGCGGACGTAGTCCTCGACGGACTGGCCGGCGGCTCGGGCCCGGGCCTGGATCGTGTCGCAGATCCGAGGGGGCAACCCGAGGAGGCGCATGATCGTCACGTGCACAGCGTAGCGGGACGTCACATGGTGTAGTCGCGGAACCCCTTGCCGGTCTTGCGGCCGAGGCGGCCGGCGGTGACGAGGTGCTCCAGCAGGGGGGCGGGGGCAAAGCCGGCCTCGCGGAACTCGAGGTAGAGGGTGCGCTCGATGGCCAGGGAGACGTCGAGGCCCACGACGTCGAGGAGCTCGAAGGGGCCCATGGGCAGGCCGCAGCCGACCTTCATGGCGGTGTCGATGTCGTCGGCCTCGGCGTAGTGGGCCTCAAGCATCTTCACGGCGTCGTTGAGGTACGGGAAAAGCAGGGCGTTGACGATGAAGCCGGCCCGGTCGCCGCAGTGCACGGGCTCCTTGCGCAGCGACTTGCACACGGCGTGCGCGGTGGCGACGACGTCGGGGGCGGTGGCGATGGTGGAGACGATCTCCACGAGCTTCATGACCTGGGCGGGATTGAAGAAGTGCAGCCCGACGACATCGCCGGGGCGCGAGGTGGCGGCCGCGCATTCGATGACGGGCAGGGAGGACGTGGTGGTGGCGAGCACGGCCCCGGGCTTGCACACCTCGTCCAGGGCGCCGAAAACGGCCTGCTTGACGGAAAGCTCCTCGGCGACGGCCTCGATGACCAGGTCGCAGTCGCCCAGCGCCTCGAACTCGACGGTGGTGTGGATGCGGGACAACGCGGCGTCCCGGTCGGCCTCGGCCAGCTTGCCGCGAACGACGGCCTTGTCGAGGGACTTGCGGATCTTGGCGACGGCGGCCTCGGCCTTGTCCACGCCTCGGGCCCGCAGCACGACATCGTTGCCGGCCTTGGCGAAAACCTCGACGATGCCGGTGGCCATGGTGCCGGTGCCGATCACGCCGACCCGGCGCACCTCACGCGGAGTGCCGGCAACCGCAACGGAAACGGCGTCGCCGACCACCACGGGCGAGTCGGGGGCCTCATAGGTGTAGAAGCCGCGCCCGGACTTCCGGCCCAGCAGGCCGGCGGTGATCATCTGCTTGAGAATCGGCGCGGGGGCGTGCAACCTGTTGCGGGACTGGTGGTACATCGTGTCGAGGATCTCGTACGCGGTGTCGAGGCCGATGAGATCCAGCAGCGCCAACGGTCCCATCGGGTAGCCGCAGCCGTACCGCATCGCGGCGTCGAGGTCTTCCCTTGTGGCGTAACGGCTCTCGTACATGCGCACGGCATGGTTGAGGTAACCGAACAGCAGCGCGTTGGCGATGAAGCCGGCGCGGTCGCCGATCACCACGGGGGTTTTGCCCAGCCCGCCGAGGAAAGCGACGGCGTCGTCGACCACGTCGTGCTCGGTGACGACGGTCCGCACCACCTCGACCAGCTTGAGCACCGGCGCGGGGTTGAAGAAGTGCAGCCCCAGCACCTTGCCGGGCCGGCCGGTGTGCACGCTGATCTCGGTGATGGACAGCGACGAGGTGTTGGACGCCAGGATGACGTGCGGCCGCACGATCTTGTCCAGCTGCGCGAAGATCTCGGCCTTCAGCGCCAGGTTCTCCGGCACGGCCTCGACCACCAGGTCGACCTCGGCCAGGTCGGAAAGGCTTGTGCCGTAAGAGATCCGGCCCAGCAGATCGACCCGGCCGGCCTCGTCCAGCTTGCCGCCGGACACCGCGCGGGACGTGGAGTGCTCGATGTGCCCGCGCCCCTTGGCGATCGCGGCCTCATCCACCTCGACGGCCACCACCCGTAGCCCGCGCCGCGCGCACACCTCCGCGATGCCGGCACCCATGGTGCCCAGTCCAACGATCCCGATGGTGGTGATTTCGCGCGTCACGGCGGACCTCCGGCGCTCGTCGAAGCGGCGTCACTGGCTTGCTACGCGTCAGTAACATCCGAGCTTGGCGGAGATACTGCCACGCCGCGACCGCTCGACCGGGTGAGCTTCGCCACCGAATCGTGCAAGTTCCCCCGACCTCGCCGAGACGAGGGGCCGGCGCCGGGAACGCGTCACCCAGGATCGACACGCCCCGGCGCCGACGACGGTCAGGCCAGGACAGCGGAGACGATGATGTTGTCCACGTAGTTGCCGCTGGCCTTGTCGAACGAGCCGCCGCAGGTGATCAGCCGCAGCTCGCGCTGGGTGGACGGCCCGTACACGGCCTGGGTCGGGAACTGGGCCTTGGGCACCTGCTGAACCTGGCGCACCATGAAGTTCAGCACCTGCCCGCTCTGGTCGGTCACCTTGACGGCGTCGCCGGCCTTGAGCTGGTTGAGCTTGTTGAAGATGCCGAGCTGCCCGCCGCCGTCCACGTGCCCGAGGATCACGGCCTTGCCCACCTCGCCCGGCCGCACGCCGAACTTGTACCAGCCGGCCTGCAACGGCTGGCTGACCGGCGGCACCTGGACGGTCTTGTCGGCATTCAGTCCAAGTTGGACCAACGAGGAGTGGGCGTTGATCGCGTCCACGTCCACGCGGACGGGCAAGCCGGCGCGCGACCCGTTGTCGGCCGGCGGCGCGGGCGCCTGCTGCGCCACGGAAGTGGTGGGCGCCGCCGCGACCGGCCGGCTGGTGGTCGGCACCGACGGGCTGGTCAGGGCCGTGTTCTCGGGCTTGGCCGAATGGACGAGGCCGAGCGCGAACGCGGCCACAGCGACCACCACGACCAGCGCGCCGGCGACGATCAGCATCGTGCGCCGACCGGACGGCGGCTTGGATCCGCCGCCCGGCCTGGGGATGTGCAGTGTCGGCTCCATGCCCCGCCCTCAGCCGCGCTGGACGGCGAGCTTGCGCCGGCGGGTCACCGCGACGCCGACGCCCGCGGCGCCGACCAGCGCCACGCCGCCGAGCTCGGCCAGCAGCAGCCCGGAACCGGTGTCGGACGGGCCCTGGCCACCGGTCTGGGGCGCGCCGCTGGGGTAGACCATGGTGGTGGAAGTGTCCACAGTGGTCGAAGTCGTGGTGTTGGTCGTCGTGGTCCCGCCGCCGCCGTTGCCACCGCCGCCGCGGTTGCCGTTGTCCACGTTGATCATGACGGAGATCTTCTGGTTGCCGCAGCGGAAGGAGATCTCGAAGTTGCCCGACTTCACGTCGTCGCGGACCCGGGCGGTGGCCTGGATGTTGAAGTCCTTGCGGCCCGTCCTGACCCATTCCTTGACGTTGTCCAGGGCGGCCGAGATGGCGATGTCGGCCCGGTTGGAGTCGCAGCGGGCGTCGAGCTTGATCTTGTCGCCGCCCCGGTAGGAGCGCTGCGACGGGTCGATCCTCAGTGACGCGTTGTTGTCGTTGTTGTCCCGGTTGTTGCTGGTGTCGGCATACGCGGCCGGCGCAACCGCGACGATCGTGAACGCGGCGACGGCCGCGCCCGCGGCGATCACCCGAGTGGCAACCATGAGCAGTCCTTCCTGAAAAGCACTGAGCCGGCCGGTCGGTCGTGCTCGCAGAGACGATCGCCGCCAACTACGCCCGCGGCCGCCCGCCCGGTTCAGTGCGTTTCGGACTACTCATCGAACTCGATCTCCACCAGCTTGCCGATCCGGCGCAGCGCCTCGGCCGCGTCGGGCCCGTCGGCCACCACCTTGATCGTGTCACCGCCCACCGCCGACAGCCCCATCAGCGCCAGCACGCTGCGGGCGTCGGCCTGCTGCCCGTTGTGGTAGACGGTCACATCGGCCTTGAGGCTGGCGATCGTGCGGACCAGCAGCGCGGCCGGCCGCGCGTGCAGGCCGACCTCGTTGCGCAGCACCAGTTCGATGGATTCGCCGACGGCCGGCGTGGCCTGCGCGCCGAACTCCGGCGGCCGCTCGCCGGCCGCACGCGCGACGCCGGCGAGGTCGCCGCCGCCCTGCGCGGCCACGGCCGCCGCGACCGCACCCTCCACCACCGGGGCGTCGACCACCATCGCCAGCAACGGATTCGCGAGCGACTCGACGGCGAGGTCGGCGATCATCCGGGCGCTGCCGAGGTCGTAGAGCAGCACCGCGCCGTCGCCGGTGTCGGCCTGCTCCAGGGCCGCGCAGACCCGGTCGAAATCGGTTCCGATCGAGCCGTCGTCCATGCCGCCGGCCGCCTTGATCGTCACGTCCGGGGCCATCTGGCCGGCCAGCTCGGCCACGCCCTCGGCCAGCTTGACGCTGTGCGAGACGATCACCAGCCCGACGGTCATGACGCGCTCGCCGAGGCCGTGTCGGCCAGCGACCGCAGCAGCAGCGAGGTGGAGCGGGCGCCGGGGTCGAGATGCCCGGCCGAGCGCTCGCCCAGGTACGACGCCCGACCCTTGCGCGCCACCAACGGAATCGTCGACTCGGCTCCGGTTTCGGCGGCCGATGCCGCGGCCTGCAACACCTCGGCCACCGATCTGTCCTTCACGGCCTCGGCCGCCTCCACCGCCGGCAGTAGGGCGTCCACCATCGTCTTGTCGCCCACCTCGGCCTTGCCCCGCGCGACGACACCGTCCAGCGCCGCCCGCAGCGCGGCGGCGACCGAGGCCCCGTCGACCTCCTCCAGCCCCGAGGCCGCGCGCAGGAAGGCCGTGCCCAGCAGCGGCCCCGACGCGCCGCCGACCTTGGAGATCAACGTCTTGGCCACCAGCTTCAGCACCGCGGCCGGACTGTCCACTTCGGACGTGTCCAGTGCGGACACCACGAAGTCGAATCCCCGCTTGAGGTTCTCTCCGTGGTCGCCGTCGCCGATGACCCGGTCGAGGTCGACCAGCTCGTCCCGGTGGGCCACGACCACCGCCGCCATCGCGCGCACCGCCGACGCCACATCCGCAGTCGAGCAGCCCATCGTCACATCCCCCAGCGCAGGGCCACGGTGCGCACCGGCGCGTCCCACAGCTCGGTCAACTCGTCGTCCAGCTTCAGCAGCGTCAGGCTCATGCCCTGCATCTCCAGACTTGTCACGTACGGGCCGACGAGTCGCCGCTCGACCACGATTCCCCGCTCCGCCAACAACTTCTCCGCGATGCCGTGGGCCAGGTACAGCTCGACCAGCGGCGTGCCGCCCATGGAGTTGGTGAACAACAACACCTTGTCGCCCTCGGCGAACGGCAGATCCTCCAGCACGGGCTCGATCAGCCTGCGCACCAACACATCCGCCGGCTCCATCGTCCGCCGCTCACGGCCGGGCTCGCCGTGGATGCCGATGCCCAGCTCGTACTCGTCGTCGGCCAGCTCGAAACTCGGCTGCCCCACGTGGGGCACCGTGCACGCCGTCAGCGCCAGGCCCAGCGACCGCACATTGGCCACCACCTTGCGTGCCAACGCTTCGCAGCGATCGAGATCCGCACCCTGCTCAGCCGCCGCACCGACGATCTTCTCCAGCAACACGGTGCCGGCCACGCCGCGTCTACCGGCGGTGTACAGCGAGTCCTTCACCGCCACGTCGTCGTCGATCACCACCGACCGCACGTCCACGTCGTCCATGGCCAGCAGCTCGGCCGCGGTCTCGAAGTTCAGGACGTCGCCGGTGTAGTTCTTGACGATCAGCAGCACCCCCGCGCCGCCGTCGACCTTCTCCACCGCGGCCTGCACCTGGTCCGGCGTCGGCGACGTGAACACCGCGCCCGGGCAGGCGGCGTCCAACATGCCCGCGCCGACAAAGCCGCCGTGCATCGGCTCATGCCCGGCTCCACCGCCGGAAACCAGCGCCACCTTGCCCTGCACCGGCGCGTCGGCCCGCCACACCACCGCGGGATCCCGTTGCACCGCCACCAGGTCCGGATGGGCCAACGCCATGCCCTGGAGGGCCTCATCGACCACTGTGGACGGGTCGTTGATGATCTTCTTCATCGCGGTGTCCCCTCGTCGCGGCACACAACCGGCCCGACCTTCCTACCCCCGCGAACACATCACACGCCAGCGCGGAATTCCCAAGGGTAGGCTCACCTAACATGAGACCCCGGGGAATCGCCGTGCTGATCGCGGCCGCGCTCCTGCTGACGGCCTGCGGGCAGTCCCCGGCCACCGACGGCCGTTCCGAGGTCGCCGTCGGCGGCGCCGGCTTCCAGGACGCCGGCGCGCGTACGGCCAAGTACGGCACCGACGCGTTGCCCGGCGTGTTCCCGCGCACCATCACGCACGCCTTGGGCAAGACCACGCTCGACCACAAGCCGACCCGGGTCGTCGTGCTCGACACCGGCGAGCTGGACAACGTGGTCGCGCTCGGTGTGAAGCCGGTCGGCGTCGCCTTCCCCGACGGCTCGCCGAACATGCCGTCCTACATCGGCGACAGGGCCGGCACGCCGGCCAACGTAGGCACGCAGAACTCGCTCAACCTGGAGGCCATCGCCGCCCTCAAGCCGGACCTGATCCTCGGCTCCAAGCTGCGGGCCGAGAAGCAGTACCCGCTGCTGGCCAAGATCGCCCCGACCGTCTTCTCGGAGCGGCCCGGCTACCCGTGGAAGAGCGACTTCCTGCTCAACTCCGCCGCCCTGGACCAGACGAACCAGGCCGACAAGCTGCTGGCCGACTACGCCGCGGCGGCCAAGAAGCTGGGCCAGGACGCGCAGGCCAAGCTGGGCAAGCTGCCGGTGATCTCCATGCTGCGCTTCATGCCCGGCCGGATCCGCCTGTACGCCGAGAAGTCCTTCGTCGGCACCGTGCTGGCCGACACCGGGCTGCCGGTGACCGAGTCCGGCCAGGCCGACGACCTCGCCGTGGAGATCAGCCCCGAGCAGATCGGCAAGGCCGACGCCGACTGGATCCTCTGGGGCACCTACGGCTCCCCCGACAAGACCGGCCAGGCCGGCGTGCTCGGCGGCCCCCTGTGGTCGACGCTGGGCGCCGTGAAGTCCGGCCACGCCCGCAAGGTCGCCGACGAGACCTGGTACCTCGGCCTCGGCGTCCTCGCCGCCAACTCCGTCCTCACCGACCTCCGCGCCACCCTGGGGGTCTGACGTCATGCAGGGAAGGACGCCTTACCCGCGTTGAACGAGGGTAAGGCGTCCTTCCCTGCATGAAGCTGGGGTCACTTGCGGCCGTAGCGGAGTTTGACGATGGCCAGGAGCTGGCGGACGGTGCCGGCGCCGCGGGTGAAGGACATGGGGTTGAGCAGGGGCCTGAACTTGCGGCGGGCGACGGCCTGGGGGCGGGCGAACTCGCGCAGGCCGTCCTCGCCGTGGATGCGGCCGAAGCCGGAGTCGCCGATGCCGCCGAAGGGAAGCGACGGGATGGCGGCGAACGCCACGACGCCGTTGATCGACACCATGCCGGCCTTGAGCCGCCGGGCCAGCTGCTCGCCGCGGGACTTGGAGAACACGGTGCCGCCGAGGCCGTAGCGGCCGGCGTTGGCCAGCCGGATGGCCTCGTCGGCGTCCCGTACTCGGTTGATGGTGATGGTCGGCCCGAAGGTCTCGTCGGTGATGGCCAGCGAGTCCTCGGGCACGTCGACCAGCACGACCGGCTCCACGAACGGCGGCCGCACCGACTCCGCCCCGCCGACCAGGGCCTTGGCGCCCTTGTCGAGGGCGTCCTGGACGTGGCTGCGGATGATGTCGACCTGGGCCGGCATGGTGATCGGCCCGAGGTCCGCGCCGGGGTCGCCGCCGGGGCGCACCTTGCCGGCCAGCTTCTTCACCGCCGCGGTGAACTCGTCGGCGACATCCTCGTGCACGTACACACGCTCGACGCCGACACAGGTCTGGCCGGCGTTGGACATGCCGCCCCACACGGCCGCGTCGGCGGCCAGCTGCACATCGGCGTCGTAGTCGACGATCAGCGCGTCCTTGCCGCCGCACTCCACCAGCACCGGGGTCAGCGACTCGGCGCAGGCGGCCATCACGCGCTTGCCGGTCTCGGTCGAGCCGGTGAAGGCCAGCTTGTCCACACCGGACCGACACAGCGCGGCCCCGGTCTCGCCGAAGCCGGTGACCACGCTCAGCACCGGGTGCTCGGGCACGACCTCGGCCAACGTGTCGGCCAGCCAGGTGCCGACGCCTGGCGTCAGCTCGGACGGCTTGAACACCACGGTGTTGCCGGCGGCCAGCGCGTAGGCGATGGAGCCCATCGGCGTGAACGCCGGGTAGTTCCAGGGCCCGATCACGCCGACGACACCGAGCGGCAGGTACTCCACCGTCGCGGCCTGGTTGGACATCAGCAGCCCGGCCGGCACGCGGCGCTTGCGCAGCACACGGTCGGCGTTGCGGGCCGCCCAGTGCAGGTGGTCGATGACGAGCACCAACTCCAGCTTGGCGTCGGCGGCCGGCTTGCCGGTCTCGGCGGAGATCAGGCTCGCCGCCTCGTCCACCCGTTTGACCAGCAACCGCCGCCAGGCGTCCAGACGCTCCTTGCGACCGTCGAAGCCCAGTTCCTGCCACCAGTTGCTGGCCCGGCGGGCCTGCGCGACCGCGTCCGCCACCTGCTTGGGGCTGTGGATGGGGTGGTGGGCGACGACCTCTCCGGTGCGCGGATCCAGTGAGGCGAACCGTCCGTCACCCGAGGTGGTCACCGCACTGCTCTCCGGCGCTGTCTGAGTCATCGACCCTCCCGGCATTGGGCACTCAGCTTGTTACTGAAGAGTACGCACGGCGACCCGCACTCGTCAGCACCCATTCTCCTGGCCGTGTCGTGCCGCCGGGCGGGTGAATCAGGATTTGGGCAGATTCGCTGCGACGATCTTGCCCGCGGCGACGGCCTGGGCGCACGGGTCGAAGCCGGCGATCTTCTGCCCGTTGGCCACGTAGACCACCACGACCTCGCCGCGCCCCTGGGACATCGGGCGGTCGGACCACGTCAGCGTGCACGACGGGTACGAGGTGGAGGTGTCGCTGCGGTAGGCGGTGACGCCGCCCAGGTCAACCGGGGTGGGCGGGGCGTCGAAGCCGGCCACCGAGGGGTCGCCGCCGATCTTGGCGTAGACCTCCAGGGTGATCCCCTTCTGCCGCCACGCGCAGTCGTACAGGGACTCCGAATCCCGCTTCGGCTGATCGCCGACGATCTTGTTCACGGTGTCGCGGTCGATCAGCGAACACGGATCTGTGCCGGCCATCACACTGCTGCCGGCCGCGATCTTCGGCGGCGCGGTGCGGATGCGGGCGATCACGCCGCTGAGCACCTGCCGGGCGACCGCGCACGGCTCGCCGCCCTTGGCCTCGGTCCGGACCACGACGGCCCGCGTGGGAGAGCCCTGCGTGACCGCCTTGTCCGTGCAACTGCCGCTCTGCCGGGCCTCCAGCACCCGCATTCCGGCCAGGGACAGGGCGTCGCGGTCCCACTCCGGCACGATGTCGCCGAGCGTGACGGTGACGGTCATCTGCTGGCCGCCCACGGTGATCTCGGCACGGCAGCCCTGGAACGGGTCCCCGGCCGGCTTGGCGCCGAGCGTGCCGACGGTGCTGAGCAGCTTGGCGTCGAGCAGGGCGCACGGGTCGACGGCCCGCAGCCCGGCCTCGGCGAAGGCCGGGTCGACCGGCCCCAGATCCCCGGCGGGCTGGCCGGCGACGGTGGTTCGCCCGGTCACCGAACGGGTCGTGTCGACGGTGGGCGAACAGGCCGTGAGCAGGGCGGCGGCCGCGACGACGGCGCAGGCGAGGCGGAGCACGAGTGCACGGTAGCGACCGACGGCGACCCGTGTGACGTGAATCCCGTGATCGGTCTCACCGAGAGTTTCGGGAACGATTCAGAAGGCCAGAACGTCATACTGGGTGCAAGGAGAAAACGAAGACCCGGAAGGGGACGAAGTGATCAAGGTTCTGCGCAGGCAGGCCCGCAAGGCGGCTCGTCGGCTCGACGCCTGGACCGTCGAGGCGTTCAACCCGGTGTACCCGCACCGCAGCGGTGGGGGGGGGGAGGGAGCAAAACAACCACCCCCCCCACATATAAAAAAAA
>NZ_JBFBAM010000135.1:0-10957 GCF_040682195.1 Kutzneria sp. NPDC051319 | reverse complement strand
GCCCTGGTTGTTGCAGTTGTCGTACATCTGCACAGCGCATGAGCCTCACCTGGGGAAACATATGATTCGATCTTGGTTTCAGGCCCCCAGGCCGGCACCAGGCCGTCTCAGGATGGGCCGCGCCGGCTCACCCCGTGCCGCTCGTGTCGTCCTTTGTGGACGGCCGCTTGCGGGGCTTGAACATGCCATCGACCGCCAACCGCGCCCGGTCGTGCGACCCCGGCATCAGATGAACGTACGTCTTGAGCGTGAACGCCTCCGAGGAGTGCCCGAGGAACGCCGCCAACTCCTTGATCGACACCCCCTGCGACAGCATCCACGAGGCATACAAATGACGAAGCGCGTGCATTCCGTCATCCCAATCCGCCGCATACGAAATACCCGCCGCCTTGAACGCCTTCTTCCACACCACATTGTTGAACGCCTGCCGGGTGTACAGATCATTCTTGTCATTGGTCATCAACACGTTGACCGTCTCGAATTGCTTGCTGTCCCGCTCCGCCCACGGCAGCGTCACCGCGACCGGCGGGAAGTTCTCGGCGTAGGCGTCGAGCGCCTCCAGCACGCCCGCGCCCAGCGGGACGTCACGGGTCTTGTGCCCCTTCGGGAGCTTGAACTTGCGCACCCCGTTGACCGTGACCATCTGCCGCGTGCAGTGGTAGACCATGTTCTCCCGGTCCACGTTGTCCATAGAGAACGCGAAGATCTCCCCCTGACGCAGCCCCACGCCCGAGCCCAACGGAATGATGATCTGATGACGCGCCGGCAACGCCAGCTCGATCGAGCGCATCTTGGGCATGGACCACGGCGTGACCTTCTCGCCCGTACCCTTCGGCTTGGTGATCGACTTGTCCTTGCAGGGGTTCTTGCGCAGCTTGCCGTCCGACACGGCCGCGTCCAGGATCGAGGACACCAGGTCGAACAGCTGCCCCTGATAGGTGTCCGCCGGCCGCCGCGTGGCCTCATCCATCCAGCCCAGCCAGTTGCGGATCACCGTCGTGGTGATCTTCGCCAACGCCTTCTTGCCCAGGAACGGATACACGTGCGTCTCCAGCCGCCGCGCCGTGCTATCCACAGTGGATTCATCCTTGGAGCGGCCCCGCAACACCTCCAGCGCGTAGGCCTTGAACAACTCCTTGCCCGCCTCAGGGTCCACGTACGTGCCCGCCAACAGGTCGTGCTGCTGCGAGGTCAGGAAGTCCTGAGCCTTCTTCAGCTCCTTGTCCGCGTAGGACTTCGCCCGCTCGTTGCCCTCCGGGTCGTAGTAGTGGACCTTGTACCGCAAACCCTTGCCGTACAACGCCGGCGAGCGCTCCCGGACCGGCTTGCCCTTCTCGTTGAACAACAACGTGCCCGTCTTCGGGTCCCGCGCCTGCCGGTACCACCGGTCCTCGATATGCCCAGCCACGCCGGCCTCACCTCCTCGTGTCGTGGTTGCCGAAACACTGCGGCACCCCACGACGCCGCCCCCAGCGCGAGGCCGGAGACGACGCCATGGGCGCCATAACGATCATGAAAGACGCCACGGCCCGGACACCTACGCGGCATCCGGGTTGTTCGTCGACCGGCCCTCAAGCCAGTCCAGCACTGCCTCACTGTCGTAGCGGACGTGCTTGCCCATCCTCAACCACGGCGGCCCGTATCCCTTGTACCGCCAGTCCTTCAGTGTCTTCTCCGACAGCTGGAGGAACATCCCCAAGTCCTCCGGCGTCCACAGCTCCCGCTTGCCCCGACCGCCCACGTGATCCCCCCTCATCTCTAGGCCGCCTCCGGAGTTGCCGAAACATCCGGCCCCGCAGCTCCGGGTGGTGGACCCCACGCCGCCGCCATCGCCCGGTCGTACTCCGCCTGCCACCGCGTCCGCTCCGCGATCTGGTGCAGCAGCAAATGCGCCCTGGGTGGGACGTTCGGGTCACCAGGTCGCACGTTGTGCCACACAAGCCGGCTCGTGTCCGTCACCGGCTTGACGATCCCGACCGCCGCCAACGCCTCCGCCACGAACCGCCGCCGGTCCGCCTTGTGGTCAGCCAGGGTCTTGCCCGACCACTTGCGCGACACCAGCACCCGCCGGCCCGGCAGACCCAGCGTGGTCCGGCGGTGCGCCCGGTTCTTGCAGTGTCCCGCCGTCATCACCGAGCGAGCCCCACGCGGTTGGACTCCGTAGAGCAGCCAGACCGCGCACCGTTCCGAGCACGGCGTCACCTGGAGTTCGGCGTGCAACCGGTCGTGGTGCTCCCGCTGTCGATCGCTGTTGGCCTCGATCACCTCCCCGACGTTCTTGGTCAGATACTTGGTCAGGTAGCCGATGTGCCGCCCCGCCTCCTCCGAACCGCCCAGGATCCCCTTGGAGTGCACCTGTCGGCCGAACGCCACGGTGTGCGCCGGCTCTGTCAGGTCCGCCACCGCCTCCTCCCATGTGGACAGTGGCCGCCGGGTCTGAGGGTCCACGAAGCCCTCCGCCGTCGCGTCCCACACCGGCAGCTCCCCACCCGGTAGGTAGACCAACTCGTCGTGGTTGGGCCACCACACCTGGTGATAGGTGGCCGCCGTGACCTGCCGGATCACCTCATGGGAGAACGACCCCCGCATCGCCGCGTGCAGGTGCGGAGTCGCCCGCCGCTGAGGCTCCACCGTCGCGAAGTACTGGACGTCGAACCCGACGACCCGCCGCAGGTTCTGCCACCACCGGTCCACCAGGCTGGCGAAGTGCACCGCGTCGCGAGCCGCCCGCCGGTAGTCATACGACGCGAAGTCCGCCGGCGTGCCGTCGTCGCGCACCCGCCCGTAGGAGTCGAGGGTGAGCGTCGTGAACATCGACGGCCGGTACTTCCCGGCGTACTCCCGCCCCACCGTCCGCTTACTGACCTTGCGGCGAGGCAGGTTCGGCGCATCCTGCCGCCGACGAGTCGACCGCGTGGGCGGACGAGTTGCCGAAACATCCGGCGACGGCAACCGGCCCCGCACACCCGCCGCCTTCAAATCCGCATCGGCCTCCCGAATCGCCTCCCGCAACTCGTCCAGGTCCGCGCCGTTGCCCTCGACCTCCGCCCGCCGGTAGGAGGCCAGCAGATCCGCCCGGCAGGTCATCAGGCCCACCTGGTCCTCGTTCGGCTCCTCCGGTGTGAAGTCCGGTTCATCGGCCATGTGCCAGCCCTCGCGACACTGGGCCATCCGCAGCGCCTTCGCCTTCTTCGCGCACGGCCCACACTGAGACTCCACAGTGGACCCACACGGCACCGCCACATACCGCAACTCGAAGGCGTCCGGGTCTTCCACCTCCTTCACGATCGGCCGCACACAGACGCCGTACTTCTCGGCCGCCGCCACCGCCACGTCCATCGTGATCGGCATCCGCGCCCGCTCCGCCCGCGACTGACCCGCCACATCAACGGGGAAAGACGGCACCGCGCCACCGTCCACAGTCGACTTCCTGGTTGCCTCATTCACGGCGCTCATGCCGCCTCACCCCCCTTGTTCTCGTTGCGCCGCACGAACTCCACAACCCGACCGCCGTCGACCACATCGCCACCCCGCGCCGGCTGCCTCACATACGCCACCAGCTCCTCAATGCCCGCGTCATCGGTCCACGCAATCCGACCCCGCACCGGCACCCGCCGACGCTCCTCCAGCATGTACCCGACACCCGGGGTGTCCGCCGAGATCCGATCGGCCCGCGCCCCACGCTCATACGCCCCGTCGCCCAACACCATGTCCACATAGGACGCCGTGGGCAACGCCATAGCCATCCGGAACGGGAACAACTCCCGCCACACCACCGTTTCCTTCGTCGGCTCCTGCACGTACCCGCGCACCACGAACCCCAACGAACGCCCCTGCGTCAGCAGCAGGCCCACCAGCGCCTCAATCCTGGCCCGCTGCCCCTTGTCGCCCAGGTACTTGGTCAACGCGGCGATCTCGTCGAACTCCAGCACCTCCAAAGGGTTCTCCCGAGAAATGGTGACCTTCCGCCTGCGGCCGGCGAGCATGAGCTTGCGTTCGTTCATACACGCCACCAGCTCCTCCAGCAGCTCCAGCGCGTCCGCCGGCTTGTCCGCGTACCGGTGGAACAAACCCCGCCCGTAGGCCAACTCCATGCCCTTCGGGTCGATCCCGCTCACCCTCACCAGCCCATCGCGCACCGCCGGAGCCAGCACCCGATACGGAGCCCAGGTGAACGAGTTCTTACCCGCGCCGGTCTCCGCCGCACAGAACGTGTGCCGCCCGAACAACGGCATCCGCAGCACCCGCCCGAACTCCGACACCCCGACCGGCACCGACGACAGATCCACCGCATCGCCCAGCAGCTCCACCGCAATCGCAGCGGCCGGCACCACACCGGCGATCAAATCGCGGCGTTGGAAGTCCAACGACACCACGCCGGGGGCGAGCTCCCGGATCACACACCGGGCCGACCGGCGAGCGTGCGCCAACTCCCGAACCCTCTCCTCGTAGTCCTCGGTCTTCTGACCGACCGCCATCGACACCCGGACCTCATCCCACGCCGGCCCCGTGCTGACCTTGGTGATGACCGGCGAGGTCACGTCCAGCGTGGCCTCATCCACAATCACCAGGCCACACCCACGAGCCCACGACTCCCAGCGCGGGGCGTAGAACACCCAGCGCAGCCACCATGACCGCACCCAGCGCCACACCCACGTCTCAAACCACACCGGAGCCCGCCACGCCAGCACCGGCCCCACCAACGCCGCCACGCCGACGAAGGCCAGGCCCACGATCCCCAGCACGTGCCAGGCCCGCAGCACCCACCCGACCGTGACCACGCCGGCGACGACAAGCAGGATCGCTGTGGTCCGGGGGTGGCGGTTGAGCCACTTGCACCCCTCCCACAGCGCCGGTAGGCCGTGCCGGATTCCCTTCCACAGCAACCACAACACCGTCTTGATCAGCTTCGCGATCAGCCACCCGATAGCCAGGCCCAGCAGGACCACACAACCGGCCGCTTCCGCGTCTTTCTTGAAATTTCCCATGACAGGTAGAACCTTTCTGTTCGGACACGTCGCTTGATTGGCTTGCGACCGAGCACGCGCGACGAGGTGCCGCCGCATTCGGTCTGTCCACGACCCCTGAACAGGAAGAGATCTAGCCCGCCTTCGGGTAGATCAGCGGAAGGTGACCCAGGCACAGGCAACACACCTGTCGACCCGGCTCGAAGCGAGCGAACTTCCC
This sequence comes from Kutzneria sp. NPDC051319, assembly GCF_040682195.1. Lineage (NCBI taxonomy): Bacteria > Bacillati > Actinomycetota > Actinomycetes > Pseudonocardiales > Pseudonocardiaceae > Kutzneria > Kutzneria sp. NPDC051319. The sequence continues at coordinate 5,770 of NZ_JBFBAM010000135.1, read as the reverse complement.
GCATCGCACACACTTTCGAGTGCCGCGACCACGGAATCCCTTACACGACAGGGGGCTTGACGCCGCCTCTGCACGGTCCGCTACGCTTGTCACTGTTCCGCTCCCTACATGGGTTGTGGACGTTGAAGTGGAAGGGGACGGACGGTCCGCCAAGACAATGACCGTCCCCTCCCGCACCGCTATTGAGTTGTCGTATCGAGCGTTTTCCTTTGTGTCACTGATGTTTCCGTGCGTTGCGGTTTCACCGGCACAGCCGGCACCGATAGCGCCGGCCGCACGACCATCCCCACTCGGGGCAGTCAGTGCACCGACGCCATGTCCACCGCTTCTGACGCCGCCGCATCTCCCGCAGCGCCCGGGCCTGCTGTCTGGTCTCCTTCCAGCCCTGCCATCCAGCCGCTAGACTCACCGATCAACCACCCACCTTCGGGCCGGTGGCCAGTGGGGGTGGACGACGTTCCGTGCCAACGAAGTGACGTCCACCCCCGCCCACCACTACTCGAACCCCGTCGTCGTGCTCCGCTCGGACCCGCCCTCAGCGCGCGCACTGGCCCGCAGCAGCGTCCGGCCCCGCCGATCAGCGCCCGTCACCAGGCCGTTCCACGCGTCCGCACACAGGTCCAGCCGTGACACCAGCAGCTCCAAGGCATACCGACGCGCAACCGCCCACGTCTCGAACATCCCCCGGTCCGTTGGCTCTTCGCCGAGCGTGAGCAGCAACCCCAACAGGTCGGCCGCCGACATCTCCGACAACTCCGCCGCATCCGCCGGCAACTCGTCCTTCACCGCCGGATAGCGCGCGGCCAGCCGTGACCGCAGCTCCTCCAGCTGCCCCATGAACAACGACCGCACGTTTCGGGTGGCCGACCCCAGCCCCGAGGCCACGAACCCCAGGTAGTTCCACCACTGAACCTGAGCGCTCACACTGCCCGCCGGGGTGAACTCCCCATCCACGAACACCATGAACACGTCCAACGCGTCCTCACGACGCGCCGCCGACCGCGCCACGTCCTCTCGACGCTCCGCATCACGCTTGGAAATCACGCCCGCTCACCTCCGGTCTGCTCACGGCGCGTCGGCACCGACTCGTCTATATCCACCAACGTGATCACGACCCGACTGCCCATCACCGACGCCCACCGGCACACCGCCGCCAGCGACACCACCGAGACGCCGTCCTCACACCGGCCCAGCCACTCCCGCGACCGCCCGGAGTACCGCGTCAACACCCCACGCGACCACCCCAGCTCCTCCCGTCGCCGCCGGACCTGCTCACCCAGCGACGCCAGCAGCTCCGCCAACGGATCCGCCTCCCGTTCACTGTCCACGCCCGGCCATTCCTGCCGGCCCGTCACCGCCGCGCCTCGTTCTCGCCGATCATCACCGGCAACGCGCGCTGCTCCTGGGCAGGCACCGCCGGCTCCGCCATCCCCGCCGCCCGCGCCTCCAGCTTCTCGGCCAGGTCCAACACCGCCGAGCGCGACAGATCCACCACCACGCCGACCCCCTCCAGAGGCAGCAGCCGCACCCGCAACCGCCGACGATCCGGCGAGTACTCGAACACCGCCGCCGCCAAGCTCTCCACCGGCACGACCACATCACTTGCGCGCTTCCGCTTGGCCGCCATCACCGATCACCTCCCCACTCGTGTTCCACACGCTCCACAATGGACTCACACTCCACATCGGACTCCGCCGCCGGCCACGTGGTCGCCAACGCCTCCAATCCGACATCAGCCAGCGCGTCCACAGTGGACTTGTCATTGGCGCCCCTCATAGCTGATCACCGTCCTTGGGCAGTCGCCGTTCCCACTCCCGTGCCTGCGCGTCAAAGGCCTGTGCCGCAGTCGTGACCGCCGCCAGCACCCACCACGGCAGGCCGTCGAGCCGGGTGAACACTCGCCAGGCCGCCGCGACCTCGCGCGACGCTCGCACCATGTCGGCCACCACGACCTCATTCACCCGACCCGAACCGGCTACCGCGTTGGCCTGCTCATAGAACCGATATGCACCCTCCCAACGGGTCACCATCGGCTCCGGAACCGTCACCACGACCAGTCCCCGTTACGCGGCGTTGGACTTGGGAGCCTCGCTCTGACCACCCTCGCCGCCGGCCTTCGCCGACCGAGCCGAGCCACCCGCACCGCCCGCGTTCACCGCGCGCATCCCGGTCGCGCGAATCTGGTAGACCAGCCACTTCGCCTGACCAGACGCCTCCGCCCGAGGGCGCACCGTCATCCCTTCCAGCACGATCGCGCGCACCGGCACGTTCGGCGCGACCGCAGCCGGCGGAACCGGCTGGACCTTCGCCACGAACTCGACCGTGAACGCCTGCTCACGCGCCTTCTCCGCCGCCGGGTCCGAACACTGACCCCGGAACACGTACAGCCCGGTCGCCTGATCCACGATCGGCCGCGCCGGCCGCCCCTTCGCCCTCTCCTCCTGCGACTGGTACTCGAACGACTGCGTGATCTCACCCATCAGAAACAGGCCCTGGGGGAACCACTCGTCGAACGAAACGTTGAATCGAACATCCTGTGGTGCTGGCATGTCTGTGTCCTTACTACTCGTCGCGCTCAGCGCGTTGTGTGTGGTGTTCTGCCAACTCGGCGCGCCCTCGCGTGAGGACCTCGATCAGCGGATCAAGCGCTGCAAGGTCTACGAGCAACGCGACCGGGAAGGCATTCCCAAAACGGACCTCCACGCGGTCAGCGAAGGCGAGCGTTCGCAGACGAACCGGCAAGTCGTTCGTGACATGCAACAGAACTACGTCTCCCACCTCGATCACTCAGCCGTGACCGCGTCCGAGCCCATGACTTCCCTGATCCGAAGCACTGCGCGACTCGTCATCGTCTGCACCTCCTGTGGTCGTCCTGCCGTTCCTGGCATCTACCACTTTCGGCGAAATCGAAGGACGTACCCACCACACAGCGGGATTTCTTAGGACGTCCCTGGTAGGCTCAAGTCGTCCCTCGCGTCCCCAGGAGGTCCCCGTGCCCAACGAACGACTCCGAGACTCCCTGCTCAGGAGGGGGCTGGCACCTGCCGACGTGGCGGCCAAGATCGGCGTGGACTACAAGACGGTTGAGCGCTGGATCACCAAGGGGCGGACGCCGTACGCGAAACATCGCCACACCATCGCCGCTCTTGTGCATGAGTCGGAGAATTACCTATGGCCGGATGCGGTCACACCAGAACGCGTGGTGGAAGTATCCGCTTCTGAAGTAGTAAAGATCTATCCGCACCGCCACACATTGCCGCGCGAAGTGTGGGATACGTTGCTACACAACGCGAATGATCAGATTGAGATTCTAGTCTATTCTGGTCTCTTTATGACCGAAGACCCGCGCATGATCCGTACGCTTCGAGGTAAGGCCATGGCGGGGGCCAGGATTCGAATCCTTCTTGGAGATCCCGACTGCGAGGAGGTTGAGAAGCGGGGTGTGGACGAGAATATCGGCAAAGGCACGCTAGGCGCTAAGGTGCGCAACGCTCTCGCCTTCTTTAAAGCGCTGGACGGTGAGCCTGGAATTGAGATCCGTTGTCACTCAACGATTTTGTACAACTCGATTTACCGGTTTGACCAGGACATGCTTGTCAACACTCACATACATGGCTTTATGGCCGCGCACGCGCCGGTAATGCACCTGCGGCAACTTTCAACGGGCAGCCTATTTGAGTCATACTCAGAAAGTTTCGAATCCGTCTGGAAAGGTGCCGCAGCGCCGATCTGGTGACGGCATTTCGACAAAGAACACGAAGGGCTACACAGTGGCACGCAAGGACTTCTACGACGACGCGACAGCACCCAAGGCCAACAGCATCACCGTTGCTGTGAGCGCCGTCATTCAGAACAGCGACGGACAACTACTCCTCATCCGTCGAACCGACAATGATCTCTACTCGATCCCTGGCGGCGGCCAAGAGATTGGTGAAACATTGGCGCAAACTGTCGTACGCGAAGTGCAGGAGGAGACAGGCATTACCGTTCGCGTCGTCGAACTGATCGGCATCTATTCCGACCCGAAGCACGTCATTGGTTACACGAACGGCGAGGTAAAGCAAGAATTTTCCATCTGCTTTCGCGGGCAGCCCGTGTCGGGAGACTTGCGCGTGAGCAGCGAATCTAGCGAGGTGCACTGGGTAGATCCGTCCGCCTTGGACGAATTGAATATCCATCCGTCAATTCGCTTGCGAATCGGTCACGGCTTGGCGCATCTCGAAAAGCCCTATTTTAGCTAGACGCCTAGGTTCCAGCGTTCCAATCTGCGGCAAGTCCGCTCGACCGCCGCTGTCAATTCTGGTGTTGAACGCTCAATTGATCGGGTAACGAGATGGTCTGGGCCGTACCGAGTCCGTATTTCTCTCAGTCGCTCGTTCAAATCGGTGTGCTTGCCGTCTGGCGTGGTGGTCATGTCGGCCCACCAAAGCCCGTCCCGTTCGGCGCTCTCTTCATCGGGGAACTCTTCAAGCTCAGCCTCAAGCCCTCGAAACCCTGCCTCCACAACTGCGCTCGAATGACGTGCCACAAGCGCGCACAAACGTTTCGGGGCGTTCAACTCGCACAGATAACGCGCGCCGTCCAGGGGGTGAAATCCGGTCAATGCAATTTTTGGCGCATAACCGATGTCGTGCAATATTGCTGCCGCGACCAACAGATCACCGGCAGGCAATCGTGAGGCAGGACCGGCGGCCCGTTCGGCTACACCTGTCACATGTGCCCACCGGCGCGGCAACGCCTCCGCAAGTACGTCCTTGGCGACATCGAACGCCCACGCCTTGAGATCCATGCTCGGGCTCCACGGCTTCGCAACCATGGCGCAACCCTATGCGGGACGGGGCTACCTCGCACAGTGCCAGACGAGCACGCGGGCGACCTGCGCTGTATGCAACTTGGGAGCCTTCGGCGATCGTCTTCTTTCTCTGTGTACTGCCGAATTTGGCTCTATGGGATCAAGCCGCGCCGCCGACGGCGGCGCGGTGGTCGACCTGGCAGCGCCCGTTGCGGGGCCGAAAGCCCGGAAGGGCACGCCAACGGCCTTCCGCTCCGCACGGCCGGGCGACCCTTCCGGGCACGGCACGCCAGGCACGCCAGGACCCCGCCGCCGACGACGCGGCACCCCCAATGAACCACCTCGACACCCCCCATCAGGCCGTGACGACCGCCGGCCCGAGCTGGACGACCGAACCCCGACGCAGACACAGGGCGGTCCCTGGCACCAGGGGGGAGAGGTGCCAGGGACCGTCAACACACGATACCGCCACGAGCGCCGACCGCGGACCGCCCCAGACATCGCTATACACCAACGAATCACGACCAAACCCAACCCTCGCAATTAATCGTTTAACACCGGAACGGCCGCGTCAAGGCGGGACAGATGCCTTGACACAACCGCTCCGGCGCTAACCGGCGGCAGGGGCGAGGGAAAGGGAGGGGCAAGGCTCCTCAATCTCCTAGCCCCGCTGCCCGCAAGACCGAGGAGGACCAATGAGCATCGACCGCAAGCCCAGCCCCAACCAGCTGGTTCTCTGGCCCCGACACCAGCTCTCCGCCGTCCTTGCGCCGGCCGCCCCGTCCTCCAGCGTGCGGCGCCCTACCGTCCACAATGGACACCCCAGGCCGTCTACAGGCCGGCAAACGTCCGGACTGCGCCAGACGCAACCGGACCTGACCGGACCAAACCAGCAGCTCAGGGGACGTGACACCCGATCCGCCCGCAGGCCCAAGCGCCAGACTTTCAGTTGTCGTACTTCAGGTAGTCCACGCCCCA
>NZ_JBFBAM010000134.1:0-11268 GCF_040682195.1 Kutzneria sp. NPDC051319 | reverse complement strand
GGGAAGGACGCCTTACCCTCGTTCAACGCGGGTAAGGCGTCCTTCCCTGCATGCGGATTGCTCCGAACGGCCCGATTCGTCCCTGTCCCGCCGGGTATCCAGGGGCTCCTGGGGCCGACAAGGAGGAGCAGTCATGGTTGCCGTGATCGCGGCGGTACTTTTCGCCTTGGCGTTGCTGATCGACCTTTCCGGCATCTCGCTGGGATCGGTCCTCACGCCGACGAACCTGCTCACCGCCGGCCTGCTCTGTGTCGCGCTGCACCTGGCCGGCATCGGCACGAACCGGCCGGCCTTCCGGCGTCCGGCCTGGCGCGGGCGGCGCCGTTGATACCCTCACGGGGTGTCTGAACTGAGTTCCACGGGTGCCGCTTTCGCCGAGTTCTGGCGGGAGCGGCACCTGTGCACCCTCACCACCGTCCGCCCCGACGGCACCCCTCACGTCGTCCCCGTCGGCGTCACCCTCGACATCGACAACGGCCTCGCCCGCGTCATCACCGACGGCAACTCCGCCAAGGCCCGCCAACTCCGCGCCGCCGGCCGGCTCAACGTCGCCGCGTGCCAGGTGGACGGTCGCCGCTGGTCCACAGTGGAGGGTGTCGCCACCCTCAACGAGGACCCGCAAGCGATTGCCGACGCCGTCGACCGTTACGCCCAGCGCTACCGCCAGCCCCGCGTGAACCCGAACCGCGTGCTGATCGAGATCGCCGTCACCAACGTCCTCGGCAACGTCAGCTAGCGGAGGTGCTCGACGGCCGTCCAGCCGGGATCGAAGTCGACGCGGAGCTTGCGCCCCCAACGGCCCCGGACCCAGCGTCGAATGATGTCCGCCGGGCCTTCATCGGTGGAGTCGCAGTAGAAGTGCAGGGTCCGCCGCCCCTTGACCGTCTCATGGCCGACCATGAGGACCCGGTTGCCCGCCAACGCGGCGACGATCTCGTCCTCCAACGCCCGGAGCGACATGAGCTTCGGGTCGTCGAGGACGCCGCGGAAGCTCAGGTCCACCGACAGGTGCCGGTCGAACGACGGATGGTCGACCCACCGCATCGGACGCATCGCCACGGCCATCACCGGCGCGCCGCTTTCCGTCTCACCACGCAGGATCGCCCAGTTGTTCTCGGTCTGCCGCTCGGCCAGCGCCGCCACCGTCTCCGGCAAGGCCTCCACCGGCAACGCGTCCTCGGGCCGGCGCACGGCGACGCCGATCCGGTCGACCCACCGCGCCCGGCCGTCCTCCCCCAGCGCCCACGCGACCACCAGCGTCGCGATCTGCTTACGCACCGCACCGGGCACCGAATCGAACAGCGGGTGGTGCACGTCGACGTCGACCCACATCGAGGCCTCGTCCAAGCGGATCGACACCACCGTCTTGGACAGGTCGAAGTCCCACTTGTCGATCGTGAGCCGCATCGTCAGCGCGTTGGCGTCGGGGCGTCGGGTAGGCGTGAACTCCCAGGTCTCGTCGGCAGTCGGCGCGGACTGGGCCCAGCGCTCGGCCACGGCCCGCAGCGTCGGATCACCGGCCCCGCTCAGACACAGCACGTGCCGCGCCGTGGCCCCCGGACCGATTTCCCACTGCAGCCCCGGGTGAATCGCGGTCACCTGGGCCGACAACTCCTCGATCAGGGTCTCGTGCGGGTCCGCCGCATGCTCCGCCCACCACGCCCAGAACTGCATCAGCTGCTGTGCCGATCGTTACTGAAGTCGCGGGCGTTGGCCAGGACGGGAACCTTGGCCCGAGCATCGTCCACTTCGGACGGATCGAGGTCGACGACGAGCAGCTCCGGACGGTCCAGGCACTGGGCCCGGATCTCGCCCAGCGGGGAGACGACGGCGCTGTAGCCGATGCCGGTGGGGACGCCGGGCTTGGTGGTGACGCCGACGGTGGCGGGGTCGGCCTGGCCGCAGGCGGCGAGCCAGCTGGTGGAGTCGAGGGCGCGGGCCCGGACGAGGAGCTCCCACTGGTCCCGCTTGCCGGGGCCGGACCCCCAGGAGGCCGGCACGAGGATGACCGAGGCGCCGGAGCGGGCCAGGCGCTGGAACAGCTGGGGGAAGCGCAGGTCGTAGCAGGTGGCGACGCCGACGCCGACGCCGTCGACCGACACCGTGAGGCTGTGGTCGCCGGGGGCGACGGTGGCGGACTCGGCGAAGCCGAAGGCGTCGAACAGGTGGATCTTGTCGTAGTGCTCGTCGACGCCGAGGCCGGTGACGAGCAGGGTGTTGCGCACCCGGCCGTCGTCGGACGGCGTGAACATGCCGGCGACGATCAGCAGGTCGTGCCGCTTGGCGATGCCCCGCACGGCGGCGGCCCACGGCCCGTCGAGGGGCTGGGCGAGGCCGGCGAGGGGAATGCCGAAGCGGGCCATCGCGGCCTCGGGGAACACCACGACGCGGGCGCCGCGGCGGGCGGCCTCGGCGGCCTGCTCGCCGATGGTCTCGAGGTTCACCGACGGGTCGGTGTCGGACACGAACTGGCTCAGCGCGATACGCACGCCGCTCAGTGTATACCGCCCGTATACTCCGAGGATGGCTGTTTCCGGGCGGGACCGCGCCTACGACTACCTGCGCAACACCGTGCTGGCCGATCCGGCTGCGCAGGGCACCTTCCTCAACGAGCAGGACATCGCCGACCGTATCGGGGTGTCGCGCACGCCGATACGGGAGGCGCTGCTGATGCTGTCGGCCGAGGAGCTGGTGCGCCTCGTGCCCAAGCGCGGCGCCTACATCCCCGAGCTGACGGCCGGCGAGCTGCGGGAGCTCATCGAGCTGCGCGGCGTGCTGGAGCGGTTCGCGGCGGAACGGGTGCTGGCCGCCGGCACAGCCCCGGTCGACGAGCTCCGGGAGGCCCTGGCCGACCAAAGGGGCAAGGATGACCGCACGTTCATCGAAGCCGACACCCGCTTCCACACGATTCTCGTGCGGGCGGCCGGCAACGGGACCCTGGCCCGCACCTACGAGACGCTGCGCGCGCGACAGGTCGTCTCGGGAATGGTGGCGCTGCAAGGGGCGTCGGACCGCCGTGAAGCAGTCCTCACCGAGCACGAGGCGATCGTGACGGCGCTGGCGGCCGGCGATCCGGGTCCGGCCCGCGACGCGATCACCGCACACCTTGACGCGACCCTGCGCGCACAGCTCGCGATCCGTTGACAGATCCGCTGACAGAACAGGACATTGGCCTTTCGTCACTGTCGCAAGTGCACTGCGCGTGCGTGCGGCGCACGGGTCCGGGGTGGACTTCGCCCGGTTCGGACCAAGGGCCCGCATGCTGATCGGCGCAGCCACGGGACAGCTCACCGCATTGATCGTCACATTCGGCGCGGGTGATCGACATAGTCGCTGACGTGAAACCGCTGGGTAGCTGGGCTGTGGCCGCCGACGGCCGGGCGTTTTGGGCGTTCTGACCGGTGCGACGGCGGTGTAACCCGTCGGCGTAGCCTCGCCGTCGGCGCGTGGAGGACCGACCCGCGCCTGTAAACTGTGATGAATACCTAGGTACGACGGCTTCATCCGTGCTGAGGGAGGTGGACGGTGCCGGCGCCCGAGCCCGAGCCGACGTCACTCGCCGCGAAGATCGACAAGCTGTTCCAGGTGGTCCGCAAGCCCAACCGCGAGCAGTACAGCCACGACGAGGTGGCCAGGGCCTGCCGCGAGGCCACCGGCGAGAGCTTCTCGACCACCTACCTGTGGCAGCTGCGCACCGGCCGCCGGGACAACCCCACCAAGCGGCACCTGGAGGCGTTGGCCCAGTTCTTCGAGGTCTCCCCCGCCTACTTCTTCGACGACGAGCAGAGCGCGAAGATCGCCGAGGAGTTGGAGCTGCTCGGGGCCCTGCGGGACGCCGGAGTACGAAATGTTGCGCTGAGAGCAGTAACGCTTTCACCCGCCGGGCTCGACACCATCAGTGACATGATCGACGCGATCGCCCGCAGGGAGGCGATCCGCGACGGGGACTCCCGCTGATCAGGAGTGATGGTGCGGCAGGACAAGCAGCTGTGGCGACGCTGCCGGGAGCTGGCCGACTCGGTGCCGATGCCCGCCCCGTTCCGCCCGGACACGTTCGCGCAGGCCGTGGCCGCGCACCGCGGCCGGCGGATCGAGCTGATGCCGGTGCCGGCGACCGTGGGCGCGCCGTGCGGGCTGCTGATGACCACCGACCACGCGGACTACATCCTGTACCCGGTCAACACCACTGAGCTGCACCAACAGCACATCCTGATGCACGAGGTGGCGCACCTGCTGTGCGGGCACACCGGCACCGGGGAGATCGACGCCGCCGCGACCAGGGTCCTGATGCCCAACCTGTCGCCGGAGCTGGTCCGCCGGGTCCTGGGCCGCACCGTCTACACGGAGACCGAGGAGCACGAGGCCGAGCTGCTGGCCTCGCTGATCGCCCAGCGGGCGGCCCGGCTGCCGCGGCCGCCGTCGGCCGAGCCGCCGGACGAGGTCGTCCAGCTCAGCCGGCTGTTCGGCGCGCGGCGGCGCGATGATTGAGATCCTGGCCTATCTCGGCTGCCTGGTGGCGATCATGGTCGTCTGCTACAAGGTGCGGCTGGCCAGCACGGATCGGCGGACGCGGGGCCTGCGGCACATCGCCGGCTTCGCGGTGTGCATCGCCGGCGCGCTGGGCCTGGACGCGGTGATGACGTTGGCGATCACCGCACTGCCGGCCGTCGCCGGCCTGGTCAGCGACGAACTCAAGATGGCCGCGCTGGGCTTCCTGATCCAGTTCGCCGACTCCGTGCGGCGGAAGGCGGTCCGCGGCCGCCGGTACGCGGTGGCCACGGCGTCGGCGATGCTGCTGGCCGCGGTGCTGTTCTTCCTCTCCGGCGCGCACCAGTACTCGACCGACGTCGTCACGTTCACCTCGGCCGGGGTCGGCGTCTTCGTGGCCTACAACGTGGTGCTGATCTGCTACGAGGTCTGGGGCCTGCTGACCTTCGCCACGCTGATCCGCCGCTTCGCCCGGCTGGTCGAGCCGGGCCTGCTGCGCACCGGCCTGCACCTCATCATCGTCGGCGCGCTGATCGGCGTGCCGTGGACGGGCTGGCAGCTCGACGACGTCTGGATCGCCGTGGCCCAGCACCAGAACACCACCAGCGAGGACGAGGTGTCGGCGGTGCTGGCGGCCCTGTGCGTGCTGGTCTCGGCGGCCGGGGCGACGCTGACGGCGTGGGGGCCGTACCTGAGCGGGCCGGTCCGCTGGCTCGGCGCTCAGTGGCGGTACGCGCAGCTCAGGCCGTTGTGGACGGCGATGCACGCGGCGATGCCGGCGATCGCGCTCAGCACCGTCGCCCGGCAGCAGGGCGGCGTGGAGTTCGCGTTGTACCGGCACGTGATCGAGATCCGGGACGCGCAGTTGGCGCTGCGCGGGCACATCCACCCGGACGTGCAGGAGTGGGCGTCGGACGCGGTGCGTCGCGTCGGCACCCATCCGGCCCGGCGCGAGGCGACCATCGAGGCGGCGACCATCGCCGCCGCGGTGATCGCCCACGGAGCCGGCGTCGACTACCGGGCCGGCGAGGTCGACCCGCATCGCGTGGATCCCAGCCTGGGCGCGGAAACCCGATGGCTGGCCCAGGTGTCGCGGGCGTTCGCGCACTCGCGGGCGGTGGCCCAGGTGCGGGCGCGGATGGCCGCCGAACTCAGCGGGGTTGCGTCCACGAGCTCGTGATGATCTCGCGACTGTCCACACCGGACGGAAGCGTGCCCAGCGCGATGCCCCAGTCCTCGCCCAGCCGCGAGGCGCAGAAGGCGTCGGCGACGGCCGGGTTGCCGTGCCGTACCAACAGCGATCCCTGGAGCACCAACGCCATCGACTCGACGAGGCGGCGGGCCCGGAACTCGATGTCGTTCAGGTCGGACAAGTCCTTGCGCAGCAACTCGATCGAGCGGTCCAGGCGGGCGTCCGCGCCGGCGGCCAGCTCCACCTCGCCGAAGAACGCCTCCACCGACTCGGGCTGGCGGGCCATGGCCCGCAAGGCATCCAGCGCCGCCACGTTGCCGGAGCCCTCCCAGATCGAGGGCAGCGGCGCCTCCCGGTACAGCAGCGGCATGCCGCTTTCCTCGACATAACCGTTGCCGCCCAGGCATTCCAGCGCCTCGGCGGCGTGCATCGGGGCCCGCTTGCACACCCAGTACTTGGTCACCGCCAGCGCGAGGCGGCGGAACGCCGTCTCGTCACGGTCGGTCGCGCCGGCCAGTCGCAGCATCACCACCAGCGCGGCCTCGGCCTCGACCGTCAGGTCGGCCAGCACGTTGGCCATCAACGGCTGGTCGACCAGCCGCTTACCGAAGGCGCTGCGGTGGCTGGCGTGGTGCACCGCCTGCATGACGCCCGCGCGCATGCCGGCGGCGCTGCCGATCACGCAGTCGAGGCGGGTGTTGTTGACCATCTCGATGATGGTCGGCACGCCCCGGCCCTCCTCGCCGACGAGCCAGCCGATGGCGTCGTCATACTCGATCTCGGAGGAGGCGTTGGACTTGTTGCCCAGCTTGTCCTTCAGCCGCTGGAGGTGGATCGTGTTGCGGGCGCCGTCGGGCAGGACCCGGGGCAGCAGGAAACAGGACAGGCCGCCCGGGGCCTGGGCCAGCGTGAGGAACATGTCCGACATCGGCGCCGACGTGAACCACTTGTGGCCGCGGATGACGTAGGTCCCGTCGGCGCTGGGCGTCGCGGTCGTCGTGTTGGCGCGGACGTCCGAGCCGCCCTGCTTCTCCGTCATCGACATGCCGGCGATCAGGCCGCGCTTGGTGCTCGGCTCACGCAGGCCGTAGTCGTAGATCTTGGCCGCCAGCAACGGTTCGTACCGCTCGGCCAGCTCCTTGTTGTGCCGCAGCGCGGGAATCGCCGCGTACGTCATGGCCAGCGGGCACGTGTGGCCGGCCTCGACCTGGCTCCACACGAAGAACTTCGCCGCCCGCGCCACATGCGCGCCGGCCCGGTCGTCCCGCCAGGCCGCGCCCTGCAGGCCGTGCTCGACGCCGACCGTCATCAGCTCGTGCCAGTACGGGTGGAAGTCCACCTCGTCGATGCGGTTTCCGTAGCGGTCGTGCGTGCGCAGCACCGGCGGATTGGCGTTGGCGCCTCGGCCCCACTCCTGGGCCCGCGCGCTGCCGGCCAGGCGGCCCAGCTCGTGCAGCTCCGGCTCGACCCAGGCCGCGCCTTCCCGGCGCAGGCCCGCGATCAGCGACGCGTGCGCCGCGACGTCGTGGCCCACCAGCGGCGGGACCTGGTTGGTGACCTCATGAGTGGGCGGCATCGTCGGCTCCCAGGGCGCGAAGGGTGAAACGAACGAGATTCGGCACCGTGTCGGCGCTCGCCACGCCCGCCGACAGCGGGCCCACCAGCACCTCCGCCACCGCCCCGACCAGGGCGGCAGCCGTGATTGCGGCCTCCTGCGGCGGCAGCACCCCCGCCTTGACCGCCTCCGTGACGTGCCGGGCGAAGGCCTGTTGGAACACCTGCCGGAACACCAGGCGCTCGGCCTCGACCGGGGCGTCCACCGGCTCCGCCAGCAGCGCGAAGGCCAGCCTCGGCGCCTTCAGGGCCCGGTTGGCGAAGGTCTCCACGATCGCCACCACCCGGTCGATCAGGTCACCCGGGCCGTCGGCCGCCTGCTCCACCGCCTGCACCTCGCGGCCGACCAGGCCCCGGAACACCTCCACGACCAGCTCCGCCTTGCCCGGGAAGTACCGGTAGACGCTGCCCGTCGAGACGCCGGCCCTGGCCGCCACCCCGGCGACCGAGCAACCCGCGTATCCCCGCTCGGACAGCAGGGCCACGGCCGCCGCCAGCAGCGCCTCGCGCTGGGCGTCCAGCCGAGCCTGCACCTGAGGTGTCCGTCGATAGGGCACCCAAGGAGTGAAGCACGGTTCACAGCTTCGTGCCAGTGGTCAGACTGCAGACCCGCCGCCAACACAGGAGAGCGCTCGGCCCCGCCCCTGCTTCGCCCGGTTGCTGGATTTTCGCCCGCCGCCACCCGACGCGCCCACCCACCGACGCCGATGCGGTGGGAGAAAATCCGGCAAGGGCGAGGCAGGGGTCACGAGGGGCCGAGCCTCGACGCCGAAGGCGGCGCCAGAAGCACAGCATCGGAATCTAGAATTCCGGTGCGGTAGGCGATCGACACCGCTTCCGCGCGGCCGTTGGCCTCCAGCTTGCGGATGATGTTCTTCGCGTGCGAGCGGACCGTTTCCACCGACACCACGAGCCGTTCCGCGATCGAGCGGCTGCTCATACCTTCCGCGATCAACGCGAGGATTTCCCTTTCCCGCTGGGACAGGGTGTGGCTTCGTTTCTGGTCGACGGCCGAAGCCTCGCCGTTCGACTGTATCGGGACGCCGAGGTAAACGCCGGAGAGCACCTGGTGCAGATAGCTCGCCGACGCCGTGGCCAGGGCCACCGCCCGCGCCCCCTGCCCGAACGCGAACCGGGCGTCCTCGTCGGCGTGACCGGACGGGGTCAGCAGCACCACCACCGGGCACGCCGAATAACCGCTGCTCAGCGCCCGGACGAGGGTGAAACCGGGGTCCGCCGCCTGGTCGACCACGGCCATGCCCGTCGGATTGCGTCCCGCGAACCGCACGGCCGCCGCCGTCGACGCCGCCGCGCTCACCGGACCCACCTCGGGCAGCCGGGACAACACTCGCGCCAGTCCGATTCGGGTGAGCGGGGAAAACCCCACGATCAGGACTGGGCGGCGGTGGTACATGGGCCGGATACTCTCACGCATTGCGCCAATTGCGATACCTGGCGTGACCCACCAGTCAGTCCCGATCACACGCGGTAATCCCGAAATACGCGCCTATCACCGGATCAGATCACCGGCGACTTTCTTTTCTACTGTATGTAGGCGCCGAGGGGCGGGCCTCGCCCGGCCGTGCGCCGGAACCTTGCTGCCCGATCGCGCGCCGACCCGTCCACCGACCAGGCGACGGTCCTAAGGTCGCTGGTGTCGTGACCGGAATTCTGTGAGCGGTGGGGAACCGGATGACCAGCGCAGTGGAGGCGGCCGGCCTGATGCTGGCGGAGCCCAGGTCCTACATGGACAACGAGCGGCTACATGAGGGGCTGTCGCTACTGCGGCGCGAATCGCCGGTGCACTGGGTGGAAGCGCCGGGATATCGACCCTTCTGGGCGGTGACGCGGCACGCGGACATCATGGAGGTCGAGCGCGAGCCCGACCGGTTCCTCAACGCGCCGCGCACGGTGCTCGGCCCAATCGAACTGGACGAGCAGATCGAGCGGATGGCGCAGGCGGGCCGGGCGGTGCGCTCGCTCGTGCACATCGACGGCCGCGAGCACCGGCTGCTGCGCGCGATCGGCGCGGACTGGTTCCGTCCCAAGGCAATGCGCCATCTGGAGTCGCGGGTGCGCGAGCTGGCCAAGCGTCACGTCGACCGCATGGCCGCGCTGGGCGGCGAGTGCGATTTCGCGGCGCAGATCAGCATGGACTACCCGCTGTACGTCATCCTGTCGCTGCTGGGCCTGCCCGAGAGCGATTTCGCCTTCATGCGCACGCTGACGCAGGAGCTGTTCGGCAACGCCGATCCGGACAAGGCCCGCGACATGGATCCGGCGGCGGTCGTCGCCGTGGTCGAGGACCTGTTCGCCTACTTCGGCAAGCTGGCCGTGCAGCGCCGGGCCCGTCCCACCGAGGACATCGCGTCCACGATCGCCAACGCCCGGGTGGACGGCGAGCACCTCAGCGACCAGGACACCATCTCGTACTTCATCATCATCGCCACCGCCGGCCACGACACCACCAGCGGCGCGCTGGCCGGCGGCATCCAGGCCCTGGCCGAGCACCCCGACCAGCTGCGCCGTCTCCAGGCCGACCCGGGTCTCGTGCCCGCCGCCGTGGACGAGATCATCCGCTGGACCACGCCCGTGACGTCGTTCATGCGCACCGCCACCGAGGACTGCGCCCTGCGCGGCGTCCGCATCCGTGCCGGCGACTCGCTGCTGCTGTCCTATCCCTCGGGCAACCGTGACGAGGACGTCTTCGAGGACCCGTTCTCCTTCGACGTGGCCCGCACCCCCAACAAGCACCTCGCCTTCGGCTTCGGCGTCCACTACTGCCTGGGGGCCGCCCTGGCCAAGATGGAGATCGCCGCCTTCCTCCAGGAGTTGTTGCCCCGCCTGGACACCCTCGCCCTAGCCGGCCAGCCCGCCTTGGCGGCCACCAACTTCGTCGGCGGCCTCAAGCGCCTCCCCCTGCGCTACTCCCTCAAGCACTGACCCTCCAACCCCGGAGAGCGCTCGGCCCCGCCCCTGCTTCGCCCGGTTGCTGAATTTTTTGAGGTCCGCCACCAAACTCGCCCCACCACCCGAGCCGCTGCGGGCCTCGAAAAATCCAGCAAGGGCGAGGCAGGGGCTTAGAAGGGGCCGAGCCGCCCCGCCGGAGGCGGGGCAAACAAGCACTGCCCCTTCGGGTGGTATCGGCTATACGCAGCAGTGACACCTGTGGTTGTGGGTGACCATGGCGGCGTAGAACGGCTGAGCTTTCGGGGGTACTCCATGTCCGGCACCGCGCGTCTGTCCCTGCTTGACGGCTTCGCGTTGACGGTGGCGGGCCGGGAGCTGGTGGTGCCGAGGGCGCAGCAGAGGCTGCTGGCGCTGGTGGCGTTGCGGCGGGACACGAACCGGAACACGGCGGTGGGGCTGCTGTGGCCGGAGGGCGGCCGAGGGCAAGGCGCTGGCCAGCCTGCGGACGGCCCTGTGGCGACTCCAGCAGCTGCCGGTCCCGACGGTTCGGGTCAGCGGCGACGCGATCTGCCTGGATCCGGCTCTGCGCCTGGACGTCTGCGAGCTGGTGCAGATGTCGCGGCAGGGCGGCGTCGACCTGCCGACGAGCCTGCTGCTGGGCCCGCACGAACTGCTGCCGGGCTGGTACGACGAGTGGGTGCTGGTGGAGCGGGAACGCCTGCGCCAGCTGTATCTGCACACGGTGGAGGGCTTCGCCGCCGCCTGCCTGCGGGCTGCCCGCCACGGCGACGCCCTGGAGGCGGCGCTGGCGGCGGTTCGGGCCGATCCGCTGCGGGAAAGCCCGTACCGCCTGGCCGTCGAGGTTCATCTGGCCGAGGGCAACGTCGCGGAGGCGCTGTCGACCTACCAGCACTACCGCGCCCTGCTGGCCCGGGAGCTCGGCGTCGCCCCCTCCCCCATGATCCGCTCCCTCATCCACCAGACCCTGGCCACCACCGCCGTCTGAAGCCGCGAGTCCCGCTCTCGGGCAGTCATGAACTCAACACATGATTGCCCGAGAGCGG
>NZ_JBFBAM010000133.1:0-11534 GCF_040682195.1 Kutzneria sp. NPDC051319 | reverse complement strand
TGACGTTGGGATGGGACAGCCCGGCCGAACGCGTGACACGACTGCTCACCAGCACCGGCTAGCAGCAGTGTTGCAACGACCGCTAGAAACCGCCGTTGGGTTGGGGGCTGTCCCGGTAGCGGTTGGCGCTCCGGTTGCCGGGTTCGATGCGACCCCTCACCCTGTCGCCATGGCGACCTGCGATGTCTGCGGCAACGACTACTGGATGGCGTTCGAGATCCGGACGGTGAGCGGCGAGAGCCACTGGTTCGACTCGTTCGAGTGCGCGATGGAGAAGCTGGCGCCGAGGTGCGAGCGGTGCAACTGCCGGATCGTGGGCCATGGCGTCGAGGTGGACGGCCGGTTCTACTGCTGCGCACACTGCGCGCGGACGGTGGCCGAGCTGGGCAACCAGATCCGTGACGCCGTGGGGGTTCGCCCCAGCTGAGCAGTGTTGGATGGACTCCATGGCACAGGCCCTGGAGTTCTTCTTCGACGGCGAGGCCGACACAGGAGTTCGAGGGCTGTGGCAGCGGCTGGAGCGGGCCGGCGTGCCGAGCCTGGCCACCCGCAGCCACCGCCGGCACCGGCCGCACGTCACCTTCGCCCTGGGCGGCGCCTTCACCCGGCAGACCCGAGCGGACCTCACCGTCGAGCTGAACCTGCTGGCGCTGCCCAGCATCTGGCTGTACACCCTGGGCACCTTCCCCACCACGGAGAACAACCTCGTGCTCACCGCGGTGGTCGACAACGAACTGCTGGCGGTCCACTCCGCGGTGCACGACGTGCTGGCGAAGAAGGTCAAGAACCCCTCGGCCTACTACCTGCCGGGCTCATGGGTGCCGCACTGCGCCCTGGCTCAGGAGATCGACACCGCGACCCTGGCCGCCGGCATCGCGGCGCTGCACCCGGTCGAGCCCATCCGCGCCAAGGTCGACGAGGTCGGCATCACCGACACCGTCACGGGCGAGGTCGACGTGCTGTTCGTGAGGTAACCACAGCTTCATGCAGGGAAGGACGCCTTACCCGCGTTGAGCGAGGGTAAGGCGTCCTTCCCTGCATGCGGTGCCGCCGGAGGAGGCGGGTGGCTCAGCCGTCGAGCAGGCCCGACAGGAAGGCCTCCACGGCGCCGCGGTAGACGTCAGGAGCGCTGAGCTGGACGAGGTGGCCGGCGCCTTCGACCAGGATGTGGCGGCCATCGGGAACGCGGGCGGCCATGGCCGCTTGCTGCCCGGCCGGCATGAAGGTGTGCTCGGCCTCGATGACGAGCAGCGGAGCCTGGACGCGAGAGACGAAGGGCCAGTAGTCGCGGCGGCCCCATTCGGCGGCGATGGAGTAGAGGTCGTCGAGATCGGCGATGAGGTGGTAGCCGTCGGCCCGCTCCTCGAAGCACTCGACGAAGTAGTCGCCGACGGGGCCGAAGAACGACCGGACGTGGGCCAGGGACTGGAACGGCGTGGGCCAACTGGAGAACTCGGCCCGCCAAGAGTCGACGGTGCGGCCGCGCTGGTCGGGGGCGAAGTCCTCGACTACGACGCCGCGGACCAAATTCGGCTCCAGAGCAGCGAGGACGAGGGCGTGTAGGCCGCCCATGGAGTGGCCGATGACGGCGGCGGGTCCCAGGTCGAGATCACGGATCACGGCAGCGGCGTCGGAAGCGAAGTCCTCGGTGCGCCAAACGCCGCCGCGATGCGTATTACGACCGTGTCCCCGCGCATCGAGTCCGACCACCCGCCCGTAGCGGACCAGCCACTGCGCCGCCGGCCACCAGGTGGTTGCCCGGCCCATCAGCCCGTGCAGCAGCACAATGCCGGGGCCGGAGCCACCGAACTCGACGACATCGAACACGGAGCACTCATACCACCTGGTACACACATCGGCATGCGGGTTCGAAAAATGGCGGCGATGCTGGCGATCGCTGCGTTGTGCGCGGCCTGCACCCCGACGATGAAGGCGGCGGGCAACGGCGTCGAGGGCACGGCCGGGGCCAGGACGGCGGGCGACCCGTACTACCCGACCAGCGGCAACGGCGGCTACAACGCGTCGAACTACGTCGTGGCCATCACGTACGACCCGAAGTCGCACCACCTGGACGGCGACACCACGATCACGGCCAAGGCCAAGCAGCCGCTCAGCGAGTTCAGCCTCGACCTGGTCGGCCTCGACGTCCGCACGGTGACGGTGGACGGCCAGGCCGCGGAGACCGAGCGGGCCGCCGACAAGCTGGTGGTCAGGCCGGCGGAGGCCATCTCCGAGGGCAACACCTTCACGGTCGAGGTGCAGTACGGCGGCGAGCCGAACCCGGTGAAGTCGAAGAAGCTGGGCTCGGAGGGCTGGCAGATCTCCAGCACCGGCGGCGCGTTCGCGGCGGGCGAGCCGCACTCGGCGGCCACCTGGTACCCGGTCAACGACACCCCGACCGACAAGGCGTCCTTCCACCTGGCGGCCAGGGTCCCGGACGGCTGGAGCGTGATCTCCAACGGCGTGCCCGGCCGCAACGAGTCCGGCGGCGGCTGGACCACCTACCGCTGGGACGAGCTGGATCCGATCGCCTCATACCTGACCACGGTGGCCATCGACCACTGGACGATGGCCACCGGCAAGCTGGCCGACGGCACGCCGGTGGTGTCGGCGTTCGCCCCGGGCACGGACGACAAGAAGCCCCTTGAGGCCCGGCTGCCGGAGATCCTGGATTTCCTGTCGTCCACGTTCGGCAAGTACCCGCAGGATGCGGCCGGCGGCATCTTCCTCGCCGACAAGATCAGTTTCTCGCTGGAGACGCAGACCCGGCCCATCTACGCCAAGTGGACCGACCTGAGCACGATCGTGCACGAGAACGCCCACCAGTGGTGGGGCGACTCGGTGTCGGTGCAGCAGTGGAAGGACGTCTGCCTCAACGAGTGCCTGGCCAGCTACGCGCAATGGCTGTGGTCGGAGGCCAAGGAGGGCGCGAACCTGGACGACACGTACCGCAAGGCGGTGCAGAAGGGCCCGCAGATCTTCGCCGGCAAGCTCTACGACATGGGCGTCGGCAACGAGTTCGGCGCGGTCTACAGCAAGGGCCCGATGGCCCTGCACGCCCTGCGCCGCACCATCGGCGACGACGCCTTCTTCCAGGTCCTCAAGACCTGGCCGGCGTTGCACCGGGACGGCAACGCCACCTGGCCCCAGTTCGAGTCGTACGTGCAGCTGATCAGCGGCAAGGACCTGAAGGGCTTCTTCGACGCCTGGTTCCGCGGCACCACTCAGCCCGCCGACCAGTACCTCTGGCCGGGCACCCTCAAGCCCTGACCCACACGTCCTTCACCCCCACCGCGATCACCCGCCCGTCGGCCAGCGTGGTCACGGCCTGCGGCGCGTCGTCGCAGCCGAGGTCGCCGCGCTGCCACGAGCCGCCGGTGCTCGTCGTCCACACCACGCCGCACCTGCCGCTGGCACCGACCAGCACGATGTCCTCGTCCTTGCCGCCGGTGGCGTCGAGGATCATGCCGCTGCCCAGCGCGGCGGTGTCGGCCTTGGTCCAGGCCACGCCGTCCGGGCTGTTGGCCAGGAACGGCCGGTTCTCGTCGCTGCCGACGATCAGCCAACCGTGCTCGGTGCGCAGCACCTTGGTGATGCTTGTGGTGCCAGGGACGCCCGGGATCTCGTGCTGCTGCCAGCTCTGGCCGCCGTCGGTGGAGCGCCAAGTGGTGAGCCGTCCGCCGCCGGCGGCGGACGCTGACGCGACGATCGTGTTGTCGCTGGAGGCCATCGGGCCGACGTAGTTGCCCTCGGCCTGGGGCAGGTCGACCGGGGCCAGGGTGTGGCCGCCATCGGTCGAGGTCCACATCAACGCGGCGCTGTGGCCACCGACCGTCTGCCCGCCGCCGATCACCAGCCGATCGCCGGACTGCACCACGGAGTTGGCTCGGCCGCTGTCGCCGGTCTCGTCGGAAGGCTTGTGCCAGGGCAGGTGCAGGTCGGCCAGCGTGGTCACGCTGCCGTCCGGCGCGAGGCGCTGCACGGAGCTGTCCACGCCGATGACCGACCCGTCGTTCAGGGCCACCGCGCCGTGCGCGGCCAGGCCCGAACCGTCCCAGCCACCCTGGCTGGGCAGCCGATCGCCGGCCGTGGGCGGCTTGTTCACGGGCAGCGAGAACCGGGTGCAGTCGGTGTCGCCGAGCCAGTTCGCGCCGACGTCGCGGTAGCCGTTCTCGAACACGCCGACTCCGACGGCGCACTGGTCGACCGTCAGCAGGTGCTGGATGCCCGCGCCGGGCCGGGCGTAGCCGCCGTCCGTGGTCGGCGCGGACACGGCGTTGTCGTGCCGGACAAAACCGAGCGCCGGGTCCGACGGTCCGGCCGGCGCGGGACGGCCGCAGCCGGCCAGGGCCAGCGCGAGCAGCACGACAACGGTGAGCTTCCCCCTCATGCCGACAGCATGGCAGGACCCGACTGGAGATCGACGCGAATCAGGCCCGGACCCACACCGAGGACGCACCGACGATGATCACCCGACCGTCGGCCAGGGTGGTGGTCGCCTTGGCCACGTCGTCACAGCCGAGGTCGACGCGGTGCATCGAGCCGACCGGTCCCACCCAGGCCGCGCTGCAGCCGGACTTGCTGTCGCTGGTCGGCGCGCTGCCGATGATCACCACGTCGTCCGACTTCGTCACGGTGGCGTCGACGACCTGGCCCGCGTCGAGCTTCGACGTGTCGACCACCTGCCAGGCGGCGCCGTCCGAGCTGCTGGCCAGAAACGGCCGCCCGGCCGGGTTGTGCTCGTCCTCGCCGGTGCCGACGATCAGCCAGCCGTGCGCGGTCCGCAGCAGGTTGGTGATGATCGGGCCGGCCGGGCCGGTGTTGATCTCGGCCAGCTGCCAGGTCCGGCCGCCGTCGGCCGAGCGCCAACTGCCGAGCGGGCCGTCCTTGGCCAACTGCTCGATCGCCACGACCGTGTCGCCGTTGGCCGCCATCGGGCCGACGATGCCGTTGACCTGGGGAAGCTGCACCGGGGTCACGGACTTGCCGCCGTCGTCGGACGTCCACATGAGCGGAGTCGACTTGTCCTCGCCCAGCTGCCCGCCACCGATCACCAGCCGATCCCCGGACCGCACGATCGCGTTGATCCGATCGGGCCGCGGGGTCAGGTCGGCCAACGTGGTGACGGTTCCCTCCGGGCTCAAGCGTCGGAGCGCGTTGGTGCCGCCGACCACCGACCCGTCGGCCATGGCCACGGCCGCGGTCGCGGTCAGACCACCGCTCGGCGCGGGCACCTTGAACGACGTGCAGTCGGTGCCGCCGGTCCAGTGGGCGCCGGCCGTGCCGTTGCCCGTGTCGTAGACGCCGATCCCGATGGCGCACTGCCCGAGCGGCACCAGAATGCTGATGCCGTCATAGGCCGACGGCTTGCCCTCGGCGTTGCCGACCTGCACCGCGTGCGCGTGCAGGACGAAGTCGCCCGGCTTGGCGGCCGGCGTGGTGGACTGATCGGTGCCGCTGCAGCCGGCCAAGGCCAGCGCGAGCAGCACAACAAGAGAAACCCTCCCCCTCATGGGCGATAGCTTGGCACGGCCCGGGCCAAGATCAACGGTTTATCGTCACGACGAACTGGGTCAGCACGGCCTTGTGGTCGCCGCCGGGCACGGCGAAGGTGGCGAAGGAGTCGACGGGGCAGCGCTTGTCGACCAGGACGTGGTCGATGGGCAGCAGGGGCGGCAGGCTGCCGTCGGTGGGCCAGGTGGGCTGCAGGCCCTGGCCGACCTGGGATGCGGCGTCGGTGTAGCCGCTGACCAGGGCGGATCGCAGCCCGGCGTGGTCGACGGTGGCGTTGAAGTCGCCGGCCAGGACCATCGGCGGGGTGCCGTCGACGGGGTCGGGCAGGGCGTCGAGCTCCCGTTTCCACGTGTCGGTGGTGTTGTCGTCGGTCGGCGGCCGCACGTGCACGGACTCGATCTGGACGGTCCGCTGCTGCGGCAGCGACACCCGGGCGCTGACCTGGGGAAACGTGGTCGGCGGGTCGATGGTGACGGATTGCAGCGGGTACCGGGAGGCGAGGCCGGAGCCGGTGGGGCCGTCACCGGGGGCGAACAGCTGGGACGGCAGCTCGGCGGAGAGGCCGGCGGCGTTGAGGGCGGTCGCCGACGACGGGGTGAGCTCCTGGAACGCCACGACGTCGACGTGCTGGTCCCGGATCAGGGCGACGACGCTGGCGGCATTGGCCCGGCCCTGGGCCAGGTCCACGCTGAGCACCCGCACGGTGGGCCCGGCGCCGAGCGACCGGGGTGCGGTGAAGGACCGAGGAGCGATGGCGGCGACCAGACAGGCGGTGAAGGCCAGCGCCACCGCGGCGACGGCCCAGCGCCGGAACAGCATGGAGAACACCACCAGCAGCGCCCCGCCGCCGGCCGCGAACGGGGTGCCGGCCAGCAGCACCACCATGACGTGGTCGCCGTCGATGCCGAGCAACCGCAGCGCGACCATGGCGATCACAGCCGCGGTGAGCAGGCAGAGCAGGAAGGTCAGCGGCGCACCGCCGACCCGGCGCCGACCTTCGTCCAGGTAGGCGGGCGCCCGGCGGGGTGCACGGGTTCGCACGCTGCTGGCCACACCATCCATTGAACACGACAAAGGGCGGTTCCCCGGCGAACCCGGGAAACCGCCCTTTGTCTTCAGCCTTGACTCAGCAGCGCTGCGTCACTCGCCGTCGAACTCCTGCACGGCGTCGCCACCGTGGGCGGCCAGGCCGACCGGCGGGGCGTCCGGGATCCGCAGCGGACGGGTCTCGCCGCGGAACACGAAGTGCGCCTTGTCGTCGGAGCCGGTGCCGTCCCAGCCCTCCACGTCGCAGAGGATGATCTGGCCGGGCTGCAGCTCCCCGAACAAGATCTTCTCCGACAGCTGGTCCTCGATCTCGCGCTGGATCGTGCGACGCAGCGGCCGCGCGCCCAGCACCGGGTCGAAGCCGCGCTTGGCCAGCAGAGCCTTGGCCAGCGGGGTCAGCTCCAGCGACATGTCCTTGTTCTTCAGCTGGGCCTCGACGCGCGTGGCCATCAGGTCGACCATCTTGATGATCTCGTCCTGGGTCAGCTGGTGGAACACGATGATGTCGTCGATGCGGTTGAGGAACTCCGGGCGGAAATGCTTCTTCAGCTCGTCGTTGACCTTGATCTTCATCCGCTCGTAGTTCGAGCCCTCGACACCACCGCCGGAGAAGCCCAGCCCGACGGCCTTGGAGATGTCCTGCGTGCCCAGGTTGGAGGTGAAGATGATCACGGTGTTCTTGAAGTCCACCGTGCGGCCCTGACCGTCGGTCAGGCGGCCGTCCTCCAGCACCTGGAGCAGCGTGTTGTACACCTCCTGGTGCGCCTTCTCGATCTCGTCGAACAGCACCACCGAGAACGGCTTCCGGCGCACCTTCTCGGTGAGCTGGCCGCCCTCCTCGTAGCCCACGTAGCCGGGAGGCGCACCGAACAGTCGGGACGCGGTGTACCGGTCGTGGAACTCGCCCATGTCGATCTGGATGAGCGCGTCGTCGTCGCCGAACAGGAAGTTGGCCAGCGCCTTGGACAGCTCGGTCTTACCGACACCGGACGGGCCGGCGAAGATGAACGAGCCCGAGGGGCGCTTGGGGTCCTTCAGACCGGCGCGCGTCCGGCGGATCGCCTTGGAGACGGCCTTGACGGCCTCCTCCTGGCCGATGATCCGCTTGTGGACCTCGTCCTCCATGCGGAGCAGACGGGTGGTCTCCTCCTCGGTGAGCTTGAAGACGGGGATGCCGGTCCAGTTGGCCAGCACCTCCGCGATCTGCTCGTCGTCGACCTCGGCGACGACGTCGAGGTCGCCGTCCTTCCACTGCTTCTCGCGCTCGGCCTTCTGGGCGAGCAGCTGCTTCTCCTGGTCACGCAGCTTCGCGGCCCGCTCGAAGTCCTGCGCGTCGATCGCGGACTCCTTGTCCCGGCGCACGTCGGCGATCTTCTCGTCGAACTCGCGCAGGTCCGGCGGCGCGGTCATGCGGCGGATGCGCATCCGGGCGCCGGCCTCGTCGATCAGGTCGATCGCCTTGTCCGGCAGGAACCGGTCGTTGATGTACCGGTCGGCCAGCGTGGCCGCGGCCACCAGCGCCGAGTCGGTGATCGAGACGCGGTGGTGCGCCTCGTACCGGTCGCGCAGACCCTTGAGGATCTCGATGGTCTGCTCCAGCGTCGGCTCGCCGACCTGGATCGGCTGGAACCGGCGCTCCAGGGCCGGGTCCTTCTCGACGTACTTGCGGTACTCGTCGAGGGTGGTCGCGCCGATGGTCTGGAGCTCGCCGCGGGCCAGCATCGGCTTGAGGATGCTGGCGGCGTCGATCGCACCCTCGGCGGCGCCGGCGCCGACCAGGGTGTGGATCTCGTCGATGAACAGGATGATGTCGCCGCGGGTGCGGATCTCCTTGAGCACCTTCTTGAGGCGCTCCTCGAAGTCACCGCGGTAGCGGGAACCGGCGACCAGCGAGCCCAGGTCGAGGGTGTAGAGCTGCTTGTCCTTGAGCGTCTCGGGCACTTCGCCCTTGACGATCATCTGGGCAAGGCCCTCGACGACGGCGGTCTTGCCGACGCCCGGCTCGCCGATGAGCACCGGGTTGTTCTTGGTCCGGCGCGAGAGCACCTGCATGACCCGCTCGATCTCCTTGGCCCGGCCGATGACCGGGTCCACCTTGCCCTCGCGGGCAAGCGCGGTGAGATTGCGGCCGAACTGGTCCAGCACGAGCGAGGAGGACGGAGTGCCCTCGCCGCGGCCGCCGGCCTCGGCCGGCTCCTTGCCCTGGTAGCCGGACAGCAGCTGAAGCACCTGCTGGCGGACGCGGTTGAGATCCGCGCCCAGCTTGACCAGGACCTGGGCGGCCACGCCCTCGCCCTCGCGGATCAGTCCGAGCAGGATGTGCTCGGTGCCGATGTAGTTGTGGCCCAGCTGCAGCGCTTCGCGCAGCGACAGCTCGAGCACCTTCTTGGCCCGGGGCGTGAACGGGATGTGCCCGCTCGGCGCCTGCTGACCCTGACCGATGATCTCTTCCACCTGCTGGCGAACGCCCTCGAGGGCGATGCCCAGCGACTCCAGCGCCTTGGCGGCGACACCCTCACCCTCGTGGATCAGACCCAGGAGGATGTGCTCGGTGCCGATGTAGTTGTGGTTGAGCATCCTGGCCTCTTCTTGAGCCAGGACGACCACCCGCCTCGCGCGGTCGGTGAACCTCTCGAACATATGCACTCCCTGACAGCTGCGTCGGCGGTCCTCCACCCACCCATGACCTCGCCGGTGGGGTCAGCACCTGGGGTCCACTGTAGTAGGCGGACCCGTTGCTCTCAGTGCCGCTCGCAGCCGCAGACCCCGCGAGCGCCCTGACGCATGGCACAACGTGGGTTCTGACAGGCAGATTCCCATTGTCCGCTTACCGCGAACAAGCCACCATCAGCTGACATTCACTGTGAGCGGGGTCACCAAAAGGGTGAAATTCGGACAGGCTCAGCTCAGTTTGGCGGCCAGCACCGAGCGATGCGTGGGGGCCGCGGCGGCATGCCGGGCGCGACCGTTCTCCGTCAACTCGACGTAGATGCCGCGGCGGTCGTCGGCGCACAGGGCTCGGGTGACCAGACCGTCGGCCTCAAGGCGGGCGACGACCCGGGACAGGGCGCTCTGGCTGAGCTGGACGCTCTTGCCGAGTTCCTGCATGCGCACGGACGGCTTGTCGCAGCAGCTCTCGGCGAGCTGGTCGAGCACCTCGAACTCGCTGGCCCCCAGGCCGTGCCCCTCGCGCAGCTCGCGATCGAGCGTGCACCACGTGGCGTGGTAGCGCCCAAGCAGGTCGCGCCAGGTGCTGACGAGCTCGTTCTCGGTCACGTCCCGCATCTTAGTCCCCACCGTCATAAAATTCCAACGCATTAAATCCCCTTGCATTAGATGCAGCTGCATGTAGTGTTGCTCGACGTGACCACACCCGCAACACCCGTCCTGTCCGCCCAGCCCGGCGTGCGCTGGCCCGCCAGCCTGTGGGCGGCGCTGATGCTGCTGTGCGGCGTGCTCTTCCTGGACGGCCTCGACGTCTCCATGGTCGGCGTCGCGCTGCCCTCGATCGGCTCCGAGCTGCACATGTCCACCTCGTCGCTGCAGTGGGTGATCAGCGGCTACGTGCTCGGCTACGGCGGCTTCCTGCTGCTGGGCGGGCGCACCGCCGACCTGCTCGGCCGCCGCCGCGTGCTGCTGATCGCGCTGGGCGTGTTCGCCGGCGCCTCGCTGCTCGGCGGCCTCGTCGACGACCCGACGCTGCTGATCGCCGCCCGCTTCATCAAGGGCGCCGCCGCCGCGTTCACCGCCCCGGCCGGCCTGTCGATCATCACCACCACGTTCCCCGAGGGCCCCGCCCGCAACCGGGCCCTGTCCATCTACACGGCGTTCGGGGCCAGCGGCTTCTCCTCCGGCCTGATCCTCGGCGGCCTGATGACCGAGGTCGGCTGGCGCTGGACCTTCCTGATGCCGGCCCCCATCGCCGTGCTGGTGCTGCTGCTGGGCATCAAGCTCATCCCCAACCACGGCCGTCCCGACGGCCCGCGCCAGGGCTACGACGTGCTGGGCGCCGCGACCAGCACGCTCGCGCTGCTGCTGCTCGTCTACACGGTCGTGTCGGCCTCCGAGATCGGCTGGGCCTCGCCGCTCACGCTCGGCTCGTTCGCGGTGGTGATCGCCCTGGTGGTCGCCTTCGTGGTGATCGAGAGCCGGGTCGCGCACCCGCTGCTGCGCCTGGGCATCCTGCGGAACAAGAACGTGCTGGCGGCCGACCTGACCGCGATGGCCGTGTTCGGCTCCTACGCCGGCTTCCAGTTCATCGGCACCATCTACATGCAGTCGCTGCTGCACTGGTCGCCGCTGAGCATGGCGCTCGCGTTCCTGCCGGCCGGCCTGATCGTCGCCTTCGGCGGGCCCCGCACCGGCGCCCTGGTCAACCGCTTCGGCAACGGCCGGGTCATCGCGGTCGGGCTGGCCGCCTTCGTGGTGGCGTACGGGCTGTTCCTGCAGATCGACGCCAACCCGAACTACGCGATCGCCATCCTGCCCAGCATGATCCTGCTCGGCCTCGGCTTCGCGCTGTCCTTCCCGGCGCTGAACATGCAGGCGACCACCGGCGTCTCCGACGACGAGCAGGGCCTGGCCGCCGGCCTCGTGCAGACGTCCTTCCAGGTCGGCGGGGCCATCGCGCTGGCCGTGGTGACCGCGGTGCTCAACGCCGCCACGCCGCGGACCACCGCCGAGGTCATCGCCAGCTACCACCCGGCCCTGGCCGTGGTGACCGGCGTGGCCCTGCTCGGCCTGATCGCCACCGTGTCGATCAGCGGCCTGCGCAAGCCCAAGGCCGAGGTCGAGGTCGCTCCGCAGCCCGAGCTCGCCCAGGTCTGATCCCCCGGCTCGCCGGATTCTGTGGGGGAGTCGGCGAGCCACCCACGTGCGCTTCCCATGTGGCATCTGATGCCACATGGGAAGCGCATGTGGCGTCTCAGGCGCGGTGGCGGGGGCCGGTGGGCCCGAACAGGGGTGTGCCGGCG
>NZ_JBFBAM010000132.1:0-11782 GCF_040682195.1 Kutzneria sp. NPDC051319 | reverse complement strand
CCGTAGAGGTGCACGTCGAACAGGTCGGGCGGATTCGAGCCGTAGACGGCGGGCAGCTGGGTGGCGCGGTCGGCGATCCACACCGTCATGGAGAAGCCGACGGTGTCGTCACGGCCGAAGCGCCCGGTGTAGTCGGCCCACAGCCGCTGCGTGTACTGCCGCAACACCGTCTCGTTGGACATGGGCATGCCCTCGTTGAGCAGGTCGATCCGGTACGGGATGCCGGCGGCCTCGATCAACGGGTGCAGCTGCGAGATCACGCCCCAGTCCTCCTCGTACGCCGAGGAGTCGATGGCGTTCCAGTTGTGCGGGTCGTCGTCGCCCTGCGGGTGGAAGGCCACCTCGATCTCCTGGAACCCGGCGGAGCGCACCGCCGCGAGCAGGTCGACGAGCTGCTGGCGATCGACAGGGGAGAGATCGCCGGTGCTGGAGTCCATCACCGTGCCGGAATCGGCGCCGTGCTGGTGGAAGATCCCGATCCGCAGCCGCCGCTGGCCGGCGGAGTACATCTGGGCCAGCTGCGCGGTGATGGTGTCGCGGCCCCGGTCGAAGCTGTCGATGGTGCCGTACGGCTCGCGGTCGCAACCGCCGCTCAGGGAGTAGAAGTCGTAGTTGGAGCCGCCCGCTTCCAGTGGACCGGCTGGTGCGGCCACGGCGGTCGGCGTGACGAGGACGGCAAGCAGGGTCGCGGCCGCGGCAGGCAGCCACTTGCGTGGTCGGAGCAAGGAAATCCCCTCACCGGGTCGGATTCCGGGCGCGCGGCAGCGTCAAGGGAAAGCGCTTACCCCGGAAAGAGATCAACGGCGGCGGAAATTGATCTCGGGCGGTCACTGGAAGTTGTTGATCTAGCAACTTCATTAGGCCGACGGAGTGTAGGCATAGCTCGAATGGAGTAGTCAAGACATTCACATTTGACGTCTTGTCGCTGTGCGTCGCGTCACAACCGTGGACCGAAGCCCGGGGTTGGCGAAATCGGTTCGCGTGAGCACGTAAACTGGGTGCGTGATCAAGCTGATCTGCTAGGCGGCCTCCGGGCCCGCCGGCCGCGAGCCGGTGGGCGGACGTGCCTTGCCCGCGATCACCCTCGACCCCGGAGTCTCCCTTGATCACCGTCACTGACCTTGAACTGCGCGCGGGTTCGCGCATCCTGCTCTCCGGCGCCACGATGCGTGTGCAGCCGGGCGACCGCATCGGCCTCGTCGGCCGCAACGGCGCCGGCAAGACGACCTCGCTGCGCGTGCTGGCCGGCGAGGGCCAGCCCTACGCGGGCCAGGTCCAGCGCAGCGGCGAACTCGGTTACCTGCCACAGGATCCGCGCGAGGGCGACCTGTCCGTCACGGCCAAGGACCGGGTGCTCTCCGCCCGCGGCCTCGACCAGCTGCTGCGCGAGATGGAGAAGGCGCAGACCAGCATGGCCGAGCTGGTCGACCAGGACGCGCTCGACAAGGCGGTCCGCAAGTACGGCCGACTGGAGGAGCGCTTCGGCGCCCTCGGCGGGTACGCGGCCGAGAGCGAAGCGGCCCGCATCTGCGCGAACCTGGCCCTGGCCGATCGCGTGCTGGCCCAGCCGCTGAGCACGCTGTCCGGCGGCCAGCGCCGGCGGGTCGAGCTGGCCCGGATCCTGTTCGGCGCCTCGGAGTCCGGGGTCGGCGGCAAGGCCGGCACCACGCTGCTGCTGGACGAGCCGACCAACCACCTCGACGCCGACTCCATCTCCTGGCTGCGGTCCTTCCTCAAGCAGCACACCGGCGGCCTGGTCGTGATCAGCCACGATGTCGAGCTGCTGGCCGACGTGGTCAACAAGGTCTGGTTCCTCGACGCCACCCGCGGCGAGGTCGACATGTACAACATGGGCTGGTCCAAGTACCTCGAAGCCCGAGCCAGCGACGAGAAGCGCCGCCGCCGCGAGCGGGCCAACGCCGAGAAGAAGGCGTCCGCGCTGATGGCCCAGGCCGACAAGATGCGGGCCAAGGCGACGAAGGCGGTCGCCGCGCAGAACATGGCCAAGCGGGCCGAGAAGCTGCTGTCGGGGCTGGAGGACCAGCGGACCGCCGACAAGGTCGCGCGGATCCGCTTCCCACAGCCGGCCCCGTGCGGCAAGACGCCGCTGATGGCCGAGGGGCTGAGCAAGTCCTACGGCTCGCTGGAGATCTTCACCGGCGTCGACCTGGCCATCGACCGGGGCAGCAAGGTCGTGGTGCTCGGGCTCAACGGCGCCGGCAAGACCACGTTGCTGCGCCTGCTCGGCGGCACGGAGCAGGCGGACGCCGGCGAGCTCGTGCGCGGGCACGGCCTGCGGATCGGCTACTACGCGCAGGAGCACGAGACCCTCGACCACGACGCGTCGGTCTGGGCCAACATCCGGCACGCCGCGCCGGACACGCAGGAGCAGCAGCTGCGGTCGCTGCTCGGCACGTTCCTGTTCAGCGGGGAGCAGCTGGACCAGCCGGCGGGCACGCTGTCCGGCGGCGAGAAGACCCGGCTCGCGTTGGCGGGCCTTGTGTCCAGCGCGGCCAACGTGCTTCTGTTGGATGAGCCAACCAACAACTTGGATCCGGCCAGCCGGGAGCAGGTGCTGGACGCGCTGCGGCGCTTCGAGGGCGCGGTCGTGCTCGTGACCCACGACCCGGGCGCCGTGCAGGCCCTGGAACCCGAGCGGGTGATCCTGTTGCCGGACGGTCAGGAGGACCACTGGTCGGAGGACTACCTCGAGTTGATCGAGCTGGCCTGATCCGCTGGTCGAGGCGCTGATCTGCATCAATGGCCACTCTGATCACTTCATTCACTCCGGTGATCAGCCAGAGGTAACTCAACGATCACCGAGCGATGATTTTGCTTGATCGTCTGGCGTTCGGGCCCGTCGTGTTCGATCATTGCGACGACAGGGGCCGAACGGGGCCCGACCTGCACTCCCACGGAAGGCGGGACAAGGTGGCTGACCTGAAGAAGGGCGCCCGGATCACGGGGCCCACGCGGGACAAGCTGGCCGCTGACCTGAAGAAGAAGTACGAGAAGGGCGCCAGCATCCGCGCGCTCGCGGAGTCCACGGGGCGTTCCTACGGCTTCGTGCACCGGGTGTTGTCCGAGTCCGGCGTCACTCTTCGGGGCCGGGGCGGTGCTACCAGGACCAAGAAGAAGTAGGGCGAGGCTGCACCCGGACGACCGTTTCACGCCTTGAACCCCTTGGTCCGATAGGGTGATCAACGCCGTCCGGGTGATCAGTTGGGATCAGCCGATCGCACGCAGGAAGCTGCCCGCCAGGGTCACCGCGGGTGCGGACGAGTCCGCGTGCGGCAGCAGCACCGCGAAGGCCACGTCGTTGCGGTAGCCGACGAACCAGCCGTGGGCCGGTCCGTCGCCGACCTCGGCCGTGCCGGTCTTGCCGTACGTGCCGGCCAGCGGGGCCAGCGCCCGCGCGGTGCCCGATGTGCACACCTCGCGCATCATGCTCCGCACCTGGGTGAGCACGCTCGCGGGCGGCGCCGCGACCTTGCCGTCCGCGGTGCTCTGCTGACCCCTGATCAGCACCGGCGTCGGCACCTGTCCGTTGTGGACGGTGGCGGCGACGACCGCCATGCCGAAGGGGCTGACCAGGTCGGTCCCCTGGCCGAAGCCGTCGACCGCGCGGTCCACCTCGTCGGTCGCGGCATCGACGCGTCCGGTGTTGGTCGTGATGCCCGGGATGTCGAAGTCCACGCCGAGGCCGAGCTGTCGGGCGGCGGTGGGCAGGTCGTTCGCGCCCAGATTCGCCGCCACCTGGGCGAATGTGGTGTTGCAGGACTGTGCGAAGGCCTGGATCAGCGGGGTGGCGTAGTCCGGCGCCGCGCCCAGCTTGAGCGTGCCCTCGTTGGGGATCGTGCGCGGTCCGATGTGGACGGTGTTCGGGCACGACACCGTGGAGTTCGAGGTCAGGCCGTGCTGCAGCGCCGCGGTCGACGTCACGATCTTGAACGTGGAGCCGGGCGGGAACGTGCCGGTCAGCGGGCTCAGTGAGCCGCTGTCGAACGCGCTGTTGGTGGCGATGCCGAGGATCTCGCCGGTCGAGGCCTGTAACGCCACGATCGTGGCCGCGCCCTGGAAGCTGTCCACCGCCTTCTGGGCCGCCGCCTGCGTGGCGGCGTCGATGGTCAGCGCGTAGGCCGCTTTTTTGGCGCCCTCTTGGGTTTGCAGGGTCTTCACGTCGGCGCCGGTGGCGTCGACGATGGTGATCGAGTGCCCGTCGACGGCCTGAAGATCGCCCCCGATCGCTTGCTGCACACCGGCTTTGAGCGTCTTCGGCACGGCGTCGAGCGCGAGCGGCTTGCCGTCGCGGTCGGTCAGCGACGAGCCGCCGGGCGTGGTCCGCAGGGTCAGCGACTGCCCCTTGGCCAGCTCGGGATGGATGTCCGCGTCGGACCAGTGCACGAGCCATTTCCCGTTGCGCTGCACCAGTTGCAGCGGCGCCTGGTAGGCCAGGTCGAGCGGGCCGGCGTGCCAGTCCACGTTCATGGTGGCCGCGTTGTCGGCGGCCGGCCCGACCAGGCTCGCGGTCAGTCGAGCGTTGCTCATGTTCTTGTACACGAGCGTGAGCGCCGCGGTCGCCGCCGTCGGATCATCGGTCAGCTGGGCGGCGGCCGTGGTCTCGAGCGCGCCGAAGGAGTGCGCGTAGTCCTGCGCCACACTGTCGGCCGTCGCCGCGGGCTGCTCCGCTGTCGTCGCGCTTGCGGCATGGGAGGACGGCGGTCCAGGCGCGAACAGCAGATAACCGGCGAGTGAGATGACCACGACCACCGCCGTGCCGCCCGTGCCCAGGATCCACCATCTGGTCTTCGACTGCATGAAGTTCAAGCCCCCCTTGAGCGTCATGACGGACGCTAGACCCTCCCCGACTTCCGTTCCTCGGTATTTCTACTCACCGCCGGTGTCTGTTCCATCACGCCAGCACGTCGATGCGGGGCGTGTACTTGGCCAGCATCGCCTTGTTGGCCGCGTCGCCGCCCTCCACGTTGGCGCTGCGCCACAGCGGCAGGTCGAATCCGGTCGCGGTCGCGCGGTCCAGCAGCCGCACCAGCAGCAGGTTCCACAGGAACGCGTTGGCCAGCGAGGAACTGGGCGCGGTCACCGGCGCGGCCGGCGGGTAGGCGGCGTCGCCCGGAATGACCAGGTTGTCCAGCACGAACGTGGCCTCCTCGGCCAGCGTGGTGCCGGCCCGCTTCGGGGCGACCGAGCTGGTGGCGATCGAGGTGAAGGCCACCACCGGCGTGCCGGCGGCCTTGGCCTGCCGGGCCAGCTCCACCGGGTACGGGTTGATGCCCGAGGTGGAGAAGATGATCAGCACGTCCTTGTCGGTCAGCGCCACGCCGTCCAGGACCTCGGCCGCCAGGCCGGACCGGCGCTCGGCCGTCGTGCTGGACAGCGCGCCGTGCATGGGCAGCAGCGACGGGTGGTACAGCGGGCGCACGCAGGCCAGGCCGCCCGCTCGGTAGAAGGTCTCGGCGACGGCGGCCAGCGAGTGCCCGGCGCCCGCGGTGAGCACCGTGCCGTCCGCCTTGATGGCGGCGAGCAGCACGTCCGCGACCTTGTCCAGCGTGTCCGCGTTGTGCTGCTCGACGCGGCCCAGCTCGTCACGCAGGAAGGTCCCGTAGTCCTCGGTCATGTGAACGTGCCTCCGTGCATCGTTTCAAATGGTCCACACCACTAAACCCCGGCCGTCAAGCCTCGTCGCCGCCGGCGATGCTGTCGAGGTGCCGTTCCAACGCGTCCAGGTGGTCCGACCAGAGCCGCCGGTAGGGCGCGAGCCAGTCGTCCAGCTCGCGCAGCGGGTCCAGGCGCAGCCGGTAGCAGCGGCGCTGGGCGTCGATCCGCACCGTCACGAGGCCGGCCTCGCGCAGCACTCGCAGGTGCTTGGACACCGCCGGCTGGCTCAGCTCCAGCTGGTCGACGAGCTGGCCGACCGACCGCTCCTCGTCACGTAGCAGGTCGAGGATCCGGCGCCGGCTGGGCTCGGCGAGCACTTCGAAGGTCGTGGCCACCTGCTTGGAGTACGTCACCGGCTATATGCTTGTCAAGGCATGAGCTTACGGGTGAATCAGCCGACGCCGAGTGTGGCGACCCGGCCGTGCTCGCCCGCCGCCCAGCAGGTCACCGGACCCGGGCAGTCGACGGTGTCGAAGCTGCCGGTGTCGAACTGGCGCCAGTGCTGGCCGCCGTCCAGGCTCAGGTCGCTGCCGGTCGGGCCGACCGCCACCACGGCGTTGCCCAGCAGCCAGGCCGCGCCCGAGCGGTAGCCGCCGACGCTCGCCGCCTGCCAGGTCCGGCCCTGGTCCCGGCTCGTGGCCGCCGCCCCCGCGTTCGGCGGCGAGTAGTCCCCGCCGACCGCCACGCCGTGGTTGCGGTCGCGGAAGGCCACCGCGAACACGCCCGAGGAGGCGTTGCTGGGCAGGGGAGTGGCCGTCGCGTGCCAGGTCCGGCCACGGTCGGACGAGTGGTAGACCCGGGACTGCGCGCCGCCGCCGCTGCCGATCCAGGCGTCGTTCGCGCCGCTCGTGGCCACGCACTGGCCGCTGGCCGCGAAACCGGCCTCGTTCGGCTGCGCGTCGGGCATGCCCGTGTTGGGCAGGATCTGCCAGCTGCGGCCGCCGTCATCGGTGGCCAGCACCTCGAAGCGGCCGTTCAGCGGGTCGCCGACGATCAGGCCGTGCCGCTGGTCGAAGAAGGCCATGCAGTCGTAGAAGCCCTTCGGCTCCTGGTTGGTCTGCGTCTGCTGCCACGTCTTGCCGCCGTTGTCCGTGCGGTAGACGCGGGAGCTGTCGCCCTCGCCGATCGACAACGCCACCGCGTGCTGTGCGTCGAACGCCTGGATGTCACGGAAATCCAGCGCCGCCGTGCCCTGCGGGGCCTTCTGCTCCCAGGTCCGGCCGCCGTCGGTCGTGCGCAGGATCGTGCCCGCGCTGCCGCTGGCCCAAGCCACCAGCGGGCTCACCGCGCTCAGCCCACGCAGCCGGGCGTCACTGCCCGTGGTGTGCAACCGCCAGGTCGGGCCCGGGGTTGCCTGGGCCGGCACGGCCATGGTTACGGTCAGCAGCGCCGCCGCGATTCCCGTGATCCACCTCATGGGCGGACGCTACCTCACCCGGGAAGATCCTCCGGCCGGTCCACGTCGTGCCCGTCGGCCACGTCGTCACAGGCCACTTCCGTCACCTCGTGCCGCTTCAGGTACGCCCGCGCGCCGCTGTCGCCCTGCGCCACCTCGTGCACCCCTTGCCAGTGCTCACGCCCGATCAGCACCGGATGCCCCCGCCTGCCGTCGTACGTCGCCGCCGCCAGGGCCTTCGTGCTCGCGTGTTCGAGGACCCTGGCGATCGCCTCGGCCGTGACGCCCGGCAGGTCCACCGTCATCACCGCGACCGCGTCTTCTCCTTGCAGCGCCGTCTCTTGCAGGGCCGTCTCTTGCAGGGCCTCGATTCCCCGGCGCAGCGACGATCCCATGCCCGTTGCCCAGTCCAGGTTCTCCACCACGTCCGCGTCGCCCAGATCCGCGCGCCGCACCTCGTCCGCCGCCGCCCCCGCCACGACCACGATCCGCGTGCATCCCGCCGCCCGCAGCCGATCCACCGTCGACTCCACGAACAGCCGGCCCCGGTGGACGACCAGCGCCTTCGGCATCCCGTACCGCCGTCCCTCCCCGGCCGCCAGCACCAGCCCCGCCACGCTCGTCATGGGCGTCGATGGTAATCGCAGGGTTCGGCGAAGCCGATCATGGGCATCCTCGGACACACCCGTGATCCGTGATGGAAGGACATGTCCCGTGACCTCATCGTTCGGTGGTCCCGTCCTCGTCGGCTTCGACGGGTCGGACGGCGCCCGGGGCGCGGCGCTCTGGGCGGCCCGGGAGGCGGTCGTGCGGGACCGTCCCGTGCGCCTCGTGCAGGCCGTGGAATCGCAGTGGTCGGTGGCGATGACGCCCGGCGCCCTGCCCGGCTATCCGCCGGAACCCGACCTCGACCAGATCCGGCAGGCGCTCTCGGAGCTGTTGGAGTCCGAGGCCGAGCGGCTGCGCCGGGACCAGCCCACGCTGGCCGTCACCGTCGCGCTGGTGGACGGGTTCGCCTCCGACGCGCTGGCCAACGAGGCCGAGAACGTGGACGCGAACCTGGTTGTCGTCGGCGGTTCCGGTCATGGCGCGCTGGCGCGGACGCTGCTCGGGTCCACCGCCTCCGAGATCGTGCACGCCACCTCCCGGCCCGTAGTGGTCGTCCGGAGCGAGGCTGCGCACGCGCCCGGCTCGTCCGTGGTGATCGGCGTCGGCGGCCTCGGCACCGGCGACCACGCCGCCCGCTTCGCTCTCGACTTCGCCGCGCGGCACAAGCTGCCGGTACGTGCCGTGCACGGTCGCTCCGCCAGTCCGTTCGCGCTGCTCGTCGAGCGCCTCACCACTGAGCAGCGCAACGCCGCCGCGGCCGAGCAGGACGTCGCCGACGCCGCGGTCGTCGCCGAGGTCGAGGCCTGGCGCGAGGCGCACCCCGATCTCGACATCCAGCGCGAGGAGATCGACTCCCAGCCCGTCGAGGCCCTGTTGGCCCGCGCCGCCGATGCCGCCCTGCTGGTCGTGGGCAGCCGTCACCGCGGCGGCCTGCAGCGAGTCATCCTCGGCTCGATCGGCCACGCCGTGCTCAACCAGGCCCCCTGCCCGGTCGCCGTCGTCCGCGAGTCCTCGGACGACCAGGGCTGACGGGTTCGGCGCCCGGGCCTTCTGCCGGCCCGGGCGCCGAGCATCGATCAGGGCTGTGGCCACGCTCGTCATCCGGCGAAAGCCGTTCAGTGGCGGTCAGCCGGGCTCCCGTCGGAACTGGCCCGGCGAGCAGCCGTGTTCCCGCCGAAACGCGGCCGAGAACGGGCCCATGCTGGCGTAGCCGCACGCGGCCATCACCTGCTGCACGGACTGGGAGGTGGTGCGCAGCAGGCACGCGGCCTTGCGCAGCCGCAGCTGAACGAGGTAGCGGTGGGGCGTCGTCCCGGTGTACTTCTTGAACATCCGCAGAAGGTGATGCCTGCTCATATTGGTCAGTGTCGCCAGGTCGGACAGTATGACGTCCTCATGGAGATGCTCGTGGAGATAGCTCGCCACGGTGCGCAGCATGGTCCGTCCCAGTGGCGACGGAGGGTCCGAAGGCTGCCGAAAGTGGTTGACGTGCAACAGGTGTGCGGTCAGAGCGCGGGCGAGTGAGTCGGCGTAGACCGCGGGGGCGCGGCGCTCGACGGCGTCGGCGATGGCCTTGCCCGCCGCGGCCACGTACGGGTCTTCCAACAGGGGGATGTCCGGGAGTTCCCCGGGCAGCAGCATGCCGACGCCGCCCATGGCCCAGCTGACCTCGTCCACCAGGTGCGGGCGCAGGTAGATGTTCACCGTCCGCACCGGCGCGGATGTTGTGGCGTGCCAACGCATTGTGCTCGACGTCAGCGGGGCGGCGACGTGCGCGGATCCCGCCCGATGGATGGTCTGCCGCCAGCGGCCGTCGACGCGGCACGCGACTTCCCGAACGCCATGAGTGGTCACCACGACGGTGAGCGCCGTGGTCGGTTCGGTGCTGAACTCGGCAACGGTCGATGGGCAGCTGTAGGTACGGGCGACCAGCGGCGTCCAGCCGTACCCGTCGCTGGACCCCAAGCGCGAACACGGTTGCCCACCAGCGATATCGGCGTCCTCGGCCCACGATGCCGTTGCGCCGTCCGCGCGGTTCGTCACTACGGCGACGGTAGTGCCGTCGTGTGACCGTTCCGCACCCGTAGCGAGACAGCTTTCCCACTCATCGAGCCAAGTCATGCGGCGGCCCGCAGGAGAGCCGATGCCAACCGGGTCAACTGGTCGACGGTGAGCAGCGGAGCCGCACGGGTGGCCGGGAGGCCGAAGGCGGGCGCGTTCACCTGCGACACCGCGACCCGCAGACCGCCCGGTGTCCGGACATCGGCGTCCTCCTGCACGGTGTCGGCCGTCGGAGACTGCCGCCGGGTCGTCACCTGCGTGCCGTCGGCGGTCGTCCGGGCATTCCGGAAGAGGTCGACCAGATCCGGATCGTCCGGCCGCTGCCATTGCTGCACGGTGACGGTCAGCAAACCCTCACCGCCGCCATCGTCCACAGTGGCCTCGGCGTACCCGCGGCTCGTGGAGTCCTTGCGTTCCAAGCGGATCGCGGGCGCGAGCTCTTGCCTCAGTACGGCGAGGATCCGGTCGGAGGCGACCTCGGGCGTCGTCGGCGGTCGCGGCTGCGTCGGCAGGCGCTTCGCCAGCGGGACCCAGCGCGGGGAGTCCGCGACGTCCAACAGTTGGTCCGGGGTCAGCGGGGGATGGGGCCGAGTGGGCGCGGCATCGGCGTCGGCGGCGTTCCATTCCGTGAGCGACACGAACTCGCCTGCGACGGTGACGGTCAGCGCGGTCCACCTCTCGACCCCGGTGGGCGTGAGTGGTTGGACGTGGTCCTGGTCGATGGCGGCAAGTCCGCCGTCCGGCTTGGTGCGGCGGACGCAGCGGGCATAGGGGTGCTGCGAGTACAGGGGGCAGGCCGTGGCCTGGTCGGCCTGATCCGGCGGCAACCGCCCGACCGAGACCGCCATGACCACGACGCCCTTGCCGTCGTCGTAACGGACCATGCCCGGCTGGTCCGCCGGCGACACCCGAGCCGTGCTCCCCGTGGGCAGCGCCTGTCGCAGGGTCTCAGCCAGCTCTCCGACCGGGACGGGATCGCGGGAGCCCGTGCCGGCCGGCGCGCAGCCGCCGAGCACCACGAGCGCCGCGCACAGCACAAGCAGGTGACACCGCATGGGTGAACACTTTCCGAAATTCGCCGTTCCGGCCACGACGGCGGGAATTTCCGAGCAACTTTCAAACGAAAAAGGTCACTTCTGAAGAGGTGTGCGTCCGTTGTTCGTCGACGGCTGCCCGACCGGTCGGCCCACCTTGCCGGCCATTTTCTGGTCGCTTACGGTCCGATTCGTAAAAACCGTCAGGCCGGAAGAACGAAGTGATGTGGAGGGGATTATGAAGCGTTTCACCACGATCGCGGCCACCCTGGCCCTGGGTCTCGGCGTGACGATCGCCGTGGCGCCCGCGGCGTCGGCCGATCCCAACCCCTGGGTGTGGGCCTACCCGCAGGCGAACTTCCAGGGCTCGCCGCAAGGGCTCTGGATATCCAGTACGTACCTTTTCACGTCCAATCCGACGAGGTCGGTCAAGAACGTGTCGCAGACCGACGCGTGCGGCTTCACCCATATTCTGAACAACGAGCAGCACCCCACCGTGAAGTTCACGTTCCGGGCCGGCGGCCAGTGGTCCACCATCGGCACGCCCTTCGTCTTCAACCCGGCGGCCGGGCGGACCGACGACCTGACCGGGTTCAAGTGGGGCAAGTGCTGAGCTGATCGCGGCGTGATCCGGCCCGCGGTGACGGCAGCCGCCGCGGGCCGGATCACGAACCCGCCTAGGTGTGGGCGTTGCGCACCTGCTCGTTCAGCAGCTGACACCCGAATCTGGCATGGGCGGATCTTGTTGGCGCAGCAGCAATTGTGCCTCCGGCCTGCGTCGATGCGGTCAGAGTTGAGGTCTGGCGTCTGTCACTGGCTGGCACTGTCCGTGGGGATTTGTCGCCGTCTCCGGGACAGTTCCGGGACAGAAAGAGGCCCCCGACGCACGCTTGGGTTCTAGTGGTCGTCGCAACACCCCAGCTCAGGGGATGCGATGGACTTCGAGATCCGGGACCGGTCAATCAACCAGGGCGGTCGACGTCTGACGCACGAGCGCGAGGCATAC
>NZ_JBFBAM010000131.1:0-12203 GCF_040682195.1 Kutzneria sp. NPDC051319 | reverse complement strand
CCCACCTGATGCAGGGAAGGACGCCTTACCCTCGTTGAACGCGGGTAAGGCGTCCTTCCCTGCATCAGCGGCTAGGGGGTTGACTCCAGGCGGCTGCGGATGACCTTGCCGGTGGCGGTGCGGGGGAGGCGGGGCACGAGGACGACGTCGCGGGGGACCTTGTGCCGGGCCAGGCTGACCCGGACGAACTCGCGCAGCTCGGCGGGGTCGAGCACGGCGCCGGGGGTGGGCACGACGAAGGCCCGCAGCCGCTGCCCGAACTCGTGGTCGGGCACGCCGATCACGGCGGCGTCGCGCACCTGGTAGTGGGTCATGAGCAGGTTCTCGACCTCGCCCGGGAACACGTTCTCGCCGCCGGAGATGATCATGTCGTCCTCGCGGCCGTCGATGAACAGCCGGCCGGCGTCGTCGAAATGCCCGAGGTCGCCGGTGTCGGCCAGCCCGCCGATGCCGTCGCGCACGGACCGGACGGTGGCCCGCAGCGAGCTGCCGACGTGGATGCGCCCGACCTTGCCGGCCCCGCTGACCTCGTGGTTGTCCACGTCGTAGAGCCGGACCGTGCAGTTGTGCGGGCTGTAGCCGACGGTGCCGGGCGCGGCGCGGAGGTCCTCGGGCGTGGCCACGGTGGCGACAGCGACCTCGGTGGTGCCGTAGAAGTTGTAGAGCACGTCGCCGAGCCGTTCCATGACCAGCTTGGACAGCGACGGCGAGAGCGCGGAGCCGGAGCAGAACAGCACCCGCAGCTTGGCCAGCTCGTAGCCGGTGAGCTCCCGCTCGCCCAGCTCCATGATCCGTTGCAGCATCGTCGGCACGACCACGAGCGTGCTGCACCCGTAGCGGTCGACGGCGGCCATGGTCTGCCGGGCGTCGAACCGCCGCCGCAGGATCATCGTGGAGCCCAGGCCCAGCGCCAGCACCACGTGCAGGAAGCCGATGCCGTGGAAGATCGGCGCCGCGATGAAGGTGGATTCCCCGGCTCGCAGGGGAATCCGGTCGAGGAAGTCGGCGGCGGCCAGCCCGGAGCGGATCTTGCGCGGGGCCGCCTTGGGCGCG
Source organism: Kutzneria sp. NPDC051319 (assembly GCF_040682195.1). Lineage (NCBI taxonomy): Bacteria > Bacillati > Actinomycetota > Actinomycetes > Pseudonocardiales > Pseudonocardiaceae > Kutzneria > Kutzneria sp. NPDC051319. The sequence continues at coordinate 11,150 of NZ_JBFBAM010000131.1, read as the reverse complement.
CCGGTGGTGCCGCTGGTCAGCAGGACCACCTTGGACACGTCGCGCGGCCGCCGCAGCCGGCCCTTCGGGGCGTCGGCGATCAGCTCGTCCAGCGTCGGCACGCCCGCGCCGGGCTCGTCCCGCCAGGCCACGAAGCGCTGCACGGCCGGGTCCAGCTCCTGCAGCACCGGCACGAACTCCTGGTCGTACACCAGGACGTCCACCTGTTCACGGCGGATCAGCCCGGCCAGCTGGGGCGCCGCCAGCCCGGTCCCGAGCAGGATCGTGGTGGCGCCGAGCTTGCCGCAGGCCAGCATCGTCTCGATCGGGCCGCGGTGGTCACGGCACAGCACCGCCACCACGCTGTCCGGCCCGATCTCCTTGGTCCGCAACGACTTAGCCAGGGCGGTGGACCGTTGTTCCAGCTCGCCGAAGGTGACCTCGCCGCGGTCGTCGACGATGCCGGCCACCTCGGGCCGTCGGCGGGCCGCGAGCTTGGCCGCGCCGACCACCGCGCCCCAGTGCCGCACGTCGGCGAGCGCGCGACGGCTGCTCAACGCGTGCCCCGAACTGATCATGCCGGCCCTGGCCAACACCCTGACGTCGTGCAGCCCGCTCATATAGAACAGTTAACGCGGCGGAAGCCCGGGCGGTTCGACCACCGCCCGGGCCCGTGGCAACCGGTTACACGAACGCGCTGATCAGCGCGGCCATGGCGAAGCCGGTCACCGACAGCACGGTCTCCAACACGGTCCAGCTGGCGAGGGTCTCCTTGACCGGGATGCCGAAGTACCGGGACACGATCCAGAACCCGCCGTCGTTGACGTGCGAGGCGATGATCGAGCCGGCGGCGATGGACATGGCGATCAGGGCGGTGTGCGGCTGGGAGTAGTGCAGGTCGGGCAGCAGCGGCGCGATGATGCCGCCGGTGGTGACGATGGCGACGGTGGCCGAGCCCTGGGCCAGCCGCAGGCCGCAGCTGATCACGTACACGAGCACGATCACCGGCAGCCCGGCCGCCCGCAGCGATCCGGACAGCGCCGTGCCGATGCCGGTGGCGGCCAGCACCGCGCCGAAGAAGCCGCCGGCGCCGACCACCAGCAGGATCATCGCGACCGGCCGCAGCGAGGCGGCCGACAGCTGGCCGGCCTGCGTCTTGGTCATGCCGCGGCGGTAGCCGAGCAGCCAGAACGCCAGCAGCACGGCGATGGTGAGCGCGATGCCGGGCGTGCCGAGGAAGGCGAAGATGTTCAGCGCCAACGAGTCCTTGGGCAGCAGGATGCTGCCGAAGGTGCCGCACAGGATCAGCACCAGCGGGATGCCGATGATCGTGCCGACCAGGCCGAGCGAGGGCGGCTTGCGGTCGTTGGACCCGCTGTCCGCGGCCGCCTTCTGGGCGGCGGCCAGCATCTCCTCCGGCACCGGCAGGTTGATCCGCTTGCCGATCCACGTGGAGTACAGGATGCCGCCGACGAAAAACGCGGGCAGGCCGCAGGCCAGGCCCATCAGGATCATCCAGCCGAGGTCGATGTGCAGCAGGCCGGCGATGGCCACCGGGCCGGGGTGCGGCGGCAGGAACGCGTGCGTGATCGACAGGCCGGCGATCAGCGGCAGCGCGTACAGCAGGATGGACCGCCCGCCGCGCTTGGCCGCCACGTAGACCAGCGGGGCCAGCACGAAGATGCCGATGTCGAAGAACACCGGGATGCCGAAGATGAGACCCGACAGGCCCATCGCCAGCGGCGCCCGCTTCTCGCCGAACGCGCGCAGCAGGCCGCTGGTCAGCACCTGCGCGCCGCCGGAGGCCTCCAGGATCGAGCCGAGCAGCGTGCCGAGGCCGATGATCAGCGAGATGTGGCCGAGGATGCCGCCGAAACCGGTCTCCAGCAACGACTTCGAGCTGGACTGGGCCGAGCCGACGATGGCCGACACCGGCAGGCCCGCGCCCAGCGCCACCAGCAGGCCGGCCACCACGAGCGCGATGAACGGCTCGGTCTTGAACCGGATGATCAACAACAGCAGCACGGCGATGCCGACGGCGGCGAGCAGCAGGAGCCCGCCCGTCGAATGTTGCAGCCAGTTCATCGGTTTCCTCTCCGCAGGGAACCCCCGGGCGCGGCGCCGGTGGGCCGGTCGTCGTCGATCACGGGCACCCCGTTGACCAGCACGTACGGCAGCCCCAGGGCGCGCTGCCGCGGTCGGTCGAAGGTGGCCGTGTCGGCGACCCGTTCGGGGTCGAACACCACCAGGTCGGCCGCGAATCCCTCGCGGACCAGACCCCGGTCGGTCAACCCCAGGCGGCGCGCCGGACGTCCGGTCAGGTGCGCCACACACTCCTCCATCCCCAGTACCCCCAGCTCACGCACGTACCGGCCGAGGTAGCGGGAGAACGTGCCCCACGCCCTCGGGTGCGGCCGGTCGCCGACCAGCAGGCCGTCGCTGCCGCCGGTGTGCGTGCGGTGCCGCATGATCGCGCGCACGTTGTCCTCGTGGCCGATGTGCATCAGACAGGACGTGCCCAGCCGCTCGTCGATCAGCACGTCGAAATACAGCTCGGACGGCGGAACACCCCGCGCGGCGGCGGATTCGGCGACGGTGTGGCCGACCAGGGCGGCGTTGCGCTCGTTGCGGACGCCGTTGATCTCGATGGTCCGCCAGTCCATCGGCACGCCGTGGCTGCCGTCCGAGCCGGTCTCCTCCAGCTCGACGCGGATCCGCTCCCGGGTGTCCACATCGGACAATCGTGCCACGGCCGCGTCCGGCCCGCCCGCGCTCACCCAGCTCGGCAGCAGCGCCGACAGGTAGGTCGCGCCCGGCAGGTACGGGTAGGTGTCCAGGGTGATGTCCGCGCCGGCGTCGATGGCCTCGTCCAGCAGCGTCAGCAGCTCGCCGGCCTTCCCCTTGTTGACCGGGAAGTTCATGGTGGCGTGGGCCAGGTGCAGCGGGCAGTCGGCCCGCCGCGACACGTCCACCATCTCCGCGTACGCCTCCAACGCGCCGGCCCCGTAGCTGCGGTGATGGGGGCTGTAGTAGCCGCCGCGCGCGCCGACGACCCGGCACAGCTCGACCAGTTCGCTCGTGTCGGCGTACATCCCGGGCGTGTAGGTCAGGCCCGACGACAAACCGAACGCGCCCTCCGTCAACGAATCGTCCAAAGTGGACTTCATCGCGTCCATTTCGGACCCGGTCGGCGGCCGGTCGTCCCAGCCGACGTGCAACATCCGCACAGTGCCCTGTGGCACCAGATAAGCCGCGTTCACGGCGATGCCCCGGTCGAGGCGGTCGAGGTATTCGCCGACGGAGCGCCAGTTCCAGTCGAAGCCGGGCGGGTCGTCGTTCCAGCCGGCCAGCTGGGCCCGCATCGCCGCCAGCACCTCGTCGTTCACCGGCGCGTAGGACAGCCCGTCCTGGCCGATGACCTCGGTCGTCACGCCCTGCGACACCTTGGCCAGGTGATCTGGCTCGGCCAGCACGCGAAGGTCGGAGTGCGAGTGCATGTCGATGAATCCCGGGCACAGCACCAGACCGTCGACATCGATCACCCGGCCGCCGGTCAGCCCGGTGCCGATCTCCGCGATGCGGCCCTCGGCCACGCCGACGTCGGCGATCTGACCGGGAGCGCCGGTGCCGTCGACGACCGTGGCGCCACGAAAGACGATGTCCATCAGAAGAACGTCCGAACCAGGTCGACCACCCGCGTGCCGTCGACCACGGGCAGCAGCTGCCACTTGTCGAACACCGTGCACGGATGCGAGAGCCCGCACCGCACCCACTCGCCGACCTCGACCTGCTGCTCACCCAGCCGCAGATACGCGTGCTGGTCGTTCAACGCGCTCACCGACGCCCCGCGCAAGTCCTCTGTGGACCCATCGAGGTGGCGAACCAGTTGCGGCTCCGGCAGTTCCTGGTCGTACGACACGTCACGCCGGCCCATGGTCAGCAGCGCCAGCCCCGGCTCGGGGTGCGAGGTGACCTGCGACCACGCGTGCATCGCCGGCCGGAACGGCTCGCCGCCGGGCAGCCGGTGCTTGCGCGAGAACGGCGACATCCGCCGGTACAGGCCGTCGTCGTGGATCAGGTACGAGCCGCTGCGCAGCACGCCCAGCACCGGCAGGCCGTCCGGCCACGGCCTGGTCAGACCCTCGGCGACCTGGTCGAAGTAGGCGCTGCCGCCGGCGGTGGCGATCACCTGCGCCACGCCGTCGAAGTGTCCGTCGGCGGCGAGCCGGGTGATCAGCTCCCGGAGCCTCGACATGTACGTGTCGATCTTGGCCAGTTCCTCGTCCTCGGTGCCGTGGGCCAGCGCGCCCTCGTAGCCGCCGGCCCCGACCAGCCGCAGCACCGGGCTGCGGCGCACCGCCTCGGCGATCTCGACGGCGTGCTCCAGCGACCGCACCCCCGTCCGGCCTTCCGGTCCGCCGAGCTCCAGGATCACGTCGACGGGGTGCTCCAGCACCTCGGTCATCCGGGCCACGCCGTCGACCGAGTCCACCCAGCAGGTGAACTCGAACGTCGGATCGGTGGCCAGCTCGTTGGCCAGCCACCGCAGCGCGAACGGGTCCACCAGCTGGTTGGCCATCAGGATCCGGGACACGCCGAACGCCCGGTACACGCGCAGCTGGCTGATGTTGGCCGTGGTCAGGCCCCATGCCCCGGCCGCGAACTGTCGTCGGAACAGCTGCGGGGCCATGGTCGTCTTGCCGTGCGGGGCCAGCGCCAGTCCGACCGAGTCGCACCACTGCGCCATGACGCGGATGTTGTGCTCCAGCGCCGGTTCGTCCAGCACCACCAGCGGGCCGACGAAGCCGCCGTCGAACAGGTCGAGTCCGGACGCGGCGAGGTCGCCGACCGTCGAGCCGTGGGCCCAGGCCGGCATGCCCTTGAAGCGCCAGTCGATCCGTTCGGCCCGCAGCGCGGAAACCGCCTCGGCGTTGATCGAACTCACCGCTTCACCCCGTCCCCGACGTTGCAAATTACGCAACGGTAGTTGCGCAATGTGATTCGTTGGTGTGTAGCATTCCCCGGAGCCGCCGTCAACGAACTCGAACTCCGGGAAGGGGTGCCGATGGAGCGCCTTGAGGTTGTGTGCCTCGGTGAGTCCATGGCGTTGTTCGTGCCGGCGGTGCCGGGGCCGGTGCACGAGGCGCGGGACTGGACGCTCGCCGTCGGCGGCGCGGAGTCCAACGTGGCCAGCCACCTCGCCCGGGCGGGCTTCCACGCCCGCTGGGTCAGCGCCCTGGGCAACGACTCGCTCGGCCTGTCCGTGCGCAACCGCATCGCCGGCGTCGGCGTGGACGTGAGCGGCGTGCGGACCGACCCCGTGCGGCCGACGGGCCTGTACGTCAAGGAAGTCAGCGCCGACGGCAGCCCGGTGCGCTACTACCGGCGTGGCTCCGCCGCCTCCGGCATGGGCCCGGAGTTACTGGCCTCCCTCGACGTGAGCAAGACCGCCCTGCTGCACATCAGCGGTATCACCGCCGCCCTGTCGTCGACCTGCCTCGACCTGCTGTGGGCCGTGCTGGCCCTGCCGATCCGGGTGTCGTTCGACGTCAACTGGCGGCCCGCGCTGTGGACCTCGCTGGACAAAGGCGTGCTGCGGGAACTGGCCGACGCCGCCGACATCGTCTTCGTCGGCGACGACGAGGCCCAGGCCGTCTGGGGCGTCGAGCAGCCGGCCGAAATCCGCTCCCTGCTGCCGAACCCGGCCGAGATCGTGATCAAGCACGGCTCCCGCGGCGCCACCCTGCTCACCGACTCCGAAGAGGTCTTCGAGGCGGCGTTGAAGGTGGACGTGGTCGAGCCGGTCGGCGCCGGCGATGCCTTCGCGGCCGGTTTCCTGGCCGCCGATCTCAACGGCGAGTCCGTCCGGCGACGCCTCCGCCGCGGCCACCTCACCGCCGCCGGCGTGCTGCTGACCACCGACGACCTCGGCGAGCCGCTGCCGGAACCGGTCGTCACCAAGCTGCTCGACGCCGACGCCGACACCTGGTCCGCCGCGCACGTGACGGCTGGGGGAGTGATCCTGCCGTGAGCGAGCTTGCGAGCGAACCATCGAACACTGCGCCCTTGGCCGCAGGCGCTCCGAGCGCTAGCGAGGTGCGGCTGTGAGCCAGAGCTTGGACCGCGCGTTGACCCTGTTGCGGGCCATGGCCGACGGCCGTAAGACGCTCGACGAGCTCGCCTCCGTGATCGACGTGCACAAGTCGACCGTGTTGCGGCTGCTGCGAACCTTGGAGGAGCACCGGTTCGTGCAGCGCGAGGGCGTGCGGCACTACCGGCTGGGCACCGCCCTGTTCGACCTGGCCAACAAGGCCCTCGACGACCTCGACGTGCGGCGGGCGGCCGAGGCCGCGCTGCGGGAGCTCAACCTCCAGACCGGGCACACCGTGCACCTCGCCAGCTACGAGGACGGCGAGGTCGTCTACATCGACAAGTACGACAGCACCCACCTCGTGCGCATGTACTCGCGCATCGGACGGCGGGCGCCGCTGCACTGCACCGCCGTGGCCAAGGTGCTGCTGTCCGAGCGGCCCGAGGTTCGGGAGATCGCCGCGCGCATGGAGTACCCGCGGCTCACCGCCAACACGATCACCTCGGCCGGCGAGTACCTGGCCGAGCTGCAACTGGTGCGGCAGCGCGGATACGCCGTGGACAACTCCGAGCACGAGGACTTCATCCACTGCATCGCCGCCCCCATCCGGGGCCAGCGCGGCGAGGTCATCGCCGCCGCCTCGCTGTCCGTGCCCAAGGTTTTCCTGGACTACGAGGGCCTCATCGCCCTCGTGCCGCGGTTGCTCGCGACCGCTGCCGCCGCCTCGACCGAGTGCGGTTGGACCGGAGTTGAAAGGATGGCCGGTGGCCAAGGTTGAGATCAGGACGTCCGACGCGCCCACCCCGGTGGCCGCGTTCTCCCAGGGCGTCCGCAAGGGCGGTTTCCTTCAGGTCGCCGGGCAGGTCGCCTTCGACGCCGACAGCAAGATCGTCGCCGACACCGTGGCCGAGCAGACCCGGCAGGCCCTGCGCAACGTCAACACCGTCCTCGCCGCCGCCGGCGCCTCCATGGACGACGTGATCATGCTCCGGGTCTACCTCACCGACACCGCCCACTTCGGCGAGATGAACGAGGCCTACGGCGAGTTCATGAGCGAGCCCTTCCCGGCCCGCACCACCGTCTACGTCGGCCTCCCCGCCGGCCTCCTGGTGGAGATCGACGCCCTCGCCGTCGTGGAGTGACGCCGGCCCGGGTGGGCTCCGACCGGAGCCCACCCGGGTCAACTCCACAACGCGGAGATGGGTGCGGCGACGATCCGATCGTCAAGCGGGTACGTGCGTGGCCCCGTGTGCAGCACGACCCTTGAGCACCCCGACAGCACACGATGGGCCGCTGTCGGCGTCAGGCGATCCCGAGCAGGTCGGTGCCGGTGACATGTCGCGCGTCGCCCTCGGCGGGAGACAGCAGGATGCAGGTGACGCAGGGCATGCCCTTGGGGCCGTCCAGCAGCTCGGCCTGGCCGGGCGTGATGGTCTGGCCGCAGTAGGCGTGCAGCATCTTGGGCGTGGAGCCGGGCACGGGCACCGGAAACAGGTGGCAGCACCGTTCCCGCTCGCCGCGCGCGAACTCCGGGCGCAGGCGCGCCATGAAGATCTCGGGCATCGCGTTTCCTCCCCTGCGGCGGACTCGGAAAGCGGCGTTACCGTCTACATTGTATGCGGTAAGCGCTTTCCAGCAAGCGGTTCGACCAACCTTGGCCGGAACGTCACCGATGAACTCCCGGCCGGGTTCAGCCGTAAGGGCTGTTGTCGGGACGATCGGGGAGGGCGCGTGCACGAGAGGGACACCGAGTCGGCGACGTTCGGCGCGCTGGCGGACCCCAGTCGGCGGGCGGTGCTGCGGCTGCTGTCCGAACACGCCGAGTTGACGGCGTCGGAGATCGCGGCCGCCTTCCACCACATCGGGCGCACCGCGGTGTCGACCCACCTGCGCATCCTGCGTCAGGCCGGTCTGGTGCAGGAACGCCGGCAGGGCCGGTTCCGGCTGTACTCGCTGCGCACCCGCCCGGTGCAGGACGCGGCGAACATCCTGTCCCGGCTGGTGAACACGCACAGTCACCAGCAACACCATCGAGTGGAGCCGGTCGTCCCGCTGACCGGCGGATGATCATCGCCGGTACGCTCGCGCGACCTGGTCCCAGCCCCCGGGGGAGCGCGCATGGCCGACGTACTGTTCACCGCCGAGGTGACGGTGCCGGCCTCCCGTGAAGCGGCCTATGCGTCGTTCGGCGGCGGCCGCTGGGCCGACTGGACCTTCGACGCCCGCACCGACGACCTCCGTCCCGGCCAGGTCGTGCGCGTCGCCTTCCCGATCGGCGGCGTCCCGCTGGCCGGCGTCGCCCGGGTCCACCGGATCCTGCCGGCGCAGCGCATCGTGCTGCGGCACGAGTCGCCGTGGCGCGGACGAGTGATCATCGACTTCGAACCGGACGGCCCGAACACCAGAGTCCGCCTCGTGACCTCGGTCGAGGACGGCAGCATCGCCCCGCTGGCCCGCCTGCTCGGCAGCGACCTCGCCGACGACCCCGACGAGCCGGTGGTCCGCATCGGCCTGCTCACCAGCTACAGCGGCAGCGCCGGCGTGTTCGGACCGGCGGTCGAGAACTGCGCGCGGCTGGCCGTGGACGAGATCAACGCCGAGAACGGCGTGAACGGCATGCCGCTGCGGCTGATCACCGCCGACGACGCCACCAGCCCGGCCACCGGCCTGGCCGAACTCAAGCGCCTGCACCTGCGGCATCACGTGGACATGGTCATCGCCGTGCACACCTCGGCCACCCTCGACGCCGTCCGGCCGTACGCGCGACGGGTCGGGCTGCCGTACTTCTACACACCGGTCAACGAGGGCGGGAAGCCGGCGGGACGGCTGTTCCGCTGGGGCGAGGTGCCGGAGGAGCAGCTGCGCCAGGCCGTGCCGGCGATGATGCGCGAGCACGGCGGCAAGGGCTGGTACGTGATCGGCAACGACTACGTGTGGCCCCGCGCCGTCGGCGCCTGCGCCCGTCAGACGGTCGAGGCCGAGGGCGGTCGGCTGCTGGGCGAGCGCTACGTCCCGCTCAGCACCACCGACTTCGACGAGGTGCTGGAGGCGATCGAGGCCTCCGACGCCGAGCTGGTGGTCAACAGCCTCGTCGGCGGGGACGCCGCCGCGTTCGAACGCCAGCTGCACGCCGCCGGCCTGCGCCGGCGGGTCCGCAGCTTCGGGGCGCTGCTCGACGAGGCCACCCGGGACCACATCGGCGACGAGGCGGCCACGGGCATGTGGTCGGTGCTCGGCTACTTCATGGACCTGCCCACGCCCGAGAACCGCGACTTCATCGGTCGCTACCGTGCCGCGTACGGCCCGTCCGCGCCGCCGGTGTCCAGCGTCACCGAGTCCGTGTACGAGGGCATCCACCTCTACGCCCGCGCCGCCATGGCGGCCGGCATGATCGAGCCCGCCTCCCTGGTCGGGGCCCTGCCCGGGACCAGCTTCACCGGCCCGCGCGGCGAGGTCAGCGTCACGCCGAGCGGCCGCCTGCGGCAGCCGCTGTACCTGGCCGAGGCCGTGACCGGGGGCTTCCGGATCCTGGCCGAGCAGGGGCTTGCCGGGATCGACTGACAGCAGTTTGATCAACGGCATGAGCCAGTCGCGCCTCGAATGGGCGCAGCCGTTCGTCACCGCGGCGGTTGACGCCGTGCGCGCCGCCGACGTCGCCACGGAGGCCGTCCAGCCGTGGCAGCTGGGCCTCGTCGACGCCGCCTGCGCCATCCACGACGGCGCGCTGACGCCGTTGGAGCTGGTGGAGTCCTGCCTGGGGCGGATCGCCGAGACCGAGCCCGCGGTGCACGCCTTCGTCTCCGTCGCCGAGGAAGCCCGGGCCAAGGCCGCCGCCCTGTCGGTCGACCGCCCCGAGGCCGTGCTGCATGGCGTTCCCGTCGCGATCAAGGACCTCATCGATGTCGCCGGCACGGTCACCGCCGCCGGCACGACCGTGTTCACCGAGCCCGCCGCCCAGGACGCCGCCGTCGTCACGCGCATCCGTGAGGCCGGCGGCATCGTCATCGGCAAGACCCACACCCACGAGATCGCGTTCGGCGTCTCCACGCCCCAGTCCCGCAACCCGTGGGACACCTCGAAGATGACCTCCGGCTCCTCCGGCGGATCCGCCGCCGCGCTGGCCGCCGGCCAGGTCGCCGCCGCCCTCGGCACCGACACCGGCGGCTCGCTCCGGCTGCCGTCGGCGTTCTGCGGCACCACGGCCATCAAGCCCACCCACGGCCTGCTGCCGGTCGACGGCATCCGCCCGCTGGCGTGGTCGCACGACGTCGTCGGGCCCATGGCTCGGGACGCCCGTGACGCCCTGCTGCTGTTCCGCGTGCTCTCCGGTCACGCCGTCGGCGACCCCGCGGTCTCCGTCGGGCCGCTGCCGCCGGCCAAGGGCCTGCGCGTCGGCATCCCCGACGACGCCTTCCTGGCCGGCGCCCGCGCGGATGTGCTGGCCGCCATGGACGCCGTCGCCGACACCCTCTCCGACCTCGGCGCCGTGACCGTCCCGGTGCGGCTGCCCGCCGCCGAGGTGTACGGCTCCGTGTCGTCGCTCATGTTCTTCCGCGAGGCCGCCGAGACCTACCGCCGGCACGTCGCCGGCGAGCCCTTCAGCCACGACATCCAGGCCTTCCTGGAGGCCGGCCAGCACGCCCCGGTCGAGGACTACGTTATGGCCCGCCGTGCCCGCCGACGCCTGATCGAGCAGGTCAACGGCCTTTTCGGCACGGTCGACACGGTGCTGATGCCCACGTCCCCGGTCCCCGACCTGCCGCACGGCACCGAGTCCGTCGACGGCCTCCCGCTGGTCGCCGCGCTCACCCGCTTCGCCCTGCTGGCCAGCGTCACCGGCCTGCCGGCCGTCGCCTTCCCCGCCGGCTTCACCGACACCGGCATGCCCATCGGCGTCCAGCTCATGGGCCCCGCCCACACCGAGCCCCTCCTGGCCGCCGCCGCCCACGCCTACCAGTCCGCCACCCCCTGGCACCTCCGCCGCCCCTCACTCTGAGCGACCCCCACCCCACTTTAAAGTTCGGAAGGGACCATTCCTCCACTCGGAGTGGAGGAATGGTCCCTTCCGAACCACAAGGCG
>NZ_JBFBAM010000130.1:0-12259 GCF_040682195.1 Kutzneria sp. NPDC051319 | reverse complement strand
CCGCTCTCGGGCAGTCATGAACTCGACACATGGTTGCCCGAGAGCGGGACTCGCGGTGGTCAGGCGGGGCGGGCGCCCCCGAGTTCTCGGACATGCCCTCAGCCCCGCCGGCACGATCGGGTCACACGTGCTCCATGACCATCACGGTGACGGTGTCGGGATCCAGCGCCTGGTAGAGGTGCGGGACGTCGCCGGGGTAGGAGAGGTAGTCGCCGGGGCCGAGTTCGACCGGGTCGTCGGCGGGGCCGGCGAGCACGCGGCCGGTGGAGACGACGAGGTGCTCGACGGTGCCGGGCATGTGGGGCACGGAGTGGCGGCCGGCGTCGGTGCTCATGGTGGCCAGGTAGATGTCGCGGCGGGCGCCGGGAGGACAGGCGGAGAGCAGGGCGGCGGAGTAGTTGGACTGCTCGGAGCGCAGGTAGGGGCCCTCGCCGAAGCGGACGACGCGGACGGGCGGCCGGGGCGGGTCGACGAGGCGGGAGAAGGGCACGCCGAGGGCGACGCCGAGGGCCCAGAGGGTCTCGACGGAGGGGTTGCCGGCGCCCGATTCGAGCTGGGACAGGGTGCTCTTGGCGATGCCGGCCCGCTTGGCCAGCTCGGACAGGGACAGTCCGACGCGGTCACGCTCGCGGCGCAGCGCGGCGGCGATCACGTCCAGCGGGGCGGAGCTGCGATCCACGTGTTCGTTCCATCGGTCGGGACGTTCGGCTTGACGAACATCGGCGCGGGGTGTTCAGCTTGCACTATGGTTCGTTCGATCTGGCGAACATTAGACCTCTCCGTGGTCCGCAATGTCTCGCCCATCGCCCTGACCGCCTTCGTGACGGGCGCGTCCTTCGGCGCGATCGCGGTGGCGGCGCACATCTCGGTGGCCCTGGTCTGCGCGATGTCGCTACTGATCTTCGCCGGCGGCTCGCAGTTCATGGTCGTGGGCATCGTGGCCGCGGGCGGCAGCCCGATCGCCGCGGTGGTGGCCGGCCTGCTGCTCAACGCCCGCCACCTGCCGTTCGGTCTGGCCATGGGCGACCTGCTCGGCCAGAAGCTGGCGGCCCGCATCGTGGGCAGCCACATCCTGATCGACGAGTCGGTGGCCTTCGCCATGGCCCAGGGTGACCGCAAGAAGGCCAAGGCGGCGTTCTGGACCTGCGGCCTCGCCCTGTTCCTGACGTGGAACGCCGGCACGCTGGTCGGCGCCCTGATCGGCCGGGTCATCGGCGACCCCGACCGCTTCGGCATGGACGCGGCCTTCCCGGCGGCGATGTTCGCGCTCATCCTGCCGGCGCTCAAGGACAAGGTGACGCTGCGCGTGGCCGTGCTGGGCGCGGCCATCGCGGTGGCTACCACGCCGTTCCTGCCACCGGGAATTCCGGTCGTGCTGGCGGCATTGGGCGTCGTCGCGGCGCTCCCGACACGACGAAAGGTGACGGCATGACGCTCACGGTCGTGCTGGCCCTGGCCGCCGGCACCTATGGCATTCGCTTCGCCGGCCCCCAACTCCGCAATCGCGTCACCGTGCCGCCGCGCGTGCAAATGCTGCTGTCAATGGCCGCGACGGCGCTTCTTCTTGCCCTTGTCGCGGTCAACGCGTTCGTTCCCGGCGGGAAATTCGGCGGCTGGGCGCTGCTGGCCGGCGTGGGCGTCGGGGCCATTGCGGCCTGGCGAAAGGTGCCGTTCGTGCTGGTGGTGCTCCTGGCCGCGGGAACGACGGCGGTGCTGCGGCTGTTCGGCGTCGCCTAAACGGTGTCGCTCGTCACATCAAGGCTTGCTCAAACGGAATAGTGGGCTGCTCCGTTCGCTGGCTAGAGTCCCGTCCTCATCGGGGGTGTGGTCCGTCTCACCCCGAGGTCGAGTTCTCCAGCACCGGAGCCGGAGGCGGTTTCGGTGCCTTTCGCAGTATCGAAGGGAAACCGTTTCCGTGGATTCTTCCCACGAGGGCGAGGGCTACGCGAAGTCCCTCGGCAACCGCCAGGTGCAGATGATCGCGATGGGCGGCGCCATCGGCGTCGGCCTCTTTCTCGGCGCCGGCGGCCGCCTGCACGCCGCCGGCCCCGGCCTGATCCTGTCCTACGCCCTGTGCGGCGCCGCTGCCTTCTTCGTCATGCGGGCCCTGGGCGAGCTGGTCCTGTACCGGCCGACGTCCGGCAGCTTCGTGACCTACGCCCGTGAGTTCATCGGCCCGTGGGCCGGCTTCACCGCGGGCTGGATGTACTGGCTGAACTGGGCCATGACCGGCGTCGCCGAGATCACCGCGGTCGGCATCTACGTGCAGCGCTGGCTGCCGAACCTGCCGACCTGGATCACCGCGCTGATCGCCCTGGTCGCCCTGCTGACCATCAACCTGGTCTCGGTGAAGCTGTTCGGCGAGCTGGAGTTCTGGTTCTCGGTCATCAAGGTGGCCGCGATCATCGCGTTCCTGCTGGTCGGCATCGGTCTGGTGGTCACGTCCACGACCATCGCCGGCCACCCGGCCAGCCCGTCCAACCTGGTCGCCGACGGCGGCTTCTTCCCCCACGGCGTCGGCGTCGCGCTGATCGCGCTGCAGGCGGTGATCTTCGCGTACTCGGCGATCGAGCTGGTCGGCATCGCCGCCGGCGAGACCAAGGACGCGCACAAGGTCATGCCCAAGGCGATCAACGGCGTGGTCTGGCGCATCGCCATCTTCTACGTCGGCTCGGTGACCCTGCTGGCCATGCTGCTGCCCTCGGTCATGTACAGCTCGTCGGAGAGCCCGTTCGTCACGGTGTTCAGCGCGCTGGGCCTGCCCTGGGTCGGCGACCTGATGAACGCCGTCGTGCTGACCGCGGCCCTGTCCTCCTGCAACTCGGGCCTGTACTCCACCGGCCGCGTGCTGCGCTCCCTGGCCGACAAGAAGGAGGCCCCGGCCTTCGCCGGCAAGATGAGCCGCAACCACGTGCCCTACGGCGGCATCCTGTTCACCAGCGTCATCTACGTCGCCGGTGTCGCGCTCAACCAGTTCAAGGGGGCGACGGCCGCGTTCGACATCGCCACCGCGATCGCCTCGCTCGGTGTGGTCGCCACGTGGGCCACGTTGGTGTTCTGTCAGATGCGGCTGCGGCAGAAGGCGCTGCGCGGCGAGATCGAACGGCCGCACTACCGAATGCCGGGGGCGCCGTGGACGGGCTGGCTGACGCTGGGCTTCCTGGTGCTGATCGTGGTGATGATGGGCTTCGCCGGCGGCGCCGAGCAGGTCGCCTTCTTCTCCATCCCGGGCATCGCGGCGGTCATCGCGATCGGCTGGTGGGCGGTCAGCCGCCGGCGCGGGGCCGACGAGTCCGACCCCACCAGCGCGGTCCCGGTCGGCGGTCAATAAGCTGGAGGTTCAGGTACTGCCCGTCCAGGAGGTCGCTCACCCGTGCCCGCCCAGCCCGTCATCGGCGTGCTCGCCCTGCAGGGCGACGTGCGTGAGCACCTCGTGTCGCTGGCCGAGTGCGATGTGATCGCGCGGCCGGTGCGCAGGCCCGAGGAGCTCGCCGAGGTCGACGGCATCGTGCTGCCCGGCGGCGAGTCGACCACCATGAGCAGGCTGCTGGAGACCTTCGAGCTGCTCGAACCGCTGCGCAAGCGGCTGGTCGACGGCCTGCCCGCGTACGGCTCGTGCGCCGGCATGATCCTGCTGGCCGGGACGGTCGAGGACGGCCGCCCCGACCAGCAGCAGCTGGCCGCCGTGGACATGGTGGTCCGGCGCAACGCCTTCGGCCGGCAGGTCGACTCGTTCGAGTGCGAGCTGCCGGTCATCGGGGTCGACGGCGGCCCGGTGCACGCGGTGTTCATCCGCGCCCCCTGGGTGGAGTCGGTCGGCGAGGGCGTCGAGGTCCTCGCCCGGGTGCCCGACATACCGTCCAGCGGCGTCGCCGCCGGTAGGATCGTCGCAGTTCGGCAGGGGTCCGTGCTCGCGACCGCGTTCCATCCCGAGCTCACCGGCGACGAGCGCGTGCACCGCCTGTTCGTGGAGACTGTCCGCGCGGCCTGAGGGCGTCGTGGGAACGGTCGTCGAGGTCGTCGAGTCTGACGGAGGAAGTTTCATGAGCGGCCACTCCAAGTGGGCGACTACCAAGCACAAGAAGGCCGCGATCGACGCCAAGCGCGGCAAGCTGTTCGCGCGGCTGGTGAAGAACATCGAGGTGGCGGCCCGCACCGGGGGCGGTGACCCGGACGGCAACCCGACGCTGTACGACGCGATCCAGAAGGCCCGCAAGAACTCGGTGCCGCTGGACAACATCGAGCGGGCCCGCAAGCGCGGCGGCGGCGAGGAGGCCGGCGGCGCCGACTGGCAGACGATCATGTACGAGGGCTACGGGCCCAACGGCGTGGCCGTGCTGATCGAGTGCCTCACCGACAACCGCAACCGCGCCGCGTCCGAGGTGCGCACGGCGATGACCCGCAACGGCGGCAACATGGCCGACCCGGGCTCGGTGGCCTACCTGTTCTCGCGCAAGGGCGTCGTGCTCATGCCGAAGAACGACGTGTCCGAGGACGACGTCCTGATGGCCGTGCTGGACGCGGGCGCCGAGGAGGTCAACGACCTCGGCGAGAGCTTCGAGATCGTGTCCGAGGCCGGCGACCTCATCCCGGTCCGCAAGGCGCTGCAGGAGGCCGGCTTCGACTACGAGTCGGCCGAGGCCAACTTCCTGCCGTCCATGACGGTCCAGCTGGAGGCCGACGGCGCGCGCAAGATGTTCAAGCTGATCGACGCGCTGGAGGACTGCGACGACGTGCAGAACGTCTTCGCCAACTTCGACGTGTCCGACGAGGTCATGGCCGAGGTCGACGCCTGAGTTGACTTTGTGGTGCCCGGCAACCGGCGTTGCCGGGCAACGCAGCAGGCGCGAGGCCCCGCCGATGCTTCGCCCGGTTGCCGGATTTCGGCCGCCGCCACCTGACGCGCCCATCCACCTGGGCCGACGCGGCGGGCTAAATCCGGCAAGGGCGAGGCGTCGGCTACCCGGGGCCGAGCCCGCGACGCCGAAGGCGGCGACGAAAGCACTGCCGGGCATTACTTTTAGTTCACTCAGTTGTTGTGCAGAATGGCGCTCGTGCCCCCGAACTCCGCGATGAACAAGCTCCCCGACGCCGACCGCGACATGCGGCAGTGGCTGCTGAAGCAGGCGGAGGACCACGGCAACGCGGTGGTCGAGGTGGCGGGCGACGAGCACGGGGCGCCCTACTGCTTCACGGTCGGCGCGTGGCGGCGGTTCGGCGTGGCGGAGGCGGTGGTCATCGGGCTGCCGCTGGAGCTGGGCCGGGTGCTCATCACCGCGTACGTGAACGAGGCCCGGCAGGGCGTGCGGTTCCAGCCGGGGCAGCTGTACCGGCAGTTCTTCAACGGCGTGCCGATCACCGTGGAGCGGGTGGCCCGGGGCTACTACCCGGAGTTCTTCGGCAGCGCCTTCCTGCTGTACCCCACCGGCGACTTCCCGGCCGTGCAGCTGATCGTGCCGTCCGAGGGCGGCTTCTGGCCGTGGCATCCGCAGGCGCCGCAGGGCTTCGCCCAGTGGCAGCCGGTGCTGACCATGAGCGGCCGCCCGGAGTCCTGGCGTCCGGGCGTCGACGGCGCCTGAAATCCCGTCGCGGCGATCGGGCGACCATCCCGCTGATGTCGCTGATGTCGCTGATGCAGGGAAGGACGCCTTACCCGCGTTCAACGAGGGTAAGGCGTCCTTCCCTGCACAACGGCGTGTTGCCGGCGGGGCCGATCACCGGGCCCGGTAATGTCCCCGCTCGAACGGGTGTTCGGCGAATCGGCGGAGGCGGGACGAAGTGCGGGTGCTTGGCGTCGACCCTGGGCTGACCCGGTGCGGCCTCGGCGTGGTCGACGGCGGGCCGGGGCGCACGGTGCGCTGCGTCGAGGTGGGCGTGGCCCGGACCCCGGCCGACGAGGATCTGGCCCGGCGCCTGCTCCAGCTGTCCGAGGTGGTGGAGGACTGGTTGGACCGGCACCGCCCCGAGGTGGTGGCGATCGAGCGGGTGTTCAGCCAGCACAACGTGCGCACGGCGATGGGCACGGCCCAGGCCGGTGGGGTGGTGGCGCTGCTGGCGGCCAAGCGTGGCCTGCCGGTCGCCTTCCACACGCCGAGCGAGGTCAAGGCGGCCGTCACGGGCTCGGGCACGGCCGACAAGGCGCAGGTCACGACCATGGTGACCCGCCTGCTGGGCCTGACCGTCGCGCCCAAGCCGGCGGATGCCGCGGACGCGCTGGCGCTGGGCATCTGCCATCTGTGGCGGGCGCCGCTGATCGCCCGGCTGGCGCAGGCCGAGGCCCGCGCCGCGGAACTGCAACGTCGACACAAGGCCCGGCTGGCCGAGGCCGCGAACAGGGGAGTAGCCCGGTGATCTCGTCGGTACGTGGACCGGTGCTGTCCATCGCCCTGGACCATGCCGTCATCGAGGTCGGCGGCCTGGGCTACGCCGTGCTCGCCACGCCGACGACGCTGGCCAGCCTGCGCCGCGGCACCGAGGCGATGCTGCACACGGCACTGATCGTGCGCGAGGACTCGATGACTCTGTTCGGCTTCACGGACCCGGACGCGCGGCAGCTGTTCGGCCTGCTGCTGACGGTGTCGGGCATCGGCCCGAAGATCGCGCTGGCGACGCTGGCGGTGCTGGAGCCGGACAAGCTGCGGGCGGCGCTGGCCGAGGGCAACACCTCGATGCTCACGCAGGTGCCCGGCATCGGCCGCAAGGGCGCGGAACGCCTGATCATCGAGCTGCGCGACAAGGTCGGCGCGCTCACCAGCGGCACCCCCGGCCCCGAGACCAGCGCCGACGCCGAGCTCGTGCGCGCGCAGGTCACGGAGGCGTTGCTGGGCCTCGGTTTCGCGGCGAAGGCGGCGGAGCAGGCGGTGGACGCGGTGCTGGCCAAGGCAGTGCCGGATCCTGGGCGCCCCCGTGACACCGCCTTCGTGCTGCGGCAGGCGCTGACATCGTTGGGCCGTAAGCGATGAGCGACTTCGACGAGCACGAGCACGGGCCGCTGTCCGCGCTCGCGGAACCGACCGAACGCGACGTCGAGGCGTCGCTGCGACCGAGCCGGATGTCGGAGTTCGTGGGCCAGCCCCGAGTTCGTGAGCAGCTGGAGCTGGTGCTGCGCGGTGCCCAGATGCGCGGTCAGCCGCCGGACCATGTGCTGCTGTCCGGCCCTCCCGGCCTGGGCAAGACCAGCCTGTCGATGATCATCGCCGCCGAGCTCGGCGCGGCCATCCGCATCACCTCGGGCCCGGCCCTGGAACGCGCCGGCGACCTCGCCGCGATGCTGTCCAACCTGGTCGAGGGCGACGTCCTGTTCATCGACGAGATCCACCGCATCGCCCGCCCGGCCGAGGAGATGCTGTACCTGGCGATGGAGGACTTCCGGGTCGACGTCGTGGTCGGCAAGGGCCCGGGCGCGACCTCCATCCCGTTGGAGATCGCCCCGTTCACGCTGGTCGGCGCGACCACCAGGTCCGGCTCGCTGACCGGCCCACTGCGTGACCGCTTCGGCTTCACCGGGCACATGGAGTTCTACACGCCGGCCGAGTTGGAGCAGGTGCTGCGCCGTTCGGCGGCGATCCTCGGCATGGACCTCCCGAGTGACGGCGCGGCCGAGATCGCTCGCCGTTCGAGGGGCACACCGCGTATCGCCAACCGCCTGCTGCGCCGCGTCCGCGACTACGCCGAGGTGCGCGCGAACGGGATCATCAGCACCGACGTCGCCAAGGCCGCGCTGGCCGTCTACGACGTGGACGACCTCGGTCTGGACCGGCTGGACCGCGCGGTGCTGAACGCGCTGGTCAGGAGCTTCAGCGGGGGCCCGGTGGGGGTGGCGACGCTGGCCGTCGCGGTGGGCGAGGAGCCCACCACCGTCGAGGAGGTCTGCGAGCCCTTCCTGGTGCGGGCCGGCATGCTCGCGCGCACGCCGCGGGGGCGGGTCGCCACGGTCGCCGCCTGGCAGCACCTGGGCCTGACGCCGCCGGCCGAGGCGCCGGGCGAGCCGCCAGCCACGGGTTATGGGCGATAAGCCGTGTGGCAGACTCAATGGGCATACCCCAGCATGTGACGCCCTGTGAAGGTATGGGCCGTCACCGAACGGAGAATGATGGACCCCCAGGCCTTGCTGCTCCCGCTGCTCATCGTGCTGGTCGGCGGCATGCTCTTCTTCGGCAGCCGCCGGCAGCGCAAGGCGGTGGCGCAGCAGCAGCAGCTGCAGACGTCGCTGACCGTCGGCGATCGCGTGATGACCACGTCCGGCCTGTTCGGCACGGTGGCGAGCGTCGACTCGGAGACCAACATCGACATCGAGATCGCGCCGGGTGTCGTGACGACCTGGCTGCGTGCGGCGGTCCGCGAGAAGGTGAACCCGACGGTCGACTCGGACGTCGTGGAGACCGAGGACGAGGAGCAGGTCGCGGGCGAGCCGGCGAGCAACGCCGAGATCGCCCCGCCGCTGGAGAGCAAGACCAAGGGCTGAGCCGTCCGGCCGATGCGGGGTCGTCCGAGCCGGGGCGACCTCGCACAGTGACGCGCGCCTCACACGGCGGGGAGTACGCTGCGACCTCGCCCGCACTCTGACCGCCACGTGAGGGCTCTCCGTCGTCCGACCCGGGCGCCGGGGCACACCACCAACAACTATCAGCACGAGGAGACCGACCGACCGTGGCACCTCCGGCCGGGCAGATCCGCCCAGTGCGTTACCTGGGTGTCTTCGCCCTCATCGTGGTCGTGCTCTACGCCTTGGTGTTCTTCACCGGCAGTGGAAAGCCGACGCCCAAACTCGGTATCGACCTGCAGGGGGGCACCCGGGTCACGCTGACCGCGATCTCCCCGGACGGCAAGCCACCGGCACAGGACTCCCTGACCCAGGCCAAGCAGATCCTGGCCGACCGGGTCAACGGCAACGGCGTCTCCGGCGCCGAGATCGTCCAGGACGGCAGCAACCTGGTGATCACCGCGCCGGGCAACGACGGCGACCAGCTCAAGTCGGTCAGCCAGCCGGCCGTGCTGAAGTTCCGGCCGGTGCTGATGGACCCGCAGTCGGGCCAGCCGATGATCCTGCCGGTCGCGCCGCCGAGCACCTCGGGCAAGCCGACGACCAGCGGCAACACCGTCAAGCCGAGCGGCTCGACCACGCCGAGCACCACCGGCTCCGCGCCGGCCACCTCGACCTCGGCCAAGCCCCAGGGCATGCCGGTGCCGATGAAGCAGGCCGCGCCGACCACGACGGCCCCGCCGCCCTCCTCGACGACCGCGGCCTCCTCGACCACGACCGGCCCGGCGCCGACCGTGAGCGGTGTCGCGGACCCGAACCAGGCCAAGGCGATCCAGGCCGCGAAGGCGCTGCGGCAGAACCCGGCCGTCGCCAGCGACCCGACCGCGCAGCAGGCCGCGTTCGCCTCGCTCGACTGCTCCAAGCCCGACCCGATGTCCGGCTACGACGACTCGGACAAGCCGCTGGTCACCTGCGACCGGGACCACCAGAACAAGTACATCCTGGGCCCGTCCTTCCTCGAGGGTAAGCAGATCTCGACCGCGCAGTCCCAGTTCGACCAGCAGCAGGCCCAGTGGATCGTCACGCTGACCTTCAAGCCGGACGGCGCCAAGACGTGGGCCGACTACACCGGCAAGAACGTCGGCAACTACGCCGCGTTCACGCTGGACGGCCAGGTGCAGTCCGCGCCCAAGATCAACCAGCAGATCATCGGCAACACCGAGATCAGCGGCTCGTTCACCCAGGCCTCGTCCAAGGCGCTGGCCAACTCGCTGAGCTACGGCTCGCTGCCGCTGTCGTTCACCGTGTCGGAGAACCAGACGGTGTCGGCCACCCTGGGCCTGTCCTCGATGCAGGCCGGCCTGCTGGCCGGCGGCATCGGCCTGCTCCTGGTGATCATCTACTGTCTGTTCTACTACCGGGCGCTCGGCGTGCTGACGCTGCTGTCGCTGGTCTGCTCCGGCCTGGTCGTGTACGCGATCCTGGTGCTGTTCGGGCGGTGGATCAACTACAGCCTCGACCTGCCCGGCATCGCCGGTTTCATCATCGCGATCGGCATCACGGCCGACTCCTTCGTGGTGTTCTTCGAACGCATGAAGGACGAAGTGCGCGAGGGAAGGTCGTTCCGGTCGGCGGTGCCACGGGCCTGGGTCCGGGCGCGGCGCACCATCCTGTCGGCCGACGGCGTCAGCTTCCTGGCCGCCGCGGTGCTGTACACGCTGGCCGTCGGCGACGTGCGCGGCTTCGCGTTCACCACCGGCATGTCCACCGTGATCGACCTGCTCGTGGTCTTCATCGTCACGCACCCGTTGGTGGCGCTGGTGTCCCGCTCCAAGACCCTGTCCAAGCCGTCCTTCTCCGGCCTCGGCGCCGTGCACGACGCCGGCGTGGAGATGCGTGCCGCCGAGCGTGCGGCCAACCCCGTCGCGAAGGAGGCCTGACGTGTCGACTCCCGTGACCCCGCAGAAGCACGGTGTGCTGCACAACCTCTACGTCGGCACCGGCGCGTTCGACATCATCGGCAAGCGCAAGCGCTGGTACGTCGCGTTCGCCGTGCTGATCGTGCTCTGCCTGGGCTCGATGGCCATCAGGGGCTTCAACTACGGCATCGAGTTCACCGGCGGCACCCAGATCCAGATGCCGGTGAAGGGCCAGGGCGACGCTGCCACGGTCGACAGCGTGCTGTCGGTCTACAAGCAGTCCGTCGGCCGCGACGCCGAGCAGGCGCAGACCGTGGGCTCGGGCGCCTCCGAGACCATCCAGCTGCGCTCGGTCCCGCTGGACGGCACCCAGGTCGTCAAGCTCAAGGAAGCGCTGTTCGCCAAGTTCAAGCCGCTGGGCACCAACGGCCAGCCCAACCAGCAGGCCATCAGCGACAGCGCGGTCAGCTCCTCCTGGGGCGGTGAGATCTCGCAGCAGGCCCTCATCGCGCTCGCGGTGTTCCTGGTGCTGGTGACCATCTTCCTGACGTTCTACTTCGAACGCGCGATGGCCGCCGCCGCACTGGCCTCGCTGGCCAACGACCTCATCGTCACGGCCGGCGTGTACTCGATCATCGGCTTCGAGGTCACGCCGGCGACGGTGATCGGCTTCCTGACCATCCTGGGCTTCTCGCTGTACGACACCGTGGTCGTGTTCGACAAGGTCCGGGAGAACACCCGCGGCCTGCTCAAACTGACCCGGCGCACCTACGGCGAGGCGGCCAACCTGGCCGTCAACCAGACCCTGATGCGCTCCATCAACACCTCGCTGATCGCGCTGCTGCCGGTCCTCGGCCTGCTCGTGGTCGGCGTCGTGCTGCTGGGCGTCGGCACGCTGCAGGACCTGGCCCTGATCCAGCTCACCGGCATGCTGGTCGGCGCGGTCTCGTCGATCTTCCTGGCCACGCCGCTGACGGTGGACCTGAAGATGCGCGACCCGAAGTACAAGCTGCAGGCCGAGCGCGTGGCCAACCGCCGGGCCAACCTGGCCCGCAAGGCGGAGCTGGCCGCGCAGGGCATCGAGGCGGGCGAGGACTTCGACCCGAGCGACGACGAGGCCCTCAGCGCCGAGATCCGCAAGGAGAAGGCCATGGCCGCCGCGGCGAGCACGCCGTCGCGCACGCCCAAGGCCCGGCCGTCCGGCAAGAGCGGCCGCCCGAGCGGGAAGAGGCGGCACTGACCGGCACCACTCTCGACGGCGCGCTCGGGCTCATCCGGGAGGTCCCCGACTTCCCCGAGCCCGGCGTGCTGTTCCGGGACATCAGCCCGGTGCTCGCCGACCCGGCGGCCTTCCGCGTCCTGGTGGACGCCATGGCCGCCGGGTTCCCGGCGGGCGCCGACGCCGTCGTGGCCATCGAGGCCCGCGGGTTCATTCTCGGGGCCGCCATCGCCTACGCCACCGGCCTCGGCCTGGTGTGCGTGCGCAAGCCGGGCAAGCTGCCGGCGGTGCGGCACCGGGTCAGCTACGCGCTGGAGTACGGCACGGCCACGCTGGAGCTGCCCGAGGACACCATCCGCGAGGGCCAGCGCGTGGTCGTCGTGGACGACGTCCTGGCCACCGGCGGCACCATCGCCGCCACCCGTGAACTGGTCGAACACGCCGGCGGCACCGTCGCCGCCGTCTCGGTCATCCTGGAGCTGGCCGCCCTCAAGGGCCGCTCCCGCGTACCGGACATCGACGTCACGGCCCTGCTCACCCACTAGACCCCCGCGAGTAACGGGGGCCTGTGACGGCCGCTGTTGATGCGGGAAAATAGGCCGGCGTCCGTCCGGGACGCCGACGTGACTGTGATGCCTC
>NZ_JBFBAM010000129.1:0-13133 GCF_040682195.1 Kutzneria sp. NPDC051319 | reverse complement strand
AGCACGGTGCGGGCCATCTTGGTTTGTTCGGGGTTGGGCCAGTCGGGCTGCTGGGCGGCCGGCCGGGCCAGCGCGTCGTCCAGCTTCCGGCGCAGTGCCGAAGGTAACGACGGAAGTGCCACGGTTCTCGGTTCTGCCAAGGGATCGAGCAACGCGGTGGTCGCCTCGACTTCACGGGCGACGAGCAGGGACCTGCCCGCGTGGGAGCTGTTCACGATGCCGTGCACCGATCTCTTCGAAGTGTCATGGGTCGGCGGCGGGTGGGGCGCGCTGCCGTCAGCCGGTCCTGGTCGCGTCCCACAGGTCAACCGGAAGGTCCTTGCGGTGCTTGATGTCCAGCTTGCGGTAGACGCGGGTGAGGTGCTGCTCGACCGTGCTCGCGGTGATGTAGAGCTTGATCGCGATCTCCCGGTTGGTGTAGCCCATCACCGCGAGCGCGGCGACCCGCCGCTGCGACTCGGTCAGCGAGACGATGCCCTCGGTGGGAGCGGCGCCGGTGGTCATCCGCTCGCCGTCCGCCGACACCGACAGCAGCTCCTGGACCAGGGGAGCGGCCTCGCAGATCTTGGCCACGTGCAGCGCCCGCCGGAACAGCAGCCGCGCCCGCCGGTTGTCCTCCACCAGGGAATAGCCCCGGCTCAGGTCGGTCAGCACCCGGGCCTGCTCGAACCGGTCCCCGCTGGCCTCCAACAGCTCCAGCGCCTCGGTGAGCGGCTGCAGCCGCCGGTTGGGCGGGGCCACCGCGGCCAGCAGCCGCAGCGACAGGCCACGCACCCGGACCCCCACCGAGTCCGGCCGGGACAGCTGGTCGCGCAGCAGCCGGCGGGCCTGGTCCCTGTTGCCCAGCTCCAGCCACGCCTGCGCGGCACTGGTCCGCCACGGCACCAGGCCGGCGACGTCCAGCCCCCACGTCCGCATCAGCTCGCCGCAGGCCAGGAAGTCGGCCAGCGCGGCGTGGTAGCGGTTGGTGGCCAGGTGGTGGTGGCCGCGGGCGTGCAGGTAGTGCAACCCGTACCGGCTCTGGAACATCGCCTCCGGCACGGCGTGGGTGAGCAGGGCCGCGGCCCGGTCGTGCTGACCGAGACAGGTTGCCGCCATGATCATGGCGCCGAGCGGAAGGCCCACCGCGACGCCCCACGCCTTGAGGCTCAGCCGGCCGAGCGCCGACTCGCCGTGGGCCATGGCGGCGGTGAGCTCGCCCTGGCGCAGCGCGACCTCCGCCCGCACCGCGGCCAGCACCGCGCGCCAGGTCGGCAGGCCATCGACCTCGTTGTCCGACAACAGCTTCTCGCACCACGCCGCCGCGCGGTGCACCTGGTCGGCGCCGACCAGCACCAGCAGCGCGAGCATCGTGGACTCGTCCGCCCACGGCGTGGTGCGGCCGAGGTGGATGTCCCGCAGGACCTGCTCGGCCCGGTCGACGGCCTCGGTCAGGCCGCCGCGGGACAGCAGCCCGGCCAGCATGGCGGCCGACCCGAGCTGCGGATCGGTGCTGGCCAGCACGTCGCTGTCCGGCGGGCCGGACGGCGACAGGGCCAGGTTCGGGCGGTGGGCGAGGCCGGGGTGTGACACGGCCAGCCACAGCTCGATGTCGCCCAGCTTGCGCTGCGGCCCGTCACCGCCGCGCATGCGGGTCAGCAGCGTGCCGGCCTCCTCGGGCCGGCCGTGCCACAGCAGTTGCCGGACCAGGGTCATCAGGTCACGCCAGGCCAGCCGGCCCGAGTGGGCCGACGCCACCAGCTCGGGCAGGTGCCGGGTCGCCGCCGACGGATCGACCTGCCACTCGGCGTCGGCCAGCCGGGCCAAGGTCACGGATCGGACCGCGTCGCCGCTGGACGACCGGTGCGCCAACCGCAGGCAGTCCACCGCGAGCTCGGGTCGGCCGGCCAGCAACGCCTGCGTGGCGGCCTCCTGCAACACGGGAACCGCCCAGGCGTCCACCGGCTCGTCGGCATCGACCAGGTGCTTGGCGACAACCGATGCCGGCGCGCCGCCGTCGTGCCGCACCTTGGCCGCGCACAGGCGCAGTTCGGCCCGCTGAGCCGCGGTCATGTCGTCGAAGACGGCCGCCCGCGCCACCGGGTGCCGCAGCGTGCCGCCGTCGATCAGCCCGGCTGCGGCCATCTCCCGGATGGCCCGCTGCACCCGCGTCTGGTCGATGCCCGTGAGCTGCCCCAGCTCCGCGGCCGAGGCGCCGTCACCCAGCACGGCGATGGCCCGGGCCACCGGCAGCAGATCCGGCGAACCCCGGTGCAGGCAGCTCAACAGGGCCAGGCCATAGCCGGCCGCGGTGGCCTCGCCGAACTGGAGGTGGTCGCCGACCAGTGCCCGCAGCAGCAACGGGTTGCCGCCGGTCGCCGCACGGAACGACGGCGTCAGCTCCACCGCCGTGCGGCGATCCATCCGCTGGGCCAACAGGTCCACGACGCCCGCGCCGGACAGCGGGGCCACCGTCAGACGCCGGAAGTGCGGCTGGCCCAGCAGTTCGGCCCGCCACGGCGGCTGCGGCGGCCGCGGATCCTGCTCGTCGGTCAGCACCACGAGCACCCGGGCCGAGCCGATCCGCCGGATCAGGTGCAGCAGCCAGCCCAGCGACAGCGGGTCGGCGTGGCCGAGGTCGTCGATGCCGATCAGCACCGGCGTCGAGGCGGCCAGTTCGAGCACCGCTCGGCTCAGGCACTGGAACACCAGCACGACGTCGAGCGGGAACGTCGCGGTCGGCGCGCCGGCCGCGGTCCAGGCCACCGTCGCCTCGTCGGTCAGCCGGATCAGCTCGGTCAGCGCGTCCGGCGCCAGGTCGGCGCTGTGCAGCAGCTGGATCACCGCCCCCAGCGGCAGTGTCTGCTCGGCGCGGGAGCAGTTCGCGGTCAGCGCCTGCGCCCCCTGGCCGCGGACCCGGTCCGCGACAATGCGCAGCAGCTCGGATCTCCCGCAGGTGAAGGGGCCCTCGACCAGCGCGACCCCGCCCTTTCCCGCGCCGCATTCGGAAAACAGCCGAGTCAATTCAGCTAACTGGTCGTCACGTTCGAACACAGTCACTGGCCCGCCCCCCGGTCGGTGTCCGCGTCGTCGATGCGATGAGCATCGATCGGATAAGGGGGAGCGCCGCCCCGAGCTCCCCGCGGCGAACACTAGCAACCGGGGGCAGGGTCGAGGTGAATCGTCGCACACCAACGGGAAATTGCCCGACCACTGGGCAATTTCCCGGCAGTGGCCCGCGAACGGTCACGTCATGAGGAGGCGCCGCCACCGTTGCGGCCGGCCCGGCGGACGGCGACCGTGGCGAGCGCGAGCGCCGCCAGCGCGAGGACGCCGGCGCCGATGCCCAGCACCGTCCCGAAGCCCGACGGGTCGGCCGTCGAGGTGGTGGCGGCCACCGGCCGCTCGGCCGGGGCCTGTGTGGTGACCTTCAACGTCGGCGCGGGGTGGTCGGGCTCGTCGCCGCCGGGCGTGGACTGGTTGATCCAGCGCACCACGTCGCCGTTGTCGTAGGTCTGCACCGCCTTGAACACCAGCGTGTCCACGCCGGTGGGCAGCGGTCCGAGGGAGACCTCGAAGTCCTCGAAGCCGCCGGGCGCGATGGCGCCGCCGGTCCAGGTGATCTTGGAGACCGCCTGGCGGACCTGGCCGTCGTCGGTGTCGATCGGCGTGGCCAGCGCGGCCTTGTCCACCTTCACCGTCCACCCCGGCGTGGCCCTGGTCAGCACCGACGCGATCGGATGATCGGCGGGCAGGGTCACCTCGACAGACGTGGTGGCGGCCTGGTCCTCCTCGTTGGGCACCCGGAACGCGACCTTCGCGTAGCCGCCGGCGGCCGCCGTGTTCGGCTGCACCGTCACGTGCGCGCTCGCGGCGCCCGCCGTCGCGAGCAGACCGGCCACCACCATCGCACCCGACACACCCGCCCATCGGCCGATCCGCCCGGTCATGCCCTTGGCTGCCACCTGGTTCCCCCTGCCGTCCGCGATCGCCTCGGCCCCGTGCTTCGGCGAGTGGAAACCTGCCAGCCGGGAGGGAGAACCGACAACCCCTAAGGCACCCCGCCGTTTCCGGGCGTGGCAAGGCTTTCCGCGGCAACACGAGACCGGCGACGGGGGAGTGCCCCGTCGCCGGTCTCCTCGGCGGGTGTCAGTGCAGCGCGGCCGGCACAGACGCGCCGCTGGTGATCCGCACGGGCAGCCGCACCGCGACCGCCGCGGCCAGCCTCGTGTCCACCGTCTCCCGCTCGGTGAACACCGTGGTCTCGACGACCGGCCGACTGACGGCGACGGACCGTGCCGCGGTCGCCGCCGGCAGCTGGGCCAGCCGCATGTGGTGCTCGGCCAGCGCCGGGTCGCCGTGGGGCAGCGCGCCGACCCACTCGGCGGCGCGGGCGTGCCGGTCGGCCCGGTCGGCCCGCGGCAGCTGGTGGTAGGCGACATCGCGCACCACGACCTGGTGGAAAGCGTATTCCTGCTGCCCGGCCACGACCTGGTCGTTGGTGATCAGCAGGATGCCGCGCCGCACCAGGCTGTGCAGGGCACTGGCCACCTCGTCCTTGCTGCGCCCGCCGACCACCGAGACGGCGTTCACGCACACCGTGCCGTCCACGACGGCGGCGTCCCGCAGGATCGTCTTCTCCAGCGCCGGCAACGAGTCCAGCATCGCGGCCACGACGCTGTGCACGGTCCGGGGCAACGCGATGAGGTCGCCGGAGTGCAGCCAGCCAGGTCCCTGCGCCACCGGCGAAGTGTCCCGCTGGCTGGGATGGCCGTCGCGCAGCATGCGCACGTACTCGCGGGCGAACAGCGGCACGCCGCCGATGCGGGACAGCAGCGCACTGAGAAAGCGGTTCAGTGCCCCGCCGGTGAGGGAGTCGGTGTCGCCGGGTTTGTCCCCGCACAGCCCGAGCTGGGCCGCGAACTCCTCGACCAGCCGCACGCTGTCGCCGTCGGACAGCGCCCGCAGCTCCAGCCGTGTGCCGCCCCAGCGCGCCGGCAGCGAGGACTCCGGACGACAGGTGACGACCACCAGCATCGGCACCGGCAGGGCCTGCGACGGCAGCTCGGCGAGGAACTCCAGCAGCAGGTCGTCATAGCGGTGCGCGTCCTCGAACACCACCACGACCGGCTCGCGGGCGGCGACCTCCTCCATGAACCGCCGGAAGGCGATGAGCGCCTCGCTGCGGTCGCCGTCCGGCGCGGCGTCGGGATCCGGCGCCAGCAGCGGGGCCATCCGGGACGCCAGCCACCGCCCGGCGTGGCCGGCGCCGACCAGCTCGTGCACCGCCGCCGTCAGCTTCTCCTCGGCGGCGTGGTCGTCCTCGGTGACGCCGAGATAGCTGCGCACCACGGCGCCGAGCGCGGACAGGTGGCCCGGCTCGCCCGCCCACCGGCTGTCGCTGGTCAGCACGCGAACGCCGGAGCCGTCCCGGTGCGGCGACCGGCAGAACTCGCCGACGAGGCGGCTCTTGCCGATCCCCGGCTCTCCGACCACGGTCACCAGCTGGGCCCGTACCGAGCGCTCGACCTGCGCCAGCGCGTCCCGCAGCGTGCCCATCTCGCGGTCCCGGCCGATCAGCGCCGTGCTGACCACGTCACCCGGCCGGTCGTTGGCCCTGACCAGCTCGAACCCGCCGTCCGCGGCGTCCGCGGCGGCGAAGACGAAGCCGAACTCGCAGGTGCGCATGGTGGTGGCGCACACCCGGAACTCGCCGGGGGCGAGCCGGCCCAGCAGCCGCAGGCCCTCGTCGACCAGGGCCCCGACCACGTCGTACTGGCCGTCCCTGGCCCGGGACGGCCGGACCAGCGCCTCGCCGGTGTTCACCGCGACCCGCGCGGCGTCGGCGTGCCAGCCGTCCAGGCCTGGCCGTGTGGCCAGCCTCCGGTTGATGCCGAGCGCGGCTCGCACGGCGCGTTCCGCGTCGTCCTGGGCGGTTTTGGGCACCCCGAACCACGCCACGTGCACGGTGCCGACCGAGTTGTGCACGATTCCGCCGAAGCGCTCCACCTCGGCCCGCACCGCCGCCGCCACCTCGCGCTGGGCGGTCTCGACGTCCTCGGGGTCGTCGTCGGCGTGCACGCTCAGCGGCACGTCCACCAGCAGCGCGCTGACCAGCTTGCGCTCGGCGGTGGACAGCGCGGGCTCGACCTCGGCTCGCGGCGCCGGGGTCTGCGGGGCCCGCGCCGCCGCCGGCGTGAGCGCCAGCGACGGGTCGTGGTCCAGGATCGCCTGCTGCAACTGCCGGAGCTGGCGGCTCGGGTCGAGCCCCAGATCCTCGACCAGGTGGTTGCGGGTGTGCAGGTAGACGTTCAACGCGTCGGCCTGCCGTCCGCACCGGTACAGCGCGAGCATGAGCTGTGCGCACATCCGCTCGCGGGGTGGCCCGCTCAGCGCCAGCGGCTCCAGTTCGGTGACCACCTGGTGGTGCATGCCCAACGCCAGCTGCGCCTCGACGCAGTCCTCGAGCGCGGCCAGGCGCGCGTTGCCCAGCGCCGACATCTGCGGCCAGTCCACGCCGGCCTCGGCGAGATCGGCGAGCACCGGGCCGCGCCACAGCCCCAGCGCCTGCCTGAGCAGCAGCACCGACCGGTCGTAGTTGCCCTGCGCCAGCTCTGACCGGCCTCGTTCGGCCAGACACTGGAACTCGAGAACGTCGATCCGGTCCGGCCGGACCCGGAGCATGTAGCCGGGCGCGTGGGTGGCCAGCACCGCGGCGTCGGGACCCGGCTCGTCGGCGGCCAGCGCCGAGCGGAGGCCGGCCACCGCGTTGTAGATGATCTTGCGCGCCGTCGACGGCGGCCGCTCTCCCCAGAGCGCCTCCAGCAGCTGGCTGATCGCCACGGCCCTGTTCTCATGTAACAGCAGAAAACCCAGTGCGGCCCGCTGGTTCAGTCCGCCGAGCGGAACCGACTGTCCCTCGTGGCGAACCTCGAGCGGGCCCAACAGGTTGAAACGCATGTATCCCCCCAGCCATGAGCCGACAGGCAATGCGGCCGCGCGAGCGCGGTCGAATGCTCGCCGACACGGGATTCACCGGGAAGGCCGATAGTCCAGCGACGAACTGCTCGTGGCGACCCCGCTGTCCATAGCCCCCCCCAATTGCGGCCCGACGACCGCACCTTGATGGTCCTTTGTAGACCGATTGCCAGCATAGCAGAGGGCGCTGGTGATCCGGGTCACATTGGCATCCGGTGGCAAAGGAGTCACGGTGGGCGTGACTCCTTATCGACCGGTTGAGGGTCGTTGGCCTGGGAATATGAATTCAACGACGGTAGAATTCGGTTGTCTGGCGACGCACAAGGGCAGGAGGACCCTGGGCGGCGATTCGTCGTCGGAAATTGCCTTGTGAGACCGTGGTAGCGCGTTAATGTCTTGTTACGGATTTCATTCTGCTGGAAAAAGTCAAGGATTGTGGCCGTGACTTCTTCGCGATGACCACGCATAACCGGTGGTTGGGTAGGGGGTGGTCGCGGGTGGGTGAGGGGCCTGACCGCACCGCACCGGTCGCGTAGCGTCGGCCGCATTGGGGCCTGCGAAGAATGGGGAATCATGGCTGGCGGTGCCATGTCCGCGATGCGTGTCGCGATGGTGGGGCTCGGTTGGACGGGACGCCAGGTGTGGTTGCCTCGGCTTCGGAGGCAACCCGGGATCACGGTGGTGGGAGCGGTCGACCCCGAGCCGGTGCTGCGGGCGACGACGGCCCGTGGCGGCGCCGGCGTCGCGGTGGTGGCCGGCATCGACGAGCTCGGCCCCGACGCGGCCGACCTCGCGGTGGTGACCGTGCCGAGCGCCCGCCGCGTCCACGTCGCGGCGGAGATCCTCGCCGCGGGAATTCCGGTGTTCCTGACGAAACCGTTGTGCCACAACCGGATCGAGGCCGACCTGCTGGCCGCGGCCGAACGCGCGGGCGGCACGGTGCTGCTCGCCGACAACGTGAACCGGCACCGCACCGACGTCCGCACGCTGCACGACCTCGTCGGTTCGGTGGGCACGCCGCGCCACATCGACCTGTCCTGGGTGCGCGCCCGCGGCCGGTCCGCGAGCGGCGCGCTGCTCGACCTCGGGTGGCATCTGCTCGACGCCGTCGCCCCGGTGCTGGGGGACGCGACCTTCCGCCAGGTCGTCGCCACGGTGTCCGACGACTTCGTCCGCGGCGGTCCGGCCCGAGCGTCCTGGCGGCGCGGCGGGGCCAACGCCGCCGTCGAGGACACCGTGCGGGGCTTCCTGGTCACCGACGACGGCGTTTCGGTTGCACTGCGGGCAAGTTCGGCATCACACGAGCTGAACGAGTCGACGCTGATCCGGGTGGAGGGCGCCGACGGCAGCGTGACACTGCGCTGTGTGTTCGGCGTCGGCCCCGAACCGGCGCGCACCTCGACGCTGACCTGGACGCACGACGGGCGTTCGGAGGTCGTCGACCTGCCGGCGGCGGCGATCGGCGAGGAATACGAGCGGCAGATCGCTGCCCTGCCGGAGCTGCTCGCCGCGGCGACACCCGGCCGGGCCGTCGACGACGCGCGGCGCACGATCGAGGTCGTCGAGCGCCTGTACGCCTCGGCCGGCCAGGCCGGGGTCGCCCTGAGTGCGGCTCAGCCGGCCTGAGGCATGCCGGCCAGGGTGTCCGCGACGACCTCCGCCGGCACGCCGGCCACGAGTTCGGCGCCGCCGGGCCCGTCCAGCACGAAGGTCAGGCCGGCCGTCGCCTTCTTGTCCAGCCGCATCAGCCTGATCAGGTCCGGGGTGCTCACGCCGGCCGGCAGCGCCGTCGGCAGCCCGTACTCGCGCACCACCTCGAAGTGCTCGGCCACCCGTGCCTCGGGGACACGGCCGAGCGCGCCCGCCAGCCGGCCGGCGAACACCGTGCCGATGGCCACCCCCTCGCCGTGGGCGATGGCGTAGTCGGTGGCGCGTTCCAGCGCGTGGCCGAGGGTGTGGCCGTAGTTGAGCAAGTGTCGCAAACCCGTGTCGCGCTCGTCGGCCGCCACGATCTCGGCCTTGCGTGCCACGCTGGCCGCGATCTGGTCGGCCAGCGGCAGTCCGTGCAGGTCGCCGGCTCCGATGAAGTGGCAGCGCGCGATCTCTCCGTAGCCGTTGCGCCATTCCCGCGCCGGCAGCGTGTCGAGGTACTCGGTGTCGCAGAGCACCGCCCGTGGCTGCCAGTACGTGCCGACCAGGTTCTTGCCCTCGGGCAGGTTCACCGCCGTCTTGCCGCCGACGCTCGCGTCGACCTGCGCCAGCAACGACGTCGGCAGGTGCACGACCGGCACCCCGCGGTGGTACAGCGCGGCCGCCAGCCCGACGGTGTCCGTCGTCGTACCGCCACCACAGGAGATCACCGCGTCCGAACGGCTCAGCCCGTACTGCGCGAACCGACTGCACAGCTCGCCGACGGTGGCCAGCGTCTTGTCCCGCTCGCCGTCCCGCGCGGGTATCACCAGCGCGGGCACGCCGGGATCGGGCACCAACTCCGGCGGTCGCGCCGTGACCACGACGACCCGTTTCGCGCCGATGTCGGCCACCACGCGCGGCAGCAGCTCCCGCACCCCGCGTCCGATGTGGACGTGATAGGAGCGATCGCCCAGTGCGACCGGGATGCTGCGCTGCACAGCCTTGCCGTCCATGAGGTCACCTCGATTGCGTTGGCAGATAGGGACATCTTTCGGCACGGCGGCCGCGGGCCGGTCGAGCGCGGACCAGGTAAGGGCGGCCATAGGGGGGTCGGAAGGGGAAACCGCGGCCCGTTCGTCGATGAGAATCGCCTGCGGACATTGGTCTTCTCGCCGTCCACGGCCCCGCTCGCCGACGCGGGGTGTCCGGGCGAGTCACTGGGGGTGTGGTCGACACATGTTGCGTACCGAGCTGATCCGTCCGCTGCCCGAGCTTCTGGTCGCGCACGCCGCCCGGCTGGGCGACAAGACGGCCTTCCGGGATGCGCGCCGGGCCGTCAGCTATGCCGAGCTGGAGCTGCGCACCCGGCGGATCGCCGGCCACCTGGCCGGACTGCGGGTGCAGCAGGGCGACCGCGTCGCCATCGTGCTCGGAAACTGCGTCGAGATGATCGAGAGCTACCTGGCGATCACCCGCGCCGCCGCCATCGGCGTGCCGGTCAACCCCCGGGTCACCGAGGCCGAGCTGGACTACCTGCTCGACGACAGCGGCGCCCGGGTGGTGATCACCGACCCCGCGCACGCCGAGCTGGTCGCCCGCGTGCTGGCCGGCAACCCGTCGGTGCGGCTGGTCGTCACCGGCGACCAGCAGCTGCCCGCCGGCGCGGTGTCGTTCGCGACGATGGCCAGCACCGCGCCCGCGCACCCGGCCCGCGACGACCTCGGGCTCGACGACGTGGCCTGGATGCTCTACACCTCCGGCACCACCGGCAAGCCGAAGGGCGTCCTGTCCACCCAGCGCAACTGCCTGTGGTCGGTGGCCGCCTGCTACGTGCCGGTTCCCGGCCTGTCCGAGGACGACCGCGTCGTCTGGCCGCTGCCGCTGTTCCACAGCCTCGCCCACATCGTCTGCGTGCTGGGCGTGACCGCGGTCGGCGCCACCGCGCACATCCTGGACGGGTTCGCCGCCGACGAGGTGCTGACCGCGCTGCGCGAGGACGACGCCACCTTCCTCGCCGGCGTCCCGACCATGTACCACTACCTGGTCACGGCCGCGCGGGACCGCGGTTTCCAGGCGCCGAACCTGCGGATGTGCCTGGTCGGCGGGGCCATCACGACCGCGGCCCTGCGCAAGGCGTTCGAGCAGGCCTTCGGCGCGCCGCTGCTCGACGCCTACGGCAGCACCGAGACCTGCGGCTCCATCACCATCAACTGGCCGACCGGCGCCCGCGTCGAGGGCTCGTGCGGCCTGCCGGTGCCGGGCCTGGGGGTGCGGATCGTCGACCCGGAGACCGGCATGGACGTGCCGGCGGGCAGCGAGGGCGAGGTCTGGGTCCGCGGCCCCAACGTCATGGTCGGCTACCACAACCAGCCGGCGGCCACCGCCGAGGCGCTGCGTGACGGCTGGTACCACACCGGAGACCTGGCGCGCCGGGACGACGAGGGCTACTTCACGATCACCGGCCGGATCAAGGAGCTGATCATCCGGGGCGGCGAGAACATCCACCCGGGCGAGGTCGAGGAGGTGCTGCGCACCGTCGCCGGCGTGGTCGACGTGGCCGTGGTCGGCAAGCCGCACGACGTGCTCGGCGAGGTCCCGGTGGCCTTCGTGGTGCCGGGGCGCACGGGGTTCGACCCCGAGCAGCTGCTCGCGGCGTGCCGGGAGAAGCTGTCCTACTTCAAGGTTCCCGAGGAGCTGTACGAGATCGCCGCCGTGCCGCGGACGGCGTCCGGCAAGATCACCCGGCACGTGCTGCTGGAGCAGCCGGCGCGGCTGCGCGCGGCCTCCGGCCAGTACTACGAGTCGCTGTTCCGGCTGGACTGGATCCCGCTGCCGTCGGTCCGCGCGGCGACGGCCACCGCGCGGCACTGGGCGGTCGTCGGGCCCGACTCGTTCGGCGTCGTCGACGGACTGGCCGAGCAGGGCCTGCTGGTCGAGGCGTACCCGACGATCGCGGAGCTGCGGGCGTCGGTCGAGGCCGGCGGGACCACACCGGACGTCGCGGTCGTGTGCTGCGACGCCGGCCTCCGCTCGACCGGGCCGCTGGCCGGTGCGGTCGCCGACGCCGTGGTCCGGGTGCGGGCCGACGTCGAGCAGTGGCTCGCCGACACGACGATGACGGGCACGAAACTGGTTGTGCTGTCCGGGAACGCGGTCGCCGTCACCAGCAGCGAGGGCGTCCCCAACCTCGTGCACGCCCCGCTGTGGGGGGTGCTACGCAGCCTCCAGTCGGCCCGCGCCGGGCGTCTGGTCGTCGTGGACACCGACGGCAGTGCGCCGTCGGCCGGCGCGCTGCCGACGGCGGTGTCGTCCGACGAGCCGCAGATCGCGGTGCGCGGCGGGATCACGCTGATCCCCCGGCTGGCGCGGGTGTCCACGTCCGCCGAGTTCGACGAGACCCCCGCGTTCGACCCGCACCGCACCGTGCTGGTCACCGGCGCCGAGACGCCGGCCGGCATGGCCGTGGCCCGTCATCTCGTTGCCGGCCACGGACTTCGGCGCGTGTTGCTGCTCGTGGCACCCCAGGCCCGTGAGACGGTCGGCGAACTCCAGGCCGAACTGACGGCCCGGGGCGCGGAGGTCGCCGTCGCCGGCTGCGACGTTGTCGACCGCCAGGCCCTGTCGGCCGTGCTGGACCAGCACCGGCACACCCTCGGCGCCATCGTGCACGTCGGCTCGGTCGCGCGGAACGGTCTGACCGGCGCCATCGACGCCGCCCTCAACCTGCACGAGCTGACCAGGGACGTGGAGCTGACCTCTTTCGTGCTGTTCTCGTCCGCGGTCGGCCTGTTCGGTGCGGCCGATGGGAGCGACCACGCGGCGGCGAGCCTGTTCCTGGACGGCCTGGCCCTTCGCCGCCGCGCGGTCGGCCTGCCCGCGCTGTCCCTGGCCTGGGGCAGCTGGGAGCCGGTCGAGGGGGAGGGCCGCGGTGGCATGACCACGGCCCAGGGCCTGGCGATGTTCGACGCCGCTACGGTCCTGGACGAGCCGGTCCTCGTGGCCACGCGCCTGGACGTCACGATGCTGGCCACCGTGCCGCCACTGCTCGCGGCGCTGGTCGACGCACCGGCGCGCAGCGCGGTGGCCGACAACGCCGTGCGGGCTGCGCTGTTCGCCGAGGTCGTGCAGCTGCCGGCGGCGGAGCAGCTCGCCCACCTGCTGGACCTGGTGCGCGCCGAGGCGGCCGCGATCCGCGAGCTGGGCGGTCCCGGCGATCTGGCGGCCGACCGCGCCTTCAAGGAGCTCGGGTTCACCTCGATGAGCTCGGTCGCGCTGCGCAACCGCCTCGTCGAGGCAACCGGGCTGACTCTGCCGGCGACGGTCGCGTTCGACCACCCGACGCCGCGGTCGCTCGCCCGCTTCCTGCACGCCGAACTCACCGGCGTCCGGCCGGAGCCGGCCACGGCGCCGGTGGCGCGGCCGAGGCCGTCGGAGGACGACCCCGTCGTGATCGTGTCGATGGCGTGTCGGTTGCCGGGTGGTGTGTCGTCGCCGGAGGAGTTCTGGCGGTTGGTTTCGGGTGGTGTTGACGCGGTGTCGGGGTT
>NZ_JBFBAM010000128.1:0-13181 GCF_040682195.1 Kutzneria sp. NPDC051319 | reverse complement strand
CCAAGCCTTCTGTAAACGCACGCACCCCCCAAACCCTTGTCGCGCCACGCACCCCCCCCCCCCCACCCCGCCACCCCCCCCCCCCCCCCCCCCTCCCTCACTCATCCGGGGGGCCTGCCCCGGTGGGGCCCCCGGCGGCGCCCCCCCCCACACCCCGCGTCTCGGACTCGGAGCCCGCTCCCACCCGGCTCTGAGGGAAATCCAGGGCGCTCGCGGCGTGACGTCGCTGGCCGGCCCGGCCGTGGCTGCCACGCCCACGAAGACCTTCGCCCCGCTGCCGCTGGACGCCAAGCCCCGGCCAGTTCCGGCCGAGGGCTACATCCTCGACCGCATCGGCACCTCGATGTATCTCCGGCTGGTCCGCCAAACTCGGCGGCGTCGACATCTTCACCCGCGACACCGTCGTCACCATCGCGGTGTCACTCCTCCTCGACGCCCCCAAGGACATCCACTGACCTCGCCGCCTACGGTCATCGGCGCTGGATGTTGATGGCCCCGTCGCCGCTCGACGCGATGCCGGTGTTGTCGCCGCCGATGGCGATGCCCCGCTCGGACGCCGAGGGACCGGCGGTGGCGAGCATGGAGGACAGCTCGGCGGCGAGGGCGGGGTCCTCGCGCAGGACCTTCTTGAGCTGGGCCCGCAGCGCGGCCTGGAAGTCGGGGTCGTCGATGGCTGACACGAGGTCGGCGACAGCCGAGCGGACGGGTTCCTCGGCCTTGGCGCGGGAGAAGAGCGTGGCCAGCAGGCGCTGGCCGAGCTTGACGGACTCGGTGGCGGCGGTGTCGCCGGCCTTGGTCAGCGCGGACTCGCCCCACTTGGCGACGGCGGCGGTGGCCAAGGGGCCGACCTGAGTGATCAGGGCGTCGACATCCACCGGCAGAGCCTGGCACGCCAACGGACGGCGGCGGGCCCCGATTACCCGATCGGCCCAGCGGCGGCGAGGGCCTCGGCCACGGTGGGGTGACGGAACTCGAAACCGTGCCGCAGCAAAGCATCGGGCACCGCCCGCTGACCGGTCAGGGCGCCGGCGTCGGCGAGTTCGCCGGCGAAGGCACGCAGCAGCCAGGCGGGGTAGACCCACGGCGTGGGCCGGCGCAGGAGCTGCCCGACGGAACGGACCATCTCGGCATTGGTGACGGGCTGCGGCCCGGAAAGGTTGAGCGGGCCGCGAACCTCCTTGTGCTCCAAGGCGAACTGGATGGCGGCGACCTCGTCGTGCAGGGAGATCCACGACAGGTACTGCCGGCCGTCGCCCATCCGCCCGCCGAAGCCCCATGCGACCATGGGCCGCAGCTGACCGAGTAGCCCGCCGGTGGGCGACAACACGATTCCGGTGCGCAGCAACACAACCCGGGCGTCGGCGTCGGCGACACAGGCCGCCTCGCGGTCACGGTCCATCTCGGCCAGGAACCCGGAACCGGCCGGCACGGACTCGTCGATCACGCGGTCGCCGGTGTCGCCGTAGTACGCGACGGAGGAGCTGTTGAGCAGCGCCGGAACGCCGTGGGAGGCAACGGCCTCGGACAGCACACGGGTGGGAACCACGCGGCTGTCCAACAGCTCCTGCTTGAACGCGGGCGTCCAGCGCTTGGCGGTGGTGTCGACCGCGCACAGGTTGATCACCGCGTCGACGCCGTCCAGGGCGCCGTCGGCGATGGTCCCGGCGTCGGGATCCCACGACCGCTCGTCGGAGGCCGAGGCCGCGCGGCGGACCAGCCGGATCACCTCGTGCCCGGCGGCGCGCAGGACCGGCGTCAGCGCGGTCCCGATCACACCGGACGCGCCGGCCACCACTACCCGCATCGGACCCTCCTTGGGTTAACGGTGTTAACACCCTAGCGGTTAGGGGGTGGCGGCGCGCGCTTAGGGGGACTCAACCGCCGGTCGGTGCGCTTATATATACGTACGTCTGAAGAACGGGGATGGTCATGACCGAGAACGGTGAGATCCGATGAGCCGCGGCTGCGCGGGCCGGCAGATCCCGCAGGGCACCCCGCTGGGCGACGACTTCCACCTGTACGACACGACCCTGGTGGACGGCGCGCGGCGCGAGGGCATCGCCTACTCGGTCAAGGACCGACTGGAGGTGGCCCGCCTGCTGGACAACCTCGGCGTCGGTTACATCGAGGGCGGCCGGCCGGGCGCGACACCCCAGGACATCGAGTTCTTCCGCCGCGCCGGCAGTGGCGAGCTGGAGCTGCGGCACGCCGTGCTGGTCGCCGCCGGCACTGTCGGCGAGCCCGGCCGCAAGGCCGAGGGCGACCCGCAGGTGCGGGCCCTGCTCGACGCGCAGACGCCGGTGGTGACGCTGGCCGTGCCGGCCGACCGCCGGCACATCGAGCGCGTGCAGGGCATCGACGTCGCCGAGCAGACCGAGGCGGTCGGCGACACTGTACGTTTCCTCACGAGCGAGGGCCGCCGGGTTTTCCTTGCCGCACAACACTTCTTCGACGGCTACGAGCACGACCGGGACGCCGCGTTGCGGGTGCTGACCGCCGGCGTCGAGGCCGGCGCCGATGTCGCCGTGCTGTGCGACACCAACGGCGGCCAGCTGCCGGGCTGGCTGAGCGAGATCGTGCAGGAAGTGGTCTTCCGCACCGGTTTCCGGATCGGCGTGCACTGCCGTGACGACGCCGGCTGCGCGGTGGCCAACACCATCGCCGCCGTGCAGGCCGGGGCCATGCACGTGCGCTGCGCCGCCAACGGCTACGGCGAGCGCGTCGGCAACCCCGACCTGTTCACGGTGATCGGCAATCTCGTCACCAAGCTGGAGCTTCCCGTGCTGCCACAGGGCGGTCTGGCCGAGCTGACCCGAACCTCGCAGGCGGTGGCCGAGATCGCCAACGTCGGCCCCGAGATCCACCGGCCCTACGTCGGCAGCGCCGCCTTCACCGCGTCGACCACCGTGGATCCCATCATGCACAGCCACGTCGACCCGGCCGCATTCGGCAACACCGCACGGACCCTGGTCGCCGCGACGGTCGGCCGGGTCAGCATCGAGCTCAAGGCCGCGGAATATGGCCTCGACCTGCCGGTCTCGCCGGAGACCCTCGACCGCGTGTCGGCCCGCATCAGGGACATGGAGACCGCCGGCTGGTCCTTCGAGGCGGCCGATGCCTCGCTGGAGTTGTTGCTACGCAAGGAGGTCGGCGAGAACGTCGCCCCGTACGACGCGTTGTCCTACCGGGTGCTGCTGGCCCGCCGCCCCGACGGATCGGTCGGCTCGGAGGCCAACGTGCTGTTGGCCATCGATGGTGCCGAGGCGCA
Source organism: Kutzneria sp. NPDC051319 (assembly GCF_040682195.1). Classification (NCBI taxonomy): domain Bacteria; kingdom Bacillati; phylum Actinomycetota; class Actinomycetes; order Pseudonocardiales; family Pseudonocardiaceae; genus Kutzneria; species Kutzneria sp. NPDC051319. The sequence continues at coordinate 9,913 of NZ_JBFBAM010000128.1, read as the reverse complement.
CGGTTCGGCCGACGGCAGCGGTCCCGTCGAGGCCCTGGACGCCGCCCTGCGGCAGGCCCTGGCCCCGCACCTGGCCTGGCTCGGCGACGTCCAGCTGGTGGACTACAAGGTCCGCACGCTGACGGCCGGCGCCGAGGCCGTGACCCGGGTGTCGATCACCTCCCGGGACGCCGGCGGCGAGTGGACCACGGTCGGCACGCACCCCAGCGTCGTCGAGGCCAGCATGCTCGCGCTGACCGATGCCCTGGCGTACAAGCAACTCCGGGAACGCGAGGTCATCATCGTCGGCGGCTGGTGATCCTCACACCGGATACGGCACGAAGGTGCTGCGGTTCTCGTCCACGCGCAGCGGCCGGCCGATCGGCGGCGCGGAGCGCTGTGGACACAGTGGACGGTCGCAGGTCCGGCAGCCGGGGCCGATCGGCGTCGCGGCAGCCACGTCGTCGAGGTCCATGCCGGCCGAGTAGACCAGCCGGGAAGCGTGCCGGATCTCGCAGCCCAGGCCGACGGCGAAGGTCTTGCCGGGGCCGCCGTAGCCGCTGCGGCTGCGGGCCACGGTGCGGGCGATCCACAGATAGCGCTGGCCGTCGGGCATGGCCGAGACCTGGGTCAACACCTTGCCGGGGGCGGCGAAGGCCTCGTAGACGTTCCACAGTGGACAGGTGCCGCCCGACCGTGAGAAGTGGAAACCGGTGGCGGACTGGCGTTTGGAGACGTTGCCGGCCCGGTCGACCCGCACGAACGAGAAGGGCACGCCGCGCTGGCCGGGCCGCTGCAACGTGGTCAGCCGGTGGCAGATGGTCTCGTAGCCCATGGCGAAGTGGTCGGCCAGCAGCTCGATGTCGTAGCGCAGCCGCTCGGCGGTCTCGTGGAAGGCGCGGTAGGGCAGGATCAGCGCGGCGGCCGCGTACCGGGCCAGCCCGATCCGCACCAGCGCCCGCTCCGGGCCCGGCTCCAGATGGGCCACCACGTCGTCGAGCAGGCTGGGGAATTCGAGCTGCGCGATGAGCGTGCCCATTCGGAACGCCTGTTGTCCGGGCCTCAGGTGAATGGAGAGGTGTAGCACCTTGGCCGCCGCGTCGTAGTGATGTAGTTCACCCGCCGACGCATTGTGGTATGTGTCACCTTGAGCGTTCACGACCCGGACTCCGTGCATTCGCGACAGGTGCGAAGACAGGGCCGTGCGGACTTCACCCGGACGGACGCCGGCCGACTCCGCAATCGATTCAGCGGCCGCGTCCAATTCGGGAAAATGGTTCCGGTGCCGGTAGAAGAAGTCCCGGACCTGCTCGTGTGCGCCGATCGACTGCTCCACCGCCCGGTCCCCGGCCAGCGCCTCGACCTGCTCGGCCAGGCTGCGCCCGCGCCGGTGCAGCGCGATCACCGCCTCGGCCACCTCGGGCATGGAGGCGGCCAGCTCCCGCAGGTCGGCGGGGGAGATGCGGTCCACCGGCAGGGCTTCCCGCAGCTCGGCGACCAGCCGGGCGGCGTCGTCGGCGGCGAAGAAGCCGGCGTCCACGCCGAACGCCTCGGTGATCCGGACCAGCACCGGCACGGTCAGCGGCCGCGAGTCGTGCTCGATCTGGTTGAGGTAGCTGGCCGAGATGCCCAGCAGCCGGGCCAGGTCGGCCTGCCGCATGCCGCGCTCGTCCCGCAACCGCCGCAACCGGGCCCCCGCGAAGGTCTTCTCCACCCGCACCTCCCGCTCGCGACCGGCGTCGCGCTCGCATCCCGAACAGCACCCTAGGCCCTTCTTGCTAACCCCGCCATTAGCAGAGTTGGCAGATCCGGTCGGCAAGATTTTCAAGAATTAGCCGATTTCGCCGCATTTACAGCGCCGTGGGTCCAATGGCACGGTCGGAACAACGCATTCGACCCACGGGAGTTGAGTCTCATGAGCACGGTTCCGCAGACCGCCAAGGAAATCGCCCAGGAGTGGGCCACCGACCCGCGGTGGAGCGGCGTCGAGCGCACGTACTCGGCCGAGGACGTGGTGCGGCTGCGCGGCACCGTCCAGGAGGCGCACACGCTGGCCGACCGCGGCGCCCGCCGGCTGTGGGACCTGATCCACAGCGAGGACTACGTGCACTCGTTGGGCGCCCTGACCGGCAATCAGGCCGTGCAGCAGGTCCGCGCCGGCCTCAAGGCGATCTACCTGTCCGGCTGGCAGGTCGCGGCCGACGCCAACCTGGCCGGCCAGACCTACCCGGACCAGAGCCTCTACCCGGCCAACTCGGTGCCGGCGGTCGTCCGCCGCATCAACAACGCCCTGCTGCGGGCCGACCAGATCAGCCACGCCGAGGGCGTCGACGCCGGCATCGACTGGCTGGCCCCGATCGTGGCCGACGCCGAGGCCGGCTTCGGTGGCGTGCTCAACGCCTACGAGCTGATGCGGGCCATGATCGCCGCCGGCGCCGCGGGCGTGCACTGGGAAGACCAGCTGGCGTCCGAGAAGAAGTGCGGCCACCTCGGCGGCAAGGTGCTCATCCCGACCAACCAGCACGTCCGCACGCTCAACGCGGCCCGCCTGGCGGCCGACGTCGCCGGCGTGCCGTCGCTGGTGATCGCCCGCACCGATGCCCAGGCGGCCAGCCTGCTCACCACCGACGTCGACGAGCGTGATCGCGAGTTCACCACCGGCGAGCGCACCGCCGAGGGCTTCTACCGCGTGCGCAACGGGATCGAGCCGTGCATCGCCCGCGGCCTGGCCTACGCCCCGCACGCCGACCTGCTGTGGATGGAGACCTCCCTGCCCGATCTGGAGGTGGCCCGCCGGTTCGCCGAGGCGGTCAAGGCCCAGTACCCGGACCAGCTGCTGGCCTACAACTGCTCGCCCTCGTTCAACTGGCGCAAGCACCTCGACGACGCCGCCATCGCCAAGTTCCAGCGCGAGCTCGGGCACATGGGCTACAAGTTCCAGTTCATCACCCTGGCCGGCTTCCACGCCCTCAACCACTCCATGTTCGATCTGGCCCGCGGCTACGCCGACGAGGGCATGACCGCCTACGTGGAGCTGCAGGAGCGTGAGTTCGCCGCCGAGGCCCAGGGCTACACCGCGGTCAAGCACCAGCGCGAGGTCGGCACCGGCTACTTCGACCTGGTCAGCACCGCCCTCAACCCGACCGGCGAGACCACCGCGCTGGCCGGTTCCACCGAGCAGGCCCAGTTCTGAGGGGAGACGCCGTGCGCGACATCCGGATCACCGGCGCCCGCGAGGCCCGGTTCGACGAGATCCTCACCCCCGACGCGATCGCCTTCGTGGTGCGGCTGGACGACGAGTTCGCCGGCCGCCGGGCCGAGCTGCTGGCCGCCCGCCGGGAGCGCCGGGCCCGCTTCGCCGAGGGCGAGTTGCCCGACTTTCTCCCGCACACCAAGCACATCCGCGAGGACGAATCCTGGCGGGTCGCCCCGCCGGCCCCCGGCCTGGCTCGCCGCCGGGTGGAGATCACCGGCCCGCCCGAGCGCAAGATGGCGGTCAACGCGCTCAACTCCGGGGCCGACGTGTGGATGGCCGACTTCGAGGACGCCACCGCGCCGACCTGGCACAACGTGATCTCGGGCCACCTCACCCTGATCGACGCGCTGGACCGTCGCATCGACTTCACCGCCGACAGCGGCAAGCGCTACGAGCTGTGCGAGGAGCCGGCGACGATCGTGGTGCGGCCGCGAGGCTGGCACCTCGTGGACAAGAACATCGTCATCGACGGCCGGCCGATCTCCGCGTCCCTGCTGGACTTCGGGCTGGCATTGTTCCACAGTGGACGGAGGATGACCGAGCGCGGCCACGGGCCGTACTTCTACCTGCCCAAGCTGGAGAGCCACCTCGAAGCACGGCTGTGGAACGACGTCTTCGTGTTCGCGCAGGACCGGATGGGCATCCCGCGCGGCACGATCCGGGCCACCACGCTGATCGAGACCATCACGGCCGCGTTCGAGATGGACGAGATCCTCTACGAGCTGCGCGAGCACAGCGCCGGCCTGAACGCCGGCCGCTGGGACTACATCTTCAGCGTCATCAAGAACTTCGGCGCGCGGCCGGAGTTCGTGCTGCCCGACCGCGCCCAGGTGACCATGACCGTGCCGTTCATGCGGGCCTACACCGAGCTGCTGGTCCGGACCTGCCACCGGCGCGGCGCGCACGCCATCGGCGGCATGGCCGCGTTCCTGCCCAGCCCCGATCCCGAGACCAACGCCACCTCGCTGGACATCGTCCGGCAGGACAAGGAAAGGGAGTCCATCGACGGGTTCGACGGCTCGTGGGTGGCGCACCCGGCGCTGGTCGAGACCTGCCGCGCCGCGTTCCCCCGCTCGGATCAGCTCGACCGCCTGCGCACCGACGTCGTGGCCACCGCCACCGGCCTGCTGGCCGTGGACCGCACGCCGGGCCGGGTCACCGAGCCGGGTCTGCGCGGCAACGTCGCCGTCGCCGTGCACTATCTCGACGCCTGGCTCGACGGCACCGGCGCCGCCGCGCTGAACGGCCTGATGGAGGACGCCGCGACCGCAGAGATCGCCCGCTGCCAGGTGTGGCAGTGGCTGCGGCATCGCACGCCGCTGGCCGATGGCGGCGTGGTCACCGCCGACCTCGTCGAGGACATGGTCGAGAAGGAGCTGCTGTCGCTGAAGCCGGAACGGCGCGGACCCGTGCGCGAGCTGTTCCGGCGCAACGCCCTGGCTTCGGGCCTGCCGACCTTCTTCACCACCGCGGCCTACGCGAGGCACCTCGTGTGATCTGCGCTCTATGGGGCCTTGAGGACGGCCCGGTAGGGTCGTCCTCAAGGCTTGGGAGGACGGAGTTGACCCGCGGTGGAAGCGCACGTGCTTGATCGCCTCAAGGCGCCGAGACCGGTGTTCTCGGTGGAGTTCTTCCCGCCACGGGACGCCGCCGACGAGCACAAGCTGTGGCTGGCGATCCGGCAGCTGGAGGGCCTCGACCCGGCCTTCATGTCGGTGACCTACGGGGCCGGCGGGTCGAGTCGGGACCGCACGATCCGCACCACGGGCCGGGTCGTGCAGGAGACTTCGCTGCTGCCCATGGCCCATCTCACGGCCGTGGACCACTCGGTGGCGGAGCTGCGCAACGTCATCGGCTGGTACGCGGCGGTCGGGGTGCGCAACGTGCTGGCGGTGCGGGGCGACCCGCCCGGCGACCCCAACGGCGACTGGGTCAAGCACCCGCATGGGTTGACCTACGCCGAGGAACTGGTCGCGCTGGTCAAACAGCTCGGCGACTTCTGCGTGGGCGTGTCCGCCTTCCCGTACGGGCACCCGCGTTCGGCCGACCTTGACTCCGACACCGAGTACCTGGTGCGGAAGTTCCGGGCCGGCGCCGACTTCGCCATCGCCCAGCTGTTCTTCGAGGCCGAGGACTTCCTGCGGCTGCGGGACCGGATGGCCGCCCGCGGCTGCGACGCCCCGCTGCTGCCCGGGATCCTGCCGCTGACCACGGTGCGGACGCTGCGCAAGACGGTCGAGCTGTCCGGCGCCCCGGTGCCGCCGTCGCTGGCCCGCCGGTTGGATCCGCTGGTCGACGACCCGAAGGCGTTCCGCGCCGAGGGCATCGACATCGTCACCGAGCTGTCCCAGCGCCTGATCGACGAGGGCGTGCCGGGCGTGCACTTCTACACGTTCAACATGTCCAAGGCCACCACCGAAGTGGTGGAACGCCTGGGGCTTTCTCCACTCCGGGTGTGACCTGGACGGCGGCCGCGCGGCCGCCGTCCATTGTGGTCAGACGGTGGTCAGCTTGCCCGGGTTGATCACCCACATGACCTGGTCGATGCCCTCGGCCGAACCCGTCACGGTGACCACCCCGACCGTCTCGCCGGCCCTGCGCAGCACCATGGCCGGCGCGCTGTTGAGGGTGGCCGGCTCCATCTCCAGGCCGTCCCAGAAGGTGCTGGACCCCCAGGCGCGGATGAGCTTGGCCACCGGCTCGGCCCCGGTGACCAGGTACTTGGTGGCGCGGGCAATGCCGCCGCCGTCGGAGTAGCTGACGACGTCCTCGGCCAGCAGTTCCTCCAGCGCCGACAGGTCACCGGCCTGCGCGGCCTGGACGAACGCGGCCAGCAGCCGCTTCTGCTCCGACGGGTCGACCGGGGCCCGGCGCTCGGCGGCGAGGTGTTTGCGCGCCCGGCTCACGTACTGCCGCGCGGTCACCTCCGTCGTCTGCACGATCTCGGCGATCTGCTGGTACTGATAGTCGAACGCCTCCCGCAGCACGTACGCGGCGCGCTCGGTCGGCGTGAGCTTTTCCAGCAGCAGCAACACACCCAGCTCCAACGCGGCCGCCCGTTCGGCGCCCAGCTGCGGGTCGGCCGAGGTGTCCACGGGTTCGGGCAGCCACGGGCCCACGTAGCTCTCCCGCCGCGCGTAGGCGGTCTGCGTGGCGTTGATGGCCAGCCGGGTGGTCGTGGTGGCGAGGTAGGCCGCCGGGTTCTCGACCACGGACCGATCGCAGGTCTGCCAACGGATCCAGACCTCCTGCAACAGATCCTCGGCGTCGACGGCGGTGCCCAGCATGCGATAGGCGATGCCGAACAGGCGAGGCCGTACGGTGGCGAAGACCTCGGCCGCGTCGTCCAGGGTCGTGGTCTCCATGCTCACTGATCCCTTTCGCCGGGGAGCGCGGCAGGGCCGGGCGGCGCGCTGCCGTTCGCAGCGTACGCCAGCCCGGCCGCCTTCCCCGTCCCGACGGATCAGTCGGGCATCATCCGTTGGACTGAACACCAACGGAAACCACGTTCGTGAAAAGGAAAACCGCGTCGGACACGGCTTCGACGCGGTGCCGGCCGTCGGGCAGCGACAACAGGTCGCCCGGCACCGCCTCCCAGCTGTCCCGCCCCGCGACCAACCGCACCCGCCCCTGCAGGACGTACACCGTGGTCTCGCCGCGGTGCTCCTGCTCGTGCAGATGTTCGTTGGCCAGCAAGGCGATCACCGTCTGACGCAACGAATGCTCGTGGCCGCCGTGCACGGTGTGGGCGCTGCGGTTCTGCGGGCAGTTGCGGGCCGTGGCCAGCTGTCCGTGGGCCACCGCCGTGAGCGACGTCTTGGTCATGGCCGGGGCGCCCGCCTGCTCTTGCGCTCCGCCAGCTCCTCCGCGCTCACCGGGATCAGCATCGGCTGGCCCGGCACGCAGAACATCGTCACCACGAACTGGGATTCCCCGTCGATGAGGTGATTGCCGTCCTGGTAGTGGATGACGTCGCCGCCCGGCTCCCAGAACGTCTCGCCCGCCTTCACCACGCGCTCCGGCTCGCCCTCCAGCTCGAAGACGATCTCGCCCTTGAGCACGTAGCCGTAGGCCGGGCCCGAGTGGCGGTGCGGCGGCGCGCCCGGGCTGCCCGGCGGCAGCGTGACGTGGATGGTCATGGCCTCGGCCTGCTCGTGGATCTGCGGGACGCCGGTCACCGTCGAGAGCAGGTCGATCTGCGGCGGCGGGCCGTCGGCGTACGGGTTGGGCAGGTTGTGATCATGCTGGGTGCTCAAGGCTGCCTCCTGGTCGACGGTGTTCGTCAGCTAGGACAGGGCAGGCCCGCGATCTGTGACAGCTGAGTCGCCGATCACACCTTGTCACGCGCGGGCGGGTCGCGTTGTCCATACGGGTATGCAGCGGATCCTGATCGTCGGTGGTGGCTATGCCGGCTTCTACGCCGCCCGGGGCCTGGAGCGGCGCCTGCGGGCGGGCGAGGCCTCAGTGACGGTCGTCGATCCGCGGCCGTATCTGACCTACCAGCCGTTTCTGCCCGAGGTGCTGGCCGGCTCGATCGAGGCCCGGCACGCCGCCGTGTCCATGCGCGGGCATCTGCGGCGCACCAAGGTGATCGCCGGCCGGGTGCGGCTGATCGACCACGCCCGGCGGACCGCGGTCGTGCAACCGCCGGACGGCGCGGAGTTCTCCGTCGACTACGACGTGATCGTGGTGACGGCCGGGGCGGTCACCCGTCGGCTGCCGGTGCCGGGTATCGCCGAGCAGGCCATCGGGTTGAAGCACGTGGAGGAGGCCGTGGCCATCCGCGACCGGATGCTGACTTCGTTCGACCGCGCGGCCGCGCTGCCGCCGGGGCCCATACGGCGCAAGCTGCTCACAGTGGCCTTCGTCGGCGGTGGCTTCTCCGGCGTCGAGGGCTTCGGCGAGCTGCTGTCGCTGGCATCTTCGCTGCTCAAGCGGTATCCGGAGATTTCGGCCTCGGAGCTGCGGTTCCATCTCGTGCAGGCCACCGACCGGATCCTGCCCGAGGTGTCGGTGGATGCCGGGCGCTGGGTCGTGCGGTCACTTGAACGCCGCGGTGCAGTTGTGCACCTGAACTGCACCGTGCAGTCCGCAGTGGACGGTGCGGTGCAGCTCACCGACGGCTCCTCGTTCGACGCGGAGCTCATCGTGTGGACCGCCGGCAATGACGCCAACCCCGTGGTCAGCAAGCACACCGACCTGCCGATCAACTCTCGCGGTCTGGTCGTCGTGCGGCCGGACCTGCGGATCGGCACCGAGACCGAGGTCGTGCCGGCCGCATGGGCAGCCGGCGACGACGCCGCCGTGCCGGACCTGGCCGTTCCCGGCGCCTTCACCGTGCCCAATGCCCAGCACGCGTTCCGTCAGGGCAAGCTGCTGGCCCGCAACATCGCCGCCGCGCTACGAGGGCGCCCTTCGAAGCGCTATCGGCACCCCAGCCTGGGCTCGGTGGCCACGCTCGGCCTCGGCCGCGGCGTCTTCCAGTACAAGAAGATCACCATCAAGGGGCCGGTGGCGTGGTTGATGCACCGCGGCTACCACGTGCTGGCCGTGCCGACGTGGGAACGCAAGGTCAGGGTGCTGGCGGTGTGGCTGACCGCCGCGCTGTTCGGCCGCGACATCGTGTCGCTGGCCGCCGTCGAGCACCCGCGCGACGCATTTCTTCGGGACGGATCCGCTCCGGCTGTCACAAACCGAGCCTCCGTCCTGTCCTAGCTGATGAGCCAACAAGGGAAGGACACCAGCATGAAGATCGTGGTCATCGGAGGCACCGGGCTGATCGGCTCGAACGCCGTGGCGAAGCTTCGGGCGGAGGGCCACGAGGCCGTGCCGGCGGCGCCGAGCACCGGCGTGAACACCCTCACCGGCGAGGGCCTCAAGGAGGTCCTCCAGGGCGCCGACGTGCTCGTGGACGTCTCCAACTCGCCGTCGTTCGCCGACGACGACGTGATGGACTTCTTCACCACGTCGACCACCAACCTGACCGCGGCCGCCGAGGAGGCCGGCGTCGGGCACTACGTTGCGCTGTCCATCGTCGGCATCGACCGGATGCCCGACATCGGCTACTACCGGGCCAAGGTCGCGCAGGAGGGCATCCTGCGGGGCGCCGGGCTGCCGCACTCGATCATCCGCGCCACCCAGTTCTTCGAGTTCGCCGGCGGCATCGCCGACATGTGCACCGCCGACGGCGTCGTCCGCCTGCCGGCTGCCAAGGCGCAGCCGATGGCCGCCGCCGACGTGTCCACCGCCGTCGCCCGCACCGCCGCCGCCGAGCCGTTCAACGGCATCTTCGAGATCGCCGGGCCCGAGTCGCTCGGTCTCGACGAGTGGATCCGCACCGTGCTCGAGTCCCGCCAGGACGCTCGCACGGTCGTGACCGACCCCGACGCCCTGTTCTTCGGCGGAGTCCCCGGGCAGACCGCCCTGCTGCCCGGCCCGGACGTCCGCTTGGCGCAGACGCGGCTCGCCGCCTGGCTCACCGCTCAAGGCGAGAAGTGACCTGCGCCGGCACGGTCTGACCGTGCGAAGACCCGTGCGGGTGGCGAACCTCCATGCGCCACCCGCACGGCCCCCCGCGTTCGTGCTGGGGCTTATGCAGGGAAGGGCGCCGAGTTCGGAAGAGCGTCGTGGGGGGGAAGAGTGTGGGTGAACCGGGGTAGGTATAGGGGGGGGGCGGAG
>NZ_JBFBAM010000127.1:0-13628 GCF_040682195.1 Kutzneria sp. NPDC051319 | reverse complement strand
CGACCTCGCCGGCCGCTACGAGACCGCCTGCGACCCGCGACTGAACACCCAGCAGTCCCTTGAGCTGGCCTTCCTCGTCGCCGAGATGCTCAGGCGGCCGGTCACGCCCGCATAGGGGTGCGAAGGGGTTTTCCCTTGTCAGCAGCGGTGATTGGATGTTCGCGTATTCAGGGCGGGCCGCTTTCCACACGGTGGAACGGATTCCGCCACACGTCACGAGCGGCCCTCGATCGGCGCCGTGACTTCCGGGGCTTGTCATCGAGGGGGAATCACCTGTGCTCAACAGACGCTCATTGCTGCGCACCGGCGGCGGCATCGCGTTGGCCGCGGCGGCCGGCGGATCGCTGGCGTCGGCCGCCTTCGGCGCCGTCTCCGCCGCCGACTGGCTGAAGCTGCGGTCTCAGCTGACCGGAACGCTGGTGCTGCCGGCCGACGCCAACTACGGGCTGGCCAAGCAGCTCCAGATCACCGAGTACGACTCGGTCAACCCACAGGGCATCGCCTACTGCGCGACCGCGTTCGACGTGGCCAAGTGCATCAAGTTCGCCCAGTACAACGGGATCCCGACCCGGATCCGCAGCGGCGGGCACAACCACTCGGGCTGGTCCACCAGCAGCGGCCTCGTCATCGACGTGTCCTCGTTCAACCAGGCCACGGTCACCGGGTCGACCGTGCACCTCGGTCCCGGCGCGGAGTCGGTGGACGCCATCGCCAAACTCAAGCCGTACAACAAGCAGGTGGTCGGCGGCACCTGCCCGACGGTGTGCCAGGGCGGCTTCCTGTCCGGCGGCGGCATCGGCTGGCAGACCAGGAAGTTCGGCGCCGGCTGCGACCGGGTCGTGTCGATCACCGCGGTGCTGGCCGACGGACGGACCGTGCACTGCTCGCCGACCAGGGAGCCCGAGCTGTTCTGGGCGATGCGCGGCGGCGGCGGCAACAACTTCGGCGTGGTGATCGACTTCGAGGTGGCGCCGATCAACGCCCCGACCATGACCAACTGGGACACCATGTGGTCCTGGGACCGCGCGCCCGAGGTGTTCGCCGCCTGGCAGGAGTGGACGGCCACCGGCTCGGACAACATCGGCTCCTCGCTGGTCGTGCTGCCGCCCGCGCACTCGGGCGGCCCGACGCCGCTGATCCTGGTGGCCGGCGTCTACCTCGGCCCCCAGGCCGAGCTGACGGCCACCCTGAACGACCTCGTGTCGCAGATCGGGGCGCAGCCGGTGTCACGGACCTCCAGCGAGGGCGTGTACGCGGACATGATGCACAGCCGCTACTGCGGCGAGATGACGCAGGACCAGTGCCAACGCGTCGGCCACGCCCCGGACGCCCTGCTGCCGCGGACGCCGTACCAGCGGCAGGCCTACCAGCTGTTCAACCGGTCGCTGACCGGCTCCGAGATCACCCGCATGTTCGACGCCTGGGGCCAGGACGACTCGCTGCCGCAGCGCTACATCCAGTGCATCGCGCTGGGCGGCGCGCTCAAGCGGCACGGCCGCTCGGACAACGCGTTCGTGCACCGCGACGCCGAGTTCCTGCTCGGATTCCAGCTGGGCCTGGACAATCCGAACCCGCCGGCGGCCGACGCGGCGGCCGCACTCGACTGGACGAACCGGGGCTCGGACCTGCTCGACCCGATCTCCGGCGGGGCGTACATCAATTTCCCCAGCTCCCGCCGCGACAGCGACTGGGGCCGGGCCAACTACGGCGAGAACTACCCGCGCCTGCTGGCCGCCAAGGCCCAGTACGACCCGACCAACTTCTTCAACAACCCCGGCAGCATCGGCAGCTGACGAGGTGGCAGGGCCCGGCCCCGGTGAGCACGCGACGCTCACCGGGGCCGTCCCCTGTCCTCAGCCGACCGGGAACTCGGTCTCCACCGTCTGCTCGTCGACGTCGGTGGTGCGCACGGTCAGTTCCAGCCGCCAACTGCCCGGCCTGGGCAGGATGAGCCCGTGCGAGGCGTACCGGCCGGCGCCGGACCTGGCCAGCGACACGGTCATCGGGCCGATGTGCTGGTCCGGCAGTTCCAGCGTGGCGGTCACCTCGGGCACGTCCCAGGCCCCGCCCGACGCGTCGTACACCGCGGCGGTGAAGGTGCTCGCGCCGACCTTGGGCGGGTCGAGCCGCACCACCGCCCGCCCCTTGTCCAGGGCCAGCTGAACATCGCTGACGGCCTGCGCCGGCCGCGCCCCCGGCGGCGTCGCGACCAGCACCGCGGTCAGTGCCAGCACCCCGATCCCGATCACCGCCTCGGAGCGGACCGAGAGCCGCAACTGCTTGCGCGCCAGGCGTTCCCGCTCCTGCTCGGCCAACACCTGCTTGCGGCCTACGGCTTGCTCGGCGCGGGCGTAGCGACGCCGCACCACGGCACGGGAAACGGCCGCGAACCACAGCAGCACGCCGAGGGCCGCGATCTTGAACACCAGCAGCACGCCGTAGCTGGACCCGGTCAGCGCGCTCAGCGAGCCGACCTCGATCAGCGCCCGCACGACGCCGGTCGCCACCAGCAGCGCCACCGACCCGGCCGCGACGCGCGAGAACCGGTTCAGCGCGATGCGAACCTCCGCCACCGGCTGGACCTGCGTGCGCGGCAGCAGGCACCACACGATGACCGCCAACCCGCCCAGCCAGCAGGCCATCGCGGCCAGGTGCAGCACGTCGGCCAGCGCGGAGAGCGGATCGGCCTGTGCGGCGGCATGCCCGGTGCCGATCCACGTGCCGGCCAGGGCCACCACCGGCGTGACGGCGGCGATCGTGCCGCCACGACGGGCCGGGTCCACCCGACGCCACAACACCGCGATCGCCGCCAGCAGCGCCATCCGCGCCGCCACGAACCAGCCGTAGGCAGTGCCCAAGGTCGACAACACCGGCGCCGGGTCGATCAGGCCGGCCAGGCCGCTGCCGGCCGCGTACGGGCCTTGCAACAACAGGGACGCGACCGCCGCGCCGACGCTGAGCCACCATCCGGTGACGAGCAGCCCCCGGGCCCGCGGGCGGGACAGTCCCGGCCGCCAGCACAGGAGCAGGAACGCCAGGCCGCCGGCCAGCAGCGCGAGACCGGCGTACCCGGTCCACCGGGCCGCGGTGAACACCGCCGACAGCGCCGGGTCGTCGCCGGTCTGGGCGTCGCCCGCGGCCAGGTTGTCCAGCCGGATGTCGCCGACGGCGAAGACGAACGCGCCGTGCACGGGATGGGAGTCGTTCGAGACCACCCGCCACGTCACGGTGTACGCCCCCGGCCCGAGCCCGGCCGCCACCGGGACGTCCACCTGGGACGATCGGGCGGCGTCGATGCGCACGGGCGACGGGGACGGCACCGGCCCCTTCGGGCCGATCAGCTGGATGCCGTCGGGCACCAGGTTCACGCCCTCCCCGAACCGCAGGCTGATCACGGCCGGGGCCGCGGAAAGCCGGTCGCCGTTGGCCGGCGAGGTCGACAGCAGCTGAGCGTGCGCGTACGCCGGCGCCGGGGCGCCGACCAGCAATCCGTACAGCACGACCAGGCCGGCCAGCAGCATCCTGACCGGCCCGATCCACGGGGCACGCCCCCTGGTCCCGACCGGGACCAGGGGGCGTGCGGTGTCGAGGGACAACAACTCTCCTTCTACAGGGGGGCGGGACCGCCCGGCGCGCCACACGGCGTCACCCGGAGAATCCCCCACATGCCGGCCTCGGCGAACGGCAGTCTCGCGTCGGAGAACAGGTAGTCACCGTGGTTTCCGTTGCCGCCGCCGGCCGGCCCGACCCAGGCGTCGAGCGTCTCGCCCGCGGTGACGGTGCGGGCGGTCTGCTTCGGCGAGCCCGGCCGCTTCGGGTCGAGCGGGAAGGCGTGCCCGCCGACCGTGAACGAGTGCAGCTGGTCGGACGCGCCGATGCCGAGGCGGAAGACCACCGGGTCGCCGCTGTCGGCCCGCAGCACCGGGGTGTCGGGATCGCCGTACGGCGTCGAGCTGAACGCCGTGCCGTAGGAGCCGACGACCGTCGCCTTGGTGAAGTCGTCCTTGTTGGCGGTCAGCCCGAGACGCTGGGTCAGCGGCGCGTTGTGGTAGTTCACGTCGCTGTAGCCCTTGTCGTAGGACCCGGGGTGGTCGGCGGTGCCCGGCGGCGCGCCCGGCACCGGCGGCACCTGGAGGTTGGCCGCGGTGGGGCTGTTCAGCCCGTCGCCGGCCACCTGGTCCTCGTAGGGCAGGATGCTGCGCCCGTACTGCTGGTCCGTGCTCTGCATGGTGAGGGCGAACTCGCGGAACCGCTGCCCGCCCGGGGCCCGGATGATCGCCTGCGTGCTGGTCCGGTTCGGGCCGAGCGGCGCGTCGGTGGCGCTGTCCGTCCAGGTCGAGTCCTTCGGCTCGACGATCATCATGCCGTAGGCGCCGTGCCGCAGGGACGTGGTGCTGCCCAGGTTCTGGAACAGGGTCGTGCCCAGATCCTGGTCGGCGTAGTAGGCGTAGGTCGCCGCCCCGCCGACGGGCACGGTCGAGTCCGGGTTGAGCCCGACGGCCGCGCCCGAGGACAACTGCTGGTTGTGGGCCAGCTTGGCCAGGTCGAGCCCGGCCCGGGAGCCGCCGTACAGCGAGCCAGGGGTTGTCCTGTCCCGCAGGGTGATCCGCACGCAGTCACCCTTGCTCGCCCGCAGCACCAACGGTTCCACCGGCTTGGTGCCGGCCTGGATGCCGGCCACGTCGGAGGTCAGGGCGTAGATCACGCCCCCGGTGTCGTTGTACGGCTGGGTCGGCAACGCCTTGTTGATCAGCGACACGTCGTAGGCGACGGTCCTCGCGCCCCGCGGGCACGGGTCGGCCGTCGACGTCACCACCGACGCGTTCGCCGACCCGTCCGGATTGAAGGCCGACACCGGATCGGGGCCCGGCGTGGCCTGCGTGTTGCCGGCGGCGGCCACCTGCCGGGGGAAGCCGGCCCCGGAGCCCGGGGCCGGCCGGCCGGGCAGCACCTCCAGGTCGCTCTGCTTGGTGTCGTGCACCCGGAAGATGCCCCAGGCGCCGCTCTCCAGCGCGAACGTCCGCGTGCTGTAGTACAGGTAGTCGCCCGCACTGTGGGACGGACCGCCCGCGCCGCCGTCGAGCACGTAGTCGAAGCGCTCGGAGATGCCCAGGGTGGCCGTGTCGGACAGCTGGCTGCCCGGGCTGAACCGCTCCAACCGGAACCGGTGGCCCTGGATGCGCAGCGCCTCGGCGCGGTCGCTCAGGCCGATCGTCCTGATCACCACCGGGTCGCCGGCGTAGGCCCGCAGCAGCGGCGTGCCGGGGTCGCCGTACTTCACCGACGAGAAGACGTACGGGTCGACCGAGCTGATGGTGGCCCGCGCCGTGTTGGCGTCCGCGTTCCCGGGTATGTCCGGGGCCTGGCTGAAGGCGTTGCGGCAGCGGGACCCGTTGTACTCCTGGCGCTGGTCGGTGGTTTTCGGATCGGTCGGCGTCGCGCCCGGCGGTGTTCGCTCGCCGAGTGGCGCCGCCCTGAGGTTGATGGTGCCTTCCTCGCACTCCTGCCCGGCGTTGAACGGGTTGAGCTCGCTGCCGAACGGCCCGTTGACCTCGGCCCGTCCCCGCCGCCCGTTCAGCATGAAGATCATGAACTCCCGGAACGAGCCGGACTGTCCGGCCCCGACGGACCCGCCGCTGTTCACGATGTCCACGATGGTGCCGCTGCGCACCTCCTGGCCGGTCTTGGGATCGTGGTAGGTCGACCCCTTCGGCTCGATCACGTTCGCGCCGAACAGACCGTGCGACCACGAGGTGATGGCGTCCACGTGGTCGTGCCAGAACACGGTTCCGGAGTCCACGTCGGAGAACCACCGGTACTGGACGAACTCCACGGTCACCGGCTCGCCGGCGGCGTGGTGGGCGGCCAGCGGCCGGTCGAACACCAGCTGGTTGCCGGTGATCGCCGTGATGGTGCGGATCTCGATGTCGGCCCGTCCGACGCCGATCCCGATGGACACCCCGGGCCGCAGCTGGCCGACGGTCGACACGGTGATCTTGTCGGCCGCGTCGGTCGAGGCCAGCGTGCGCTTCTCCTTCGAGTCGCCGAAGATCGACTGCTCGAACGCGAAGCCGGACACCACGCCGTCGGAGGCCAGCGGGTCGAACTGCACGAAGTGCGTGTGCATGTTGGCCTTGGCCTGCTGGGCCGGATCCAGCTCGTTGCTCAGGGTCACCGCGACGCAGTCGCCGACGTTGGACCGGATGGTCAGCGGGTCGACTCCCTTGGTGCCCGCCCGCACCGCGTCCTTGTCCTCGTTGAGCACATAGATCTCGCCCTTGGTGTCCTTCTCCCTGGCCGTGGCCTGGAACTGGACGGGCACCGAGGTCACGTCGTACGTGCGCACCGGCGCGTCCTTGGCGCAGATGCCGCGGGGACTGCCGGCCGAGGCGGTGTCCCCGAGATAGGGCGCGCCGGAGTGGCCGTCGGGCGCGAACGGCGGCCGCATCCCGAGATGTGGTCGCAGCATCGGATACGCGGGATGGCCGGTGTCCGGGTTGAACAGGATCTCCGGCCGCGCGCCCGGCGTCGGCGACCGGTAGTCCGCCCACACCGCCGTCGTCTCCGGCTCGCCCAGGTACGTCGGCCGATCCGGGGCGCCCGCCTTCTGCCAGTCCCACACGGTGGCGTCGTCGGGATCCTGGCCGCCGTCGGCGGTCCACCGCGCGCCCTGCGGCGGCAGGTCGCCCTCCACCAGTTTCTCCAGCGCCACCTGGGTCTTGGGGTCGGTCAACGCCGACTGGAGCACCACCTTCCTGCCCTGCACGGTGTGTCCGAGCAGGCCGGCGGCCGGCACCGCCGTCGGCGCGGACGTCCGATCCGGCAACGGGGCCAGATCCGGCTGGACGGTGTCGAACACCCGCCACAGGCCCCACATCCCGGCCATGTAGTGCTGGGATATGTGGCAGTGGAACAGGAAGTCGCCCGGCGCCTGCTGGCAGCCGCCGGCCGTGCACTCGTGGGCCAGCGTCACCGACTCCATCGGGCTGATGGTCTGCGAGTCCAGGTCGATGGTGTCGGTGTCCCGGTCCGGCGACTTGGTCAGGCCGAGGCTGCTGGCCGGCGCGTCGCCGGGCGAGTTCCGCCACCGGGTGCCGCCACCGTGCAGGTGGTGCACATGCAGCTGTTCGACGCCGGTGTGCACGATGCGGGTCTTGGTCGGCTCGCCGAGGTAGGACCGGGGCATCGGGGTGGACGGGTCGCCGAAGGTGTACGAGCTGAACGCCAGCGACTGGTTGGCGTGCTGGACGTCCGCGCCCCGCGCGGCCTCCAGCTGGCCGCGGCGGTAGAACGGCTCGCTGCGGTAGTTGATCGCGCGGCTGGCCGGCCGGTACACGTTGGTGCCGCCGCCGCCCTCGTTGGGCGTCTGCGGCGTCGGCGGCCGGACGTCGATCATCGGCAGCGGCCGGCCGAGCTGGAGCTGGTCGCCGACCGGGATGCCGGGGTCACCGCCGATCGGGATGCCCTCGTCGTTCTCCCGCAGCGGGCGGCGCAGGTTGAAGTTGCCGTCGCCGACCTCGTGGTAGAGCAGGTTGAACTCGCGGAAGGCGGGGCCGGCGGCCGGCCGGATCATGGCCTCCCAGTTGGTCCAGGCCGCGTCGGTGCGGTCCGCGCCGGTCCTCGGGTCGTACCAGCGGGACCCCGCCGGCTCGGCGACCAGGGCGCCGAACAGCCCGTGCAGGGTGAGCTGGGTGGAGTCGCCGCCGCTGCGGAACGCCTTGGCCCCCTCCCCCATCGACCGGTCCAGGAAGTACCGGTACTGCTTGGTCTGGCCGGGGGCGGCCATCATCGAGCTCGGGTTGGCCCCGACGGCCTGGCCGCCGTCGCCGGCGGAGGCGTCGTAGGAGACGCCGGCCATGTCCATGGACACCGACGGCACGCCGCCGGGCTGGGTGATGGCCGGGTTGCCCAGCTCGCCGCTGCGCGGCGCCTTGGTCAGCTTGTTGGTCAGGTTGACCACGACGCACTCGCCGAGCCGCGCCCGCATCACCAGCGGCTGGATCGGGTCCTCGCCGAGCCCGAAGCTGACCTTGGCCGCGCTCGGGTCGTCCTTGGGCAGGGCGGAGGCCCGCAACAGCGCGGCCTCCTGGTCGCGAACCGCCTTCTCCTGCTCGGCCAGCACGTACATGTAGCCGTACGGGTCGTGGTCGCCGAAGCGGTCGACCACGATGTCCACGTCGATGGCGCTGACGTTGAACACGCGCTGCGGCGCGGTCGCGCAGCCGCCGGCCGGCGCCGCCGTGGTCGGCGCCGCGCCGACCACACCGGGCACCGCGATCATGCTCGCCACCAGCACGGACGCCATCGCCGGCCGCGGCAGGCCCCGCCGGGGCGACGGCGGTCCCCACACGGCGCGCAGCGCCTTCGGGGAGCCGTCCGCGACCAGCACGCCGACCGTGGCCAGCACGAGAACGGCCACTTCGAGCTGCAACGCCTGCGTCCACGCGCCGTCGAGCACCCGACCGAGGTCCCCGTTGTCGAGGGCCCCGCGGTCACCGAGCACGGTGTGGGCGACCGCCTGGGCCACCACGAGCGGCACGGACAGCACGGTCATGGCGATGGCGACCGCCGCGGCCCGGACCGGCCGTTCCCAGAACGCGGCCAGCTGCCGAAGCCGACCGACGGCCGCCGCGCCGAACCAGGTGGCGATGCCGGCGACCGGCAGCGCCAGCAGCACGTCCAGGGCGAAGTACGGCAGTCGCTGGTCCCATGCGCCCAGGTCGTCGGCGAGCGCCCAGTGCTGCCAGAACGCGGTGCCGACGGCCAGCACGGCCGTCAGCAGCAGATACGACGGCGAGGTCGGGAACGCTGTCGCGCCCCGGTCCTCGCCGTGGTCGGGCGGCGGCCCGTATCGGGGATGGACGGATGAATCGCGCACGGCGCAGCCTCCTTGCCCGCCGGGCCATTCGGCCGGCGGCGTCTGATGTCCGGGAATCCGGGAAAGGGCGGGGACGGCCCTCAGGAGCCGTGCGGGTCGGCCGCCAGCCGCACGGCCAGCCGCTGCCGGCTGCCGTCGCCGCCGGTCCAGTTCAGGTACAGCGGCGGGTCGCCGGCCTCGGGCATCGGCAGGTCGAAGTAGAGGACGCCGTCGACCGCCGTGCCGGCGCCGAGGCGGGACACGGCGTCGAAGGTGGCCGTCTTGACCGGCACGGCCTTGTCGTCCTTGCCGCCGCCGAGGGTGAAGTCCTTGGCTGCGGCGAACTGCCGGTCCTCGCCGGACCGGTTGACCAGGTTGATCGGCACCCCCAGCCGCATGTCGTCGCCCAGGGGGGCGCCGGGCATCATCTGGGCGGGCATCTGGTAGCCGCCGAGCGCGCCGCCGTCGTCGTGCTGCATGTCCAGCCAGTCCGCGGTGCGCGCGGTCACGCTCACGCCGTCGGACTGGACGACCGCCAGCGGCGCCGCGTCGGCCGACCGTTGGCGCAACCACGAGTCCGTGCCCACGACCGCTGCGACGACCGCGACCGCCACGACCAGCAGGCAGCCCAGCCGGACCGCGAGCGCGGACCAGTTCATCGAACGCCTACGCACGATTCCCCCTCAGTGACCTAGCGAGCAGCACCGCGCCCCGCAGTGAGGACAGTCCGCCGAACTCGGCGGCACGGACCGGTGCGACCGGATGACCGGGCCGGGCCAGCGCCGCCACCTGCTCCGCCACCGCCGGCACGAATCCCGGCAGGCCGGCCGCGAACCCGCCGCCGACCACCGCCATGCCGGGATGCACCAACTCCCCCACGCCGACGATCGCGGCCGCCAGCGCGGCGCACCCGTCGGTCACGGCGGTCACGGCCCAGCCCGCGCGGGCCAGCCACGCCTCGCGCAGCTGATCGAAGCTCACCTGTTCGCCACGCAGCCGTGAGGCGGCCCGCAGGACGGCCCGACCGGAGGCGACGGCCTGCACGCAGCCCCGGCGCCCGCAGTCGCACACCGGACCGCCGCGGTCGACCACCAGGTGGCCGATCTCGCACGATCCCTTGGCAGTGCCCGGAAGCGACCGGCCGTCCAGCACGATGCCGCCGCCGACGCCGGTGCCGACGCCGACGTAGACCAGGTCCGCACAGCCGAGGTGGTCGGCCTCGGCCAGCGCGGCGAGATCGCCGTCGTCGGCATGCCCGACCTCGGCCCCCGGAAACATCCCGCGCAGCGCGGCGACCAGGTCCAGTCCGGTCCAGCCGGGGCGGTTCGGCCAGGCCACGACGCGCCCGGCGGCGTCGACCGTCGCCGGGACCGCGACACCGACGGCATCGACGGTCACGTCCCACCGCGCGCGCAACCCAGCCACCCCGGCCGCCACCGCGTCCATGTCCTGCGCCGCATCCGTCCCGACGGGCCAACGGAAATCGACGTCGCGCGGGCTGAGGCCGGGGGCCTCCGCCCGCAGTGCGACCTTGGTCCCGCCCAGGTCGATGCCCAGGCAGCCAGCAACCCCACCCATGCGCACCAACCTCGCACAGCGGCGACCACGGCCGGCTAATCGCGAACCCACTGGCCCGGCCCGGGCACGAAAAAGCCGGCCGTGACCGGGGGACGTGCCCCCGGCCGCGACCGGCCCGGACGAAGCGGAGTCAGCCGCGCAGGGTGCGCAGCGCGGTGCCCCAGGCCACGACCTGGTCCAGCATCGTGGTGACGCTCTCCTTGTGGTGGCTGCCGGGCGCGAAGTTGGTGAAGTGCTCCCAGTCGGTGAACAGCGACAGCGCGACCTGCGCCCGCACGTCGGCCACCTGGAGCTCGCCCATCACCAGGCGGAGGTGCTCGACCGCGCGGGTGCCGCCGATGCTGCCGTAGCTGACGAAGCCGGCGGCCTTGTTGGCCCACTCCCGGTTCAGGAAGTCGATGGCGTTCTTGAGCACGCCGCTGGTGGAGTGGTTGTACTCCGGCGTGACGAACACGAACGCGTCGTACCCGTCGATCTTGGCGGCCCACTCCTTGGTGTGCTGCTGGCTGTACTGGCCCATGGCGGCCGGCATCGCCTCGTCCAGGTGCGGCAGCGGGTAGTCCATGAGGTCGACCACCTCGAACACCGCGTCGCCGCGGTCGACGGCCTGCTCGTGGATCCAGCGGGCGACCGTGTCCCCCTTGCGGCCGGGTCGAGTGCTGCCGACGATGATCGCGACCTTGATCACGGCTGTGCCTTTCCTCCGTGGTGAGCGTATGAAGCGACCGTAGCAGATGATTCCGTTACTAATCATCTATTCCGGATCTATCTCCGGCCGACTCCCCTGCCCACCCCCTAACCCGTCCCACAGTTGGCCGGACCGGGAAGCGGTCCCACCTTGGCCGGGCGGAACGGCCCTACGCTCGAACCGTTCCCACGTCCGTGTGCGAGTGCCGGTCCACGGGCCATGTCGGGCACACTTCCATCGAACCGAGGTGATCCGCGGTGTCGCGCAGCTGGCAGTCCTATCGGCTCCACACGCACCACTGGCCGGACCAGGTCGACCTGCTCGTCAGTCATCTCCAAGCGGCCGACGCAGGCGCGCGGTGGCGCTTCGAGCGCGGCGCGGTCGGCGTGGATCTGTGGGTGCACGCCACGAACCAGGCCGGCGACGCGCTGCGGGCCGTGGGCGGCGCACGGCCCGGAGACCGTCGCCCGCCGGTCACCGACCATGCCGGGCGCGAGGCCGAACTCGCCGCCACACTGGCGTCGCTGTCCAGCGAGCTGGCGCTCGGCCTGGTGCGCGATTCCGAACTGCCGACGACCGCGGTCGTGCCGACCGCTGCGCTGCACCTGGCAACGGTGCTCGGGCTGCTCCCGGAGCCGGCGCGCCTGCCGTTCCTGTTCCAGTGCTGGCAGGAATGGTCCAGCCCGCTGCCCCCGGCGGCCCGAGTCGCCCTCGGGATCCGGGCCGACCGCTACGCACCGAGCGTGGTCGACGACGTCGCGCTGCTCGGCGGCGGACCCTGGGACCGCTACCGGCACGCCATCCGGGAACAGTGCGACATCGGCCCGGACCTCTACCTGCTGTTCGACCACACGCTGCTGACCCACGACCGGATCGGCATCGGCCGCCCCGACGGCGCACTGGCCGCCCGTGCCCTGCGAGCGCTGCTCACGACCGGCGCGACGCTTCCTTCCGCCGCGACGCCGGCCGCCGTATGAATCCCCCCAGCACAAGGAGAACCGTGCCCAAGCTGCTTCTGGTCAACGGACCGAACCTAGGCATACTGGGCCGTCGCGAACCCGAGGTGTACGGCACCGACACCCTCGCCGACATCGAAGGCGCGGTGGCCGCCGAGATCGCCGACCGGGGCTGGGAACTCGTCGCCGTGCAGCGCAACTGCGAGGGCGAGCTGATCGACCACATCCAGGACAACTACGACACCGTCGGCGCGATCGTGAACCCGGGCGCGCTGATGATCGCCGGCTGGAGCCTGCGGGACGCGCTGGCCAACTACCCCCGCCCGTGGGTGGAGGTGCACCTGTCCAACGTGTGGGCCCGGGAGGCCTTCCGGCACGACTCGGTGCTGGCGCCGCTGGCCAGCGGGCTGATCGCCGGCCTCGGCGCGACCGGATACGTGTTGGCCGCGCGAGCCTTGCTCACGATGGTCGAGGGCTGACCATGATGACGGCGGCGGTGCTGGTCGAACCGGGCCGGCTCGACCTGGCCACCGTGCCGGCGCCGGACTGCGCGCCCGGCGAGGTGCTGGTCCGGCTGGCCGGAGTCGGCCTGTGCGGCACCGATCTCGCGGTCTTCCATGGCCGGCGGGCGGTGCCCGCGACGCCGTGGGTGCTGGGACACGAGGGCGTGGGTGAGATCGTGGCGACGGGATCCGGCGTGGTCGACCGCACGGTCGGGCAGCGGGTCGTGATCGACCCGGACATCTGTTGTTTCCGCTGCGCCCCGTGCCGGCGCGGGCTGACCTCGGCCTGCGTCGACCGGGCCAGCGTCGGCCTCACCCGGCCCGGTCTGCTCGCCGAGTACGCCGCCGTGCCGGCCGGTTTCACCTTCCCGGTGGCCGACCACGTGGCGCTGGAGGACCTGGTGTGCGCCGAACCGCTGACCGTCGCGCGGGCGGCCCTCCGCCGGTCCGGCATCCGGGCCGGCGACTCGTGCCTCGTGCTCGGCGCCGGGCCGCAGGGGTTGTTCCTGACCATGGCGCTGGTGGCGGCCGGCGTCCGGCCGCGGGTGTCGGAGCCCGACCCGGACCGGCTGGCGCTGGCCCTGTCCCTCGGCGCCGTCGACGCGGCCGACTCCGACGAGCCCGTCGGCCACGTGTTCGAGGCGTCCGGCGTGCCGGCGGCGCTGGCCACCGGCGTCCGCCGGGTGGCCCCGGGCGGCACGATCGTCGTGGTGGGCATGAATTCCGAGCCGCTCGCCGTGCGGACCGACGACCTGGTTCGGCGGCAGCTCACCGTGGTCGGCTCGATGATCTTCGACCATCCCGCGGATTTCGCCGCCACCGTGGACGTGCTCGACCGCGGCCTGTTGCGCCCGGGCCGGGTGCTGCGCCGGGAGTTCCCCCTGGCCCGCACCGCCGAGGCGTTCGCGGCCATGCCCGGCGCCCCGGGCAAGTGCTGGATCCGCTGCTGACCCCGCCGGCCCGCCGACCGTTCGCGGTCGGCGGGGCCGCGGGCGGCGCGGGCCCGGGCCCGCCCGCCGAACGCCCCCCCAAACACCGGCAGGGCC
>NZ_JBFBAM010000126.1:0-15716 GCF_040682195.1 Kutzneria sp. NPDC051319 | reverse complement strand
GCGGGGGGGACGCCGCGCCGGCCGGGCCCGTCCGCGCCCCCGCGCCACGGCGGTCGGCTGAAGGCTTTTCAGCTCATCGGGGCGGCGTCAGACGCCCGTCGACGCGCAGGTCTGCGGGCAGCTGACGGAGCAGCTGAACTTGCAGTTGCCGACGCCGGCCAGCTCCTCGTCGGCGGGCAGCTGCTGCAGGGCGTCCAGGTCGAGTTCCAGCATGTTTCCTCCTGTTGTCGTTGTGGCTGATGGGTTTCCGGCGGATCACCAGACGCCGGTGGCCGGGCAGGTCGCGGGGCAGGTGCCGGTGCAGCTCTGGCCGCAGTAGCCGGCCTGCTCCTCCTGCGCGGGCAGCTCCTGCAACGCGTTCAGGTCGAACTCCATGGGTGGTCACCTCCTTCCGAGGGCTCATGCGTGGTGTGGCGGTTCATCAGTTGCCGGTGAACGTGCAGGTCGCGGGGCAGGTGCCGGTGCAGCTGTGGCCGCAGTAGCCGGCCTGCTCCTCCTGCGCGGGCAGCTCCTGCAACATGTTCAGGTCGAACTCCATGAGTGGTCACCCCCTTCCGAGGGCTCGCGCACGGGTGTGGCGGCTCGTCAGACCCCGGTGACCGGGCAGGTCGCGGGGCACGTGCCGGTGCAGGTTGCCTTGCACCAGCCCGCCTGCTCCTCGTCGATGGGCAGCTGCTGCAACGCGTCCAGGTCGAACTCCATGAGATTTCCCTTTCTCCACTAGGAACACGGGCACCGCCTAGTCGGCGACGCAGCAGGTCCGCAGGCAGCTGGTGTAGCAGGTCGAGGTGCAGACGGTGGCCTGCTCCTCCTCGGCCGGCAGCGCCTGTAAGGCGTTCAGGTCAAGCTCCATGGGTGATCACCTCCCCTCCTGAGCGACTGCGGCCGGCTCGCCGAGGAACCGGGTCACCAGGTCGGTGATCGGGTCCTGGACGGCGGTGCCGAGGACGGCGTGGCCGCGGTCGGGCGACTCCACGTACCGGTAGTCCGTGCCCTCGATCCGGCCGAACTCGGCCAATTGCCTGACCAGGGAACGGGAATGGGCCACCGGTGTGGACTCGTCGCGGGCCCCGTGGATCAGCAGCAGCCGGGCCCGCAGGTCGTGCGCGAACCGGCTCACGTCGCGCGGTCCGAGGGCGTCGGTCGCCTCGGTGAGCCCGTCGAGGCGCTCCACCATGTTCCGCACGCCGCCGAAACCGTCGGCGTGGAGCCGGGGTCCGGACAGAAACGGGGCGACGGCCACGCAGTCGGACCACAGTTCGGGTCGGGTGGCGGCGGCCAACAGCGCGAGGTAGCCGCCGTAGCTGATGCCGAACACACCGGGCCGCGCCAGCCCCGCCCGGCGATCCTGGATGTGCGCCGCGATGACGGAGACGTCGGCGAGATCGGGCACGCCCCACGCGCCGACGAGGGACAGGGTGTGTGCGGCCCCGTATCCGGTGCTGCCACGCTGATTCGGGGCCACGACGGCGATGCCGGCCGCCGCGAGGGCCTGGAACAGCGGGCTGAAGCCGAGCGTCCAGTGGCTGGTGGGGCCGCCGTGCAGGGCCACCACGACCCGGGGGCTGCTGCGCCAGTCCGGCCCGTAGACCACGGCCTCGATCGGCCCGTCCGCCCCGGGGAACGACTCCACCCGGCCCGGCCGCCAGGGCCCGGGCCGCTCGGCCGGGACCTTGAGCTCTCGCGAGCCCGGCGACACCCAGGCCATCGTGCGCGGCCTTCGGGGACCGGAGTGCGGGAGCCAGAGCCCGGCGGCGGTCCACGCCGCGAGCGGCAACAGCTCGCCCTCCGGCACCGCGATCCGTTGCACCGTATCGGAAACGGTGTCCCACCGACTGAGCTGGGAGCGCGCGCCGACCGTCTCCAGGACGGCGATCGACGTCCCCTGGGGATCCAGCGCCAGCGGGTATGCGACCCCCCGCAACCGGCTGCCCGGGTCGAGCTCCTTCATGGTCCCCTTGACCAGGTCCGCCAGGACCAGCGCCGGCCCGTCCGTGTCCCGACGGGCGAACAGCACGTGATTTCCCTTGGCGGCCAACATATATGTGGGTCCATCGAGAAACGGCACCGGCACGGCCGATCCGTCCCGTGCGTCCACCAAGAAGCGCGTCTCCCCCACCGTGAACAGAACCTTTGGGCCGCAAGCAATCGCGTCCCGGACCGGTCCCGGCAGCCGGGTCAGCTCCCGCAACCACGGCGTGCCGGCGGTGACCCGGTGCACAGTCGTCTCGTCAGCTTCCCCGTCCCCAGACCAGGCCAGCGCCAGGCACTGGCACTCCGCCGGGGCCGGCAGCAGGCGCAACGGCGTTCCCCGCACGCTGCCGACGTCGACGCACCGTCCGTCCCGGTGCAGCAGCTCCAGGGTCTGTGTGTCGGCGGCGCCGTGCCGGGAGACCAGCACCCGGTTCGCGTCGAGGGGCAGGATCATCGTGTAGGTGGGGTCGCAGCGCAGCTCGACCGAGAAGTCCAGCACCGGCCCGGTGCCCTGGAAACGCCAGCTCTCGGCGCGATGCCGGCCGGACTCGTCGGTGGCCAGGCAAGCGGCCCGGCGGCCGGTCGCGGAGAAGCGGAAGCTGATCCTCGACGTCACGTCGTCGTCGGTCATGGCGTGGCCAACTGCATCGAGCGGCAGGGGTCGACAGCGGCACTTCGCACGGGCGCGTCGACCATCCAGGGCCTCGGCCCGCCGTGCGCCAGCCGCAGCAGGAAGCCGACAGCGCCGCCGAGGCCGGTGTTGTAGTCGGCCGCCGTGCCCGAGGCCGACTCGTCCGGCACCACCAGGCGTCCGTCGTGCACGCCGTGACGCAGCACCATCGAGGCCGCCAACTCCTCGGCCCAGCCCCGATAAGGACCGCCGACCGCGTCGGCCAGGTCGAGCAGGAACTCGCCGTTCCCGGCGAGGCCGTGGCACGCCGCGGTCGCCGAGAACCACCGGGCCTGATGCACCGCCATCGCGGCCTGCTCCGTCAGGCTCAGGTACTCGGCGTCGCCGGTCTCCTGCCACAGCCGCAGCAGGAAGGTCCCTACGCCGGAAGCGCCGCTGCACCAGTTGGTGCGCATGCCCGTGCCGCGCTCGTCCTCACGATCACTGCGCCAGTGCGCCCCCCACGGGCCGAGCTCGGCCTCGGCGGCCAAGGTTTTCCCGGCGGCCACCGCGGCCGTCAGATACCTTTCCTCCCCGGTGTCCCGCGCGAGCGTCAGCAGGGCATACCCGACGCCGGCGACGCCGTGGGCGAAGCCCAGGTGGGTGATGCCCGACAGCAGCGAGTCGAGTCCGGCCGGCACGGGCCAGTACACGTGGCCGTCACGGTGCTCGGCCGCCGCCAGCATCGCGTCGCCGCCCCTGACCGCACGGTCGAGGAACTCGGTGCGACCCGTCGCCCGCCACATGTGCAGCTGGGTCAGGGTGGATCCGGCAACGCCGTGACACACGTCCGGATTGGGCCATTCCACCGGCACCGCGAGGGCCAGGTCGATCGCCTGCTGCGCCATCTCGTCGTCACCGAGATGACGGGCCGCGTCGTGCAGCGCCCATGCCGTGCCGGAGCGGCCGAAGTACAGGCCGGGCAACAACTTCGGCACCGCGTCACGTCGTCGGGCGGTCCAGTCCGCGACCCGGGCGACGGCGGCACGCAGCTCGTCCCGTCGCAGCAGCCGATCGGCCAGCACGAGCACGCCGAGGATGCCGGCCGAGCCGTGTTGGACGTTGAGCGGGTCGGTGGCGTCGCCGAAGTCGGTGCTGGGCCACAGTCTCCGCGTGTCGTCGTCGTCGGAGGCGATCGTGGACAGGAGGTGGGCCAAGCCGTCGTCGGTGAAGCGCCGCTGGTCGGCTTCGGACAGCCGGTCCGCCGCCCCGTCGACCGCGGCCGGAACCGTGCACGTCGCAAGGAAATCCCGCACGCGGTCAAGCGACCAGCGCTGCTCGGGATCGTCCGCCGTGAGGCCGAGCACCGCCGGCATCAGCATCCGCGCCGCGGCGTTTCGCCGCCCGGCCGCGGTGATCATGGCGGCGATGCGGTCGTGCACGGACAGCGGCCCCGGGCTGTCCTTCCCGAACACCGGCGCGGTCCCCACGACGAGGAGGAACAGCACCGTTCCCAGCGAGTACAGGTCGGCCGTCTGCGGGGGCACGATGCCCTGGCCGGGGTTGGCCACGACCTCCAGGGCGGCGAATCCGACCGTGTGGCCGCGAACCGACCACTCGCCGGGGACGCGCACCATCTCCGGGTCGATCACCTTCAGCTCGCCGTCCGGCGTCACCATGATGTTGAGCGGGGTGAAGTCCTGGAACACCACTCCCCGCTCGTGCACGTCGGCCAGCAGCTCGGTCAGCCCACGCGCCATCAGCAACGCCTCGGCCGGATCCAGCCCGTTCAGCGGCCCGCGCTCGGCCAGCCGCCCGTCGAGCCAGTGCGCCAGCGTCTGCCCGGGCAGCAGGGACTCGACCAGGAACGTGTGGCCGTCCTGGTCGAACAGGTGGACCTGTTCCGGCGCGATCCCGGCCAGCGCGGCCAGCGCCGCCCACTCGCTGCGCAGCCCGTCCCGGCAGTCGCCGCCGTTCAGCCGCACCCCCACGTTGGCCCGGGCCTGCTTGACGATCACCTCCACGCCGGTCTCGTGGTCCAGCGCCCGGTACACGCCGCCGCGGGCCGAGTGACGGATCGCGTGGCGCACCTCGAAACGACCACCGAGCAGCACCGGCTTCGGGTCGGCCTTGCCGGCCGCGGACGACGGCGGCGGGCCGGGGTACGGCGGCTCGGCCCAGGCCGGCGGGCAGAACCACGGCTTGCGGTGGTCCTCCACCGGCGTGCCGTCGGGATCGGCGACCCGGATCTCGAACACGCCGTCGTCGGTGAGGACCGGGACGCCCCGGAAGGCGCCGAACCGGTAGTGCACCAGGCTGCCGGGCCGCAGCGGCCGGTCGGACAGGACCACCGGCCCGGGCAGCCCCTCGGTCGCCTCGTCCAGCGCCGTGGCCAGCTCGCGGAACTCGTCCTCGTCGGACGGGTAGACGGTGATGATCTTCCCGCACTGGGCGCGGTCGTAGCGTTCGCCGGTCATCTCCTCGACCGTCACGATGCTGCGGGCGAACTTGAACGCGCAGCCCCGGTCCACCAGCACGCCGGCCACCCGGTGCAGCACCTCCGGCGCGGAGAAGCGCGTCGCGGAGACGTGCAGCTTCCAGCCCTGCACCCGCTGCACGGCCCCGCCGCCGGGCGGCGTCACCCGGCACCAGACCTTGTCCTCGTTGAACGTCCATCCGTCGAGGCCCTGGTCGGCGAGGACCGACTCCACCACCCACCGCAAGCGAAAGTCATGCATGCCATTCCCCGTCCGCCGGTCCGCCGTTCGAGGGCAAATCTCGCAGCGGACGGCGACGCCAACATCGGGGCGCGACCCTCGTTCCCGGGGCGGGCGCCGGGACTTGCGTAAGGGCCTTGCGTAGTTCAACGGACCCCGCTCGGGCCGGGCTTGGGTCAAGATCGCCGCAGTTCTTCAGATAGGAGGCACATGAGGGCGCACACCCCGCCGCCGGCCGGCCGCGACCACGAGATGTCAGCGCTCCGCTCGGCGGTCACCGCCTGCGCCGCCGGGGCGTCGATCGTCGTCGACATCAGCGGCGACCCCGGCCTCGGCAAGTCCAGACTGCTCGCCGAACTCGCGAAACTGGCGCAGGCCAAGGGATTGGCCGTCGTCACGGACCCGTCGTCGGCCTTCGAAAACAGGCTGGGGTCGGTCGCGGAGCTGGTCGCCGAGGCCAACCGCGGCGCCGGGGTGCTGTTGTGCCTAGACGACCTGCACTCGGCCGGCGACGCCACGTTGACGCTGCTGCACGAGCTCCTGCGGCGACCGCCCGGGACGCCGCTGATCCTGGCCTGCGGCCACCGACCCCGGCAGTCCCCGGCCCGGCTGCTGGCGTCGCTCCTGCACCCCGCGCCGCACTACCGGGTCGTTCGGCTCCCGCTCGAGGACGAAGAGGGGAATCCCTTCCACCTGCGCCTGCTCGGCGAACTGGCCACAAGCGCCGGCTTGTCGGAATTCGCCAGGGCCGCGCTCATCCGGGAGACCGCCATGCTGTCCGGCGACGAACTCACGGTTCTGCGCGCCGCTTCCATGCTGGGCGATCCCTTCGATCCGCTCCTGCTCGCCGCCGTGGCCGACCTACCCGACCAGCGGGCGCTGGACGCCCTGGACGGACTGGCCGCGGCAGACCTCGTCCGAGCAGCCGATTCGAGGCTGCTGCGATCGCGGCATCCCGGCCTACGCGAAGCCGTGGTCCGTGACACGCCGCCCGGTTGGGCGCTGGCCGCCCATCGCCGCGCCGACCTCGCCCTCCGCGACAGCGGGGCCGACGCGGTGGCCCGCGCCCCGCACGTCGCGCGGTCCGCCCGGGTCGGCGACGCCGAGGCCGTCGCGGTCCTGGTGGCGGCGGCTCGGCGGTCCCGTCACCTGTCCCCCGGTGACGCCGCCACCTGGCTGCGCGCCGCGCTGCGCCTGTCCGCCGCGCCCAGCTTCGACATGCTGCTGGGGCTGGCCGAAGCCGTCGCCATGACCGGCGATCTCGCCGCCTGTCTCGACAGCCTGAGACAGGCCCTGGACCTGGTGCCGCCCGACCGCCCCGAGCTGCGGGTGCCCGCGGTGGCCCTCGGGGCCGCGGCCCGGCGGGTTCTGGCCGCGGAGTCGTGCAGTCTCGACCTGGAACGCGAACTGGCCGGCTGGTCGCGGAGCGATTCCCGCGCTGATCCGCTCCGTGCGCAGCTCGCCATTATGCTTACGGCACAAGGCAAGTACGACGACTCTCTTCTCTGCGACGAAGTCCCCACCGCCTGCCGCGCCCTGGCCGCCGCGTACCGCGGCCGTCCGGAATCCTTCCCGGCACACTTCGATTCCGTGACCGACGACGAGTTGGCCGGCGGCCTGGACGAGGTCGCCCAGTTCAGCTGGGCCGAGGCCCTCTCCGAACGCCACCACGACGCCCTGCGCCACGCCGGCCGTGGTGTCGCCGTCGCCCGGCGGACCGGGCAAGCTCACCTGCTGCCGTATCTGCTGCTGTGTCAGTCGTATTCGCAGCAGGCCACCGGCGACCTCGCCGGCGGGGCGGCCTCGGCCGCCGCCGCACAGCAGGCGGCGCAACGGCTGGCCCTGCCGAAGCTCGCCGCCTTCGCGTCAACCCTCCAGGCCGCCGCAGCCGCCCTCCGCGGCGGCCCCACCGCCGCGGTCGGCGCCGTTGAGCAGGCTTTGCGCGCCTTCGACCGACGCGGACGGCTTTGGGAGGCGTCGGCCGGCACGCTGGCCGTGCTGCGGCTGGAGCAGGGGCGTCCCGATGACTGCCTGGAGCTCATTCGCCTGATCACCGACTCCGGCCGTCCTGTGGCTGTGTTTCCCTTACAGGCCACGTGGTGCTGCACCGCCGCCCAGGCCGAAGCCGCCCTGGGCAACCTCGCCGCCGCCCGCGACTGGGCCGCCCGCGCCGTCGAGTCCGCCGACGCCGTGGCCCTGCCCGGCCAGCGCGCTTACGCCGAGCTCGCCTTGGCCGCCGTCCACACCGACGAGCCCGATGCCTCCGCCGAGCACCATCTCCGCGCCGCCGACCTCTTCGCCGCCGCCCGCCTCGTCCCGGCCGAGGCCCGCGCCCGGCTGTCCCTCGGCCACCGCCTCGCCGACACCCACCGTCTCTCCGACGCCGCCCTCGCCATCGGTCAGGCCAAACGCCTCGCCGACGCCTCCGGCGCCGCCCACCTCGCCCACCTCGCCGTCAACGCCCAGCGCCGCATCGGCGGCAACCGCCCCCGCCCCGGTCCCTCCACCCTCTCCGACCAGGAACACCGCATCGCCCACCTCGTCGCCCGCGGCCGCACCAACCGCGCCGTCGCCGCCGAGCTCTTCATCTCCGTCAAGACCGTCGAAGGCCACCTGACCCGCATCTTCCGCAAGTTCCGGGTCACCTCCCGCTCCGCCCTGACCGCCGCCCTCCGCATCCCCGAGGCCCCGTGACTCCCGCTATTCGGGATCAGAGCTCGGAAAGCGGACCTGGACGTTCGCCGCCGAGGTGAGGTAGGCGTCGCCGTACCGGCGCTGGAGCGAGATGTCGAAGGAACGAGCGGTTCGTGGGCTGCCGGCGGGGACGGCTTTCACGACGAACTCCTGGATACGCGCCGGCTCCACGGGAGTCAGGTGGATCATGCACAGCAACTCGCCCCGCTCACCGGGGATCGACCAGGTGACGTCGGCGGCGGTGGCGGCCGAGACCACGGCGGACGGGCGGGAGTCAAGCAGGGGGCCGACCTCGGCCACCAGTTCGGCGAGTTCCGCGCGACGTTGCGCCAGCGGGCGGTCGAAGTCGATGTTCTCGGCGAAGATCCGGGCGGCCAGCGAATCGTCCCAGTGCCGGACCAGCGAGTCGGCCTGCACGCGAAGCGCGACCGTCTCCGGCCACAGGGTGGTGGTGGTCGCGGCGGCCTGGTTGTGGTCGAGCACGCGGCCCAGCGCCTCGACGCACAGCGCGCTCGGGTTGCCTCGGTTGCCGTTGGTCAGGACGACCGTTCCGTGGCCCGATTCGGGGTGCCAGGCCATGCAGAGCCAGAAACCGGGCAGGCCGCCGCTGTGGGAGATGACCGTCCCACGGTGCAGGTCGGTGGTGACCCCGAGGCCGAGGGCGTATCCGGTGGAGCTCAGCCGAGCCTGCCCGATCCCGGTCAGGCTCAGCGACGGTGGCATGAACACGCGCACGCGCTGCAGGTCCCGTCGGGACAATCGGCTCAACACGGAGCTGTCGTCGGGTCGCGCCGGCCGGAACGCGGAGCCGAGCCAGGTGATCCACCGGACGAGGTCACGCACCGTGCTCACCAGTCCGCCGGCGCCGAGGAACGCGTCCG
Source organism: Kutzneria sp. NPDC051319 (assembly GCF_040682195.1). NCBI lineage: Bacteria > Bacillati > Actinomycetota > Actinomycetes > Pseudonocardiales > Pseudonocardiaceae > Kutzneria > Kutzneria sp. NPDC051319. Next base: position 6,840 of record NZ_JBFBAM010000126.1, on the reverse strand, counting down.
AGGTCTGCGGCCGATAGGCGACCCAGTTCCCCTCCGTGTCCAGCGAATAGCCGACGGCGCGCGGCCGGTCGTCGGGCACGGCCGTGTCGCAGAACGTGGACGTCAGGCCCAACGGCCGCAGCAGCTCCTCGGTGACGAACTCCGCCAGGGGCCGGCCGACCGCGCGGCTCAGCGCCAGTCCCGCCATCGTGAAACCGAGGTTGGAGTACTCGAAGACCGCGCCCGGCAGGTGGCTGAGGCGAACTCCCTTCGACACCCGGGCCAAGAGGTCCTCGGTGGGGGTGTTGATGAACGGGTCGACCCAGGCGTTGTCCTCGGTGAGGCCGCCACACATGCCCAGGAGCATCTCGATCGTGGGGACGTCGTGCTGGCCATCGGCGAGCACGAACTCGGGGACGTGCTTGGTGATCGGATCGTGCAGGGACAGCTTGCCCTGGTCGCGGGCGATCAGCACGGCACAGGCGACGAAGCTCTTCGTCATCGACGCGATCGGGAAGACCACGTCCGGGGCCGGAACGCGGTCCCGCTCGTCGACCGCGCCGAAGCCGGCCGCGTGCGACAGCCCGTTCCGGTCGGCGACGCCGTAGACCAGGGCCCGCGAGTGCCCGGCCGCCGTGTGTTGGCCGAACAGGGCGTCAAGCTCCTTGTGCAGGGGCACCTGGAGCACTTCGTCGGACATCTGCCAACCAACTCCCCACCGCGGACTCGCGGCCGTGTCAGGTCACTTCGCCGCCGACGACGCTACCGAAAAAGGCTCGGTTCCGTCCGCCGCTGTTGACGGCGACCCGTCTCAGTCGTCGGCGGGGCGGCCGGGCGCGGGTGCACTGGTCAGGGCCGGGAGCAGGATCTCGTCGACGAGGGCCCGGGCCGTGTCGGGCGTGACGGGGCGGCCGGGCACGAGGAAGCGGAAGAGGAGGTAGCCGGGCAGGATGTCCCACAGGTCGGTGTCGATCTTGCTGGGGTGGATCTCGCCGCGGTCGGCCGCCTGACGGAGGATGGTCTGGTTGATCGGGCGCTTCTCCTGCAGGAGAAGCTGTTCGACGACGGCGCTCAGGTGGGGATTGCGGCGCACCTCGATGAGGATCGCGGTGAGGGTGTCGGCCAGGGCGGTGGCCTGACGGATGAGGAACTCGGCCAGCTGCATGAGGTCGCCGCGCAGACTGCCCGTGTCGGGCGCGATGACGGTGCGGCTCAGGCTGTGTGACACCGCGGCGACGACGAGGTCGGCCTTGGTGGGCCAGCGGCGGTAGACGGTGGCCTTGCTGGCCCGCGCCCGGGCGGCGACATCGTCGATGGTGAGCCGGTCAAATCCGTTCTGCTGCAACAGGTCCAGCGTCACGGTCAGCAGCTCCACCTCGCGCTCGGTCCAGCGCGGCGCGGCGGAGTCGGAGTCGATCGCGGACGGTGACGGCATGCGCCGAGATTAACCCCTTGACTGGAGTACGGTCCAGTACCGTACCGTCAGAACGGTCCGGCACCGCACGGCTGGGGCGAGGGGACCGCCATGGGTGATCCGCTGCCGGCGGCGCAGCACGACCCGGGCGTGGAACGGCCCGCGCATTCACCGCGATCCCTTCCGACCACATCTCTTCCCCGGCACCGACCGATCAGAAGGCAGGACGACGTGATCGAAACCTGGGTCTTCTCCTTTCTCAGCGCGGACAGCCTGTCACCGCAGGAGCCGTCCGAGCCGGCGCAGCTGCAGGAGGCCTTCGACCGCTATCTGGAGCTGTGGACCAGATGCGACCAGCTCGGGTTGGACGGCCTGGCGTTCGCGGAGCACCACTTCAGCCCGATGTGCCTGACCCCGTCACCGCATCTGATGGTGGCGGCGCTCGCCTCCCGCACCAAGAACCTGCGCTTCACGACGCTGGGCAGCGTGCTGCCCCTGCACGACGCTCGTCGTTACGTCGAGGAGGTGGGCATGCTGGACTATCTCACCGGCGGCCGGTTCGAGCCCGGGATCGCGCCGGGCGCGGGCGACCGTGAGGCGGTGGCGGCCGGCATCGCCTCCGAGGAGGTCCGACCGCGCTTCTACAGCGGCGCCGACGTGTTCGCCAAGGCCATCGAGAACCCTGTCGTCACGCAGCACGACGCGTTCTACAACCTGGAGCAGGTCCCCCTGGTCCCGGCGATGCGGCCCGAGACCGGGCGTGCGACCTGGGTGACCGTGCTGTCGGCGAATTCCGCCGAGTGGACCGGACAGCGCGGCTACAAGCTGTGCACCGCCTTCCTGCCGGTCGCGGCGGCGGTCCCCCTCGCCGAGGCCTACCGGGCGGCCGCCGATGCCGCCGGCCACCAGGTGGATCCGACCATGCTCGGCCTGCGGCGACGGGTGTTCGTGGCCGAGACCGACGCGCAGGCCCAGGAGATCCACGAGTCCAGTGTGGACAAGTTCGCCGCCGTGGTCGGCATCCAGGGGCTGGAGACCGCGGACAGCGAGATCCGCCGCCGGATGATGCATCCCGACGACTTCGCCGTCGGCTCCCCCGCCACCGTGGCCGAGAAGCTGATCGAGCAGTGCCGTGCCGGCGGTTACGGCGCGATCATGGCCTGGACCGACTTCGCCCAGTTCACGCACGACGACCTGGTGCGCTCTCACGAACTGCTCGGCCGCGAGGTCGCCCCGGTGCTGCGCGCGGCCGCCGTGCGTTCGACCGTCGCCGTATCCGAGGAGCAGTGATGACCGCCCCACAGCCCGAGACCGTCGTCTACGCGCGTGACCTCGCGCTCGACATCTTCCGGCCCAGCACCGAAAACCGCCACTGCGCCGTGCTGCTCCTCCACGGTGGCGGCTGGCGGGGCGGGGCCAAGGAGTTCGTGCACGAGCAAGCCGTTGCCCTTGCCGCGCAAGGATTTACCGCCATCGCCGTGCAGTACCGCTTACTCGGTGTCGCACCTTGGCCGGCGCAGCTCGACGACGCCGTCGCGGCCTGTGCGTGGGTCCGGGACAACGCCGACACTCTGGACATCGACCCCGCCCGTCTGGTCGTGCAGGGCCACTCCGCCGGCGCTCAGATGGCCCTGCTGACCGGCGCCCTCGACCCGGACGTGCGGCCGGCGGCGATCGTCGCCTACTACCCGGCCATCGGTTTCCACCCTTCGGCGATGCCGGAGCTGACCGGCGACCCGGACGCCCCACGCCTTCCCCCGCTGCCCCTGGATCTGGACGAGATCGGCCGGGTGCCGAGCTGGATGCTGTTCCCGACCGGCGCCACCGAGGCCGAGCTGTCGGCGGCCAGCCCGATCGACCTGCTGCACAAGGACTTCCCGCCCACCATCGTCTTCCACGCCACCGCCGACGTGTTGTTCGACGTCCGTTCGAGCGTCGCCCTGCACCAGCGCCTCACCGCCCTCGGCGTGTCGGCCGAGTTGCACGTCTACGCCGACCGGAACCACGGATTCGACCGCGCGCCGTCCATGGCCCGGGCCACCGTCGCGGCGACGACCTCGTTCCTGGAACGCATGGTCACCCACCGCGAGGACAGCGCGGCCGAGACCCTCCAGCACGGCTTCCCACCCGTCCCCCAGCCCTGATCATCACCGCCGGCTGCGAGCCGCCGCCAGGAAACCACCGGCGACGCGCTCGCAGCCGCGCGACAACGAGAACCGTCTCCGTCACTGGTCGTCCTCGATGCGTTCCAGGCGAAGCTTCGGGCTGGTGACCAGCCGGAAGTGCGCGGATTCGGCGTCACGCAACGGGTTCTCCAGCACCGACGTGAAGTCGGGCATCGGCGCGCCATCAGCGCCGCCGACCGCGCGCAGCTGCACCATGAGGGCCTCGTCGCGCAGCCGCTCGGTGAGCGCCCGCGTCGAGGAGTCGGTGGCCTCGCGCAGGTCGGACAGGCCGGCGATGATCTCGGCGAACGACCGCGTGGACAGGCCGCCCACCGCGGTCTGCCCAATGTCGTCGCCGATCAGCCGGTCGGATGTGCGGAAGAAGCCGTCCTTGCCGAGGTACCGCTCGTACATGACGCTGACCAGCGCGAACAGGCGGGCGTAGGCGCGGCGGTAAGCGAACTCGTAGAAGAGCAGCCCCTCGTCCTCGGTGACATCGCCCCGGTCGATGGAGATGATGCTCGCGGCGGCCGTGAGACCGCTGTACAGCGCCAGATGCACGCCGGTGGACAGCAGCGGGTCCAGGAAACACGCGGCGTCGCCGACGATCGCGAAACCCGGGCCGCAGAACCGATCCGCGATGTAGGAGTAGTCGGTCTCGACGCGCACCTCACCCACGTGCTCGGCGTCGTACAGCAGGCCCCGCATCGTCGGCGACGCGCGCAGGACCCGGTGGTAGAGGTCCGCCGGCTGCTCGCCGGCAGCACGGTCCCGGTTGAACGCGTCCTTCGTGGTGACGTAGCCGACGCTGGTTCGCCCGCCGGACAACGGGATCGCCCAGTACCAGCCCTCGTCCGAGGAGACGATGTTGATGCCGCCGCTCGGCGTGTCCGGCAGCGCCGTCACGCCGGTCCAGTAGCTCCACATCGCGATGTTGCGCAGGTTCTGCAACGAGCGCCGGTCACGGAAGTGGCGCGAGCTCAGCACTCCGTTGCGGCCGGAGGCGTCCACCAAGAAGTCGAAGTCGTCGACGGTGTACGCGGCCCCGTCCTTCGCGCGGCAGTGCACGGCCCTGGGCCGTTCCCCGTCGAAGTCGACGCTGGTCACGGACACGCCGGTACGCACCGAAACCCCACTGTCCCTTGCATGTTCGAGCAGCAGGTCGTCGAACACACCGCGATCCACCTGCCAGGACCGCGCGCCGACCTGCTTGCCCCAGTCGAACACCCAGTTGTCCGAATCCCACTGGATCACGCCGCCGTGCTTGATGACGAACCCGTGGGCATCGACCTTCTCTGCCACGCCGACGGCCTCCAGCACCGCGCGACACGACGGCGTCAGCGACTCCCCGATGTGGTAGCGCGGAAACTCGTCCGCCTCGATGAGTTCCACCTCCAGTCCCGCCCGGGCGAGCGCGGTCGCCGTCACACTGCCGGCCGGACCGCCGCCGATCACCAACACCTTCACGCGGATCTCCTGATGCCATGGGGAAATCAGTGGATTCGCGATCGAGGCTACGTTCGCTCGGCGCACCCCCAGGACAGCCGCGGCACCCGGCGCCCCATTCCTTGCCCGTTTGGATCCGCGCCCGTCTCTTCGGGCTGTCCTCAGCGCACTTCCGCCACAGTCACGTATCCGAATCATCCATTGTGGACATTGAGCCGCTCGGCGGTCGCTTGTCGGCCATCCGGTGCATTTCGCCGGTCACCGGGTGCGCTGCGGATGCGTGCCGCTCGCCCATAAATCTGGATTCGGCGCCGATCGGGAGGCCGGTGAACGGTGCTGGCCTCGTCGTCTGCTGGCGGCTTCGGGCACCTCGACCTCGTCCGTGTGGAGGTGGCACCGAAGCCGCTCGGCCTCCTCGGTCCGATGCTGGGCCTGGTAGAGCTCGATAGCCTCGCCCCACACGGCGTGCGCGTCGACCAGCCGGTTCAGGGCGTGGTAGGGATGGCCGAGCGCCTCCAGGGTGCCGGCCAGTTGGTAGACGTCGCCGAGGCCACGCAGCAGCGCGACCGACTGCTGGTAGTGCGCAACGGCATCGGCATGACGGCCGAGGTGGTGGTCGATGTAGCCGAGGCTGTCCAGGACGATGGCCTCGCTGTCCTCGTCGTGCAGACGCCGTTGCAGCGTCAGCGCTTGCTGGCAGTACTCCCACGCCCGGTCGAAGTCACCGAGCTTGGCGGCGTACCAACCGACCGAGTTGAGCGCCGCCGCCTCCCATTGCGGCGTCTGAAGGTCCTGGTAGATCTCCAACGCCTGCACGGCATGCCAGTACGCCTGCCGATCCTGCCCGGCCCGGCCCAGCACGTAGGTGAACATCTGGTGCACGTAGGCCAGCTCCTCGGGCTTCCCACGGCCCTCGGCGAGGGTGAGGGCCAGCCGGAGGTGCTCCAGCGCGAGCTCGGGCTGGCCGTGGCGGACCAGCGCGAGTCCCGACAGGCGACGCATTTCGATGAGCGCCGAGGTGTCGCCGAGCCGTTCGGCCGCAGCGAGGCCGAGCTCGGTGACGGCGACATCATCCACCAGATAGCTGTGCCGGTAGTGGAAACGGTTCACACTCCACGCCAACTGCCACACCACGTCGTCCCACCCGGCCGCGACGGCCGAGCGCTGCACGGCGAGCAGGCAGGCGTGCTCGGCGCCGAACCAGGCCATGACGGCGCTGTCGTCCAGCAGTGCCAGGGGAACGACACCATCCGTCAGCGGCGGAAGGCTGATCGGGTGCCGGTGCGGCGACAGCTGACGGTCGCCGGCGAACGCGGTGTGCAGGTAGAACCCGGCGAGCCGACGCAGCGCGGCATCGCGGTCCTCTGTGGACAGACAACGGTCCGCCTGCTCGATGGCGAGTTCGCGGACGAGGTCGTGCATCGAGTGCCGGTCGCCCGGCTGCCGGTCGATCAGCGAGGATTCCTCCAACTCACGCAACACCTTCCTCAGCCGAGGCAGGGGCAGGCCGGTGAGACTGGTCGCGGCGGGCAGGCCGATGTCCGGCCCGGGGGCGATGCCCAGCAGGGCGAACACCTTGCGCTGCTCAGTGGTCAGAGCGCGCATCGACCAGGACAACACCGACGGCACGCTGGCCGCCGGATCATCGTCGTCCAACGCGTCCAGACCGGACTCACGCAATTCGGCGGCGAACTCCGCAAGCGGGATCCGCGGCCTGGTCTGGGCGCGGCCGGCCACGATGGCCAAGGCCAGGGGGTACCGTCCGCACAACGCGATCAGCTGCGCCACCGCCTCGGGTTCGGCGCCCATGCGCTGCTCGCCCAACCGCAGGGCGAG
>NZ_JBFBAM010000125.1:0-15908 GCF_040682195.1 Kutzneria sp. NPDC051319 | reverse complement strand
AGGCGAAGACCTGGTCCACCTGCCAGTCACGCAGCCGTCCCAGCAGGTAGTCGCCGACGGTCTCGGCCATGATTCCTCCTCGCGTGCGCAGCCTGACGTTACGACAGCGGATACCCGCTGGGCGCGGTTCGAACCAGGGTCAGGCCGGCTTGACGAACACGGTCTGCGCAGCACGGACCCGCAGCCGTTCCAAGGTCTCCTTCTGCGCTTCGGCGCGGGTGAGCAGTTCGTCCAGATGTGTCCGGTCGAGACGGTCGTCGTGCTCGGCCAGGCTGCGCAGCGTCTGCCAGCCGGCGGCCTTGCCGTCCACGCCCAGCCGCATCGCCTCCAGCTCGATCACGTAGCTCAGCGGCGACCGGCTGAACAGGCGCCCGTTGAGCTTGAGGCGGCCCAGCTTCTCGCCCAGCCAGCCGCCGGCGGTCTTGATGTGGTCCTGCGGCACGCCGAGCGCCGCCATGATGCGCAGCAGGCTGTCGCGGTCGTGCTCGATGTCGTCGGCGAGGCCGGTCAGGTCGGTGTCCTCGTGCTCGCCGGCGATGCGGCGGGCCAGTTCGACGCCGCCGGTCGCGCCGGCGAGGTGGTCGTTGAGGTAGATGGCGAGCTCGTGCCGGAAGGTGTCCATGAGACCGGGTATTCCCGTCCTGACCTGCGCGCAACCACGGTGCGGGCTAGCCTGGGCGGCATGGACCTCGGGGCGGCGGTCGACCGGCTCTACGGGCTGCCGCGGGAGGGGTTCACCGCCGAGCGGGACAAGATCGCCAAGGCCGAGCCGAAGATCCGCGATCAGGTCCGCAAGCTGCGCAAGCCGACCGTCGCCGCGTGGCAGGCCAATCAGTTGGCGCGCAAGCATCCTCGCGACGTCGCCGCGCTGGTGGACCTCGGCCGCCGGCTGCGGGCGGCCCAGGAGACGTTGAACGGCCCCGAGCTGCGGGAGCTGTCGCGGCGGCGCATCGAGGTTCTGGACAAGCTGGTCGGGTTCGTCGAGGACGCGAGTCCGGGACTGCGGGACCTGTTGGAGCGGTCGTACACGGACCCGGCGGCGTCCGATGACCTGATGGCCGGGCGGGTCGTGACGGCGCCCGAGGGTGGCGGCTGGGGTTTCGACCCTGCGACGCCGTTTTCGCCCGCACCGCGAGATACGGCGCGGGAGACGAAGCATGACGAGGAACGGCGCCGGGCCCTGGAGGAGGCTTTCCGGGCGGCTGAGGCGGCCGACGCCGAGGCCCAGCGGGCGTTGGAGGCCGCGGAGGACAGGCTGCGGTCGGCGGCGGAAGAAGTCGACCAGCTGCAAGCCGCGTTGGTTGACGCCCGGGCCGTCCGCGAGGACGCCGAACAGGCGGTGCGAGAGGCTCGGCGGGAGGCGCAGCAGCGGGCCAAGGAGCTGCGCGCGGCCGAGCGCAAACCGTAGTTTCACCCCCTGCGCCTGCGGGAAGCCGGGCGCATGGCGACGCATGCGGACGGGCCCAGGACGCCGAGTGACCTGCCGGCCACCTCGTGGTGGGCTGCGCTGAAACGCACGGTCACGGCGATCCAGGAGAACCACCTCATGGACTGGGCCGCGTCGCTGACCTACTACGCGGTGTTGTCGGTCTTCCCCGGCTTGATCGTGGTGACCGGAGCCGTGGGCCTGCTCGGGCCGGACGCGACCAAGATGTTGATCGACAGCATCAACTCCGTGCCGCTCGGCCAAGGGCGCGACCTTCTCGTCGGCGCCATCCAGAACGCCCACACCGGGGCCGGCCTGCTGGCGGTGATCGGCGTGCTCGGCGCGCTGTGGGCGGCCAGCGGCTACATCGGCGGCTTCATGCGGGCCAACAACGCGGTCTACGGCGTGGCCGAGGGCCGTCCGCTGTGGAAGACGGTGCCGCTGCAGCTCGGGCTGACGCTGGGCCTGATGGTGATGCTGGCCGTCTCGGGCCTGGGCCTGGCGGTGTCCGGGCCGATCGCCGACCAGGTCGGGCAGTGGGTCGGCATCGGCTCGACGGGGCTGTTGATCTGGGGGATCGCCAAGTGGCCGGTCATCGTGATCCTCGTCAGCCTGGCCATCTGCCTGCTGTACTGGGCCGCGCCCAATGTGCGCCAGCCCAAGCCCCGGTTCCTCTGGCTGACCGCCGGCAGCGTGCTCGCGGTGGTGTTGTGGCTGGTGGCGTCGGTGGGCTTCGCGATCTATGTGGCAAACTTCGGCTCGTACAACAAGACCTACGGTTCGCTGGCCGGCGTGATCGTGTTCCTGGTCTGGCTGTGGATCAGCAACCTGGCGGTGCTGCTCGGCGCGGCCTTCGACGCGGAGCTGGCCCGGGGCCGTGAGCTCGCCGCCGGCCGGCAGGCCGACGACGAGCCCTTTCTCGAGCCAAGGGAGAACGCCGAGTGAGGCTGCGAGCCGCACCCCGAGATGCCCGCTTCTACAACCTGCTCACCGCCGCGGCCGGCAACATCGTCGACACCGTCGGCGTGCTCGACCGCTTCGTCCGGGCCGAGGCGTCCGAGCGGGAGCCGATCAAGCAGGAGATGCGTCGGCTGGAGCATGTCGGCGACGACCACACGCACGCCATCATCGAGCTGATCGACGTCACCTTCGTGACGCCGTTCGACCGCGAGGACATCTACCGGCTCGCGGTACGGCTGGACGACGTCGTCGACCATGCGGACGAGGTGGTCGACCTCGCCACGCTCTACGGCTGCGAGAGGTACCCGGACGGCGTGTTCGAGCAGGTCGAGCTGCTCAAGAAGGCGGCGACGCTGACCGCCGAGGCGATGCCGATGCTGCGCACGCCCAAGGACCTGGTGCCGTACTGGCAGGAGATCAACGAGGTCGAGAACGCCGCCGACCAGGTCCACCGGCGGCTGCTCAGCCTGCTGTTCAGCGGCGAGTACGAGCCGCTCACGGTGATGAAGCTCAAGGACATCGTCGACGGGCTGGAGGAGGCGGCCGACGCGTTCGAGCACGCGGCCGACGTCATGCACACCATCGCCGTCAAGGAGAGCTGACGGGTGCTCGCACTCTGGATCGTGGTGGCGTTGGCGCTCGTCTTCAACTACACCAATGGTTTTCACGACGCCGCCAACGCCATCGCCACCGCCGTGTCGACCCGGGCTCTGCCGCTGCGCTGGGCGTTGGCCCTCGGCGCCGTGATGAACCTGGTCGGCGCCCTGCTGTCCACCGGCGTCGCCGTCACCGTCGCCGACGGTGTGATCACGCCGCCGGCCGGCTCCGACGGGCTCGCCGTCGTGCTGGCCGCCGTCGTCGGCGCCATCGTGTGGAACGTGGTGACCTGGTACTTCGGCCTGCCGTCGTCGTCCTCCCACGCGCTCATCGGCGGCCTCGTCGGCGCCGCCCTGGCCGCCGCCAGCCAGGTGCACTGGACCGGTGTGATCGAGAAGGTGATCGTGCCGATGATCGTCTCGCCGCTGGTCGGCCTGGCCCTGGGCTACGGGACGATGACCGCTGTCCTGTGGGCTTTCCGCAATGGCAACGCCCATCGGGTCCGCCGGGGCTTCCGCCACGCGCAGATCGGGTCCGCCGCCGCCCTCGCTCTCGGCCACGGCCTTCAGGACGCCCAGAAATCCATGGGCGTCATCGTGCTGGCTCTTGCCGTCAGCGGCGTCGGCCACGGTGACGGCGTCCCCTTGTGGGTGGTTCTGAGCTGCGCCGCCGCCATGGCCGCCGGCAGCTATTCCGGCGGCCTGCGGGTCATGCGCACCCTCGGTCGCCGCGTCTTCCCCATGACCCCGCCGCACGGCTTCGCCGCCGAGCTGTCCGGCGCCGCCGTCCTCTATGTCACCGCTTTCGCCTGGGCCGCCCCCATCTCCACCACCCACGTCATGACCACCGCCATCATGGGCGTCGGCGCCACCCGCCGTCCCCGGGCCGTCCGCTGGGGCATCGCCGCCGACATCGTCACGGGCTGGATCCTGACCCTGCCCGCCGCCGCACTGGTCGCCGCCGTCGTCTACTGGCCCGCGAGCCTCGTTCTCGGGTGATTCGGCTCAGGCATGCCTGGGTATTCCGGGGTCAACTGGAAGAGAGGTGGTTCTCGTGGACACCGGAACGGTGTACTACCTGGTCGCCGGCGTCATTGCCATCGTCGTCGTCGGCCGGCTGCTGGCGTTCAGCGGCAAGCGCTACCTGGCCGGCGCCACCGTCGCCCCGCAGGAGCGGGAGTCGGCCGGCTCGGTGGCCATGCTCGTGTCGATGCTGTTCCACCTGGTGACCCTGGGCCTGCTGGCCCTGCTCGCCGCCATTCCGTTCGGCGGCGACCAGAACCAGGTGTTCCTGGTCCGCATCGGCCTGCTGCTCATCATGGTGGCCGTCGCCTACGCGATCGCTCTGCGCATGTTGACGCGGCGTAAGCAGGAGGAGGTCGTCTCCGGCTTCGACGCCCAGGTGCGGGAGATGCGCCATGAGCGCGAGCAGGCGAACGGGTACGAGGTCTCCAACGACCCGTCGGCCGGCATGGCGCCGCAGCCCCGGGCCAAGCCCACTCTCGCCGAGCCCCGGCAGCCCACGCTCGGTGAGCCCCGGCCGCGGCCGTAACGACTCGACGTTTGTCCCCGGCCACGGTGGTGACCGGGGACAAACGCTTCATCGAGGCACGAGCGGAGGAGTCGGTGCGCCGGCTCCTTCGGCCAGGCCTCGCAGCAGCGCGGTGACGGCCTCCTGAGCGGAATGGCGTGGCGCCCAACCGAGCTCGTCCCACGCCCGCCGGGTGTCCATCTCGGGCACGGACAGGGCGAGGTCGACCCAACCGGGTTCGGTGGGCTGCAACCGGAGCCGCCAGCTCACGGCGGCGAGGACGCGCAAAAGCCCTCCGGGCACGGGAAGGTGCACAGCGCCGGTGAGGCGGGCCAGCTTGCGCGGGGTGAGTGGAGGAGGGGCGGCGAGGTTGAAGACGCCGGGCACTCGGCCCCGCAGGGCTCGCACGATGGCGTTAGCCACGTCGCCGGCGTGGACGAACTGCAAACGCAGCTCGCCGGGCAGGGGCAGCAGCCGAAGGCGGGCGCGGGCGGCGCGGTCGAACAGGGCCGGCGGGGCGAGGGGGCCAATGAAGTAGCGCTGGATCTCGCTCGCGGCGGCGTGCTGGAGCACCAAGCCGGGCCGGAAGCGGGTGACGGTCAGTTCGGGGTCGCCGGCGGACACCCGGTCCAGGATCCGCTCCACGGCGGCCTTCTGCGAGCTGTAGGTCGAGGAAGGGACGCCGTCGGTCGGCCACGACTCGTCGACGGCACGGTCCATGGGGCCGGGGGAGTAGGCGCCGACGGAGGACAGGTAGACCAGATGTTCGACGCCTGAGGCGACGGCGGCCTCGAACACGCGGCGGCTACCGTCCACATTGGTCCGCTCCAGAAGGGGAACGTTGTTGCTGGGCTGGAGAAGCCAGGCCAGGTGCGCGACGGCGTCGGCGGACTCGAAGGCGGCCCGGAGCAGCACGTCGGAGTCGGGTCGGGAGATGTCGATCTCGTGCCAGGGTCCCGCGCCTGCCGGAGCGCGGCGGGAGACGCCGACGACATCGAGGTCGGGGACGGTCTCCATCGCGTGCAGCAAGGCGGTTCCGAGATTGCCGGAACCGCCGACGACCACGACCCGCATGGCCGATCACTCCTCGGGGGCGAGACCGTCGTCCGCGCGGAGGCCGAGCATGTCGAGCAGTTCGGCGCAATGGCGCGGATCGTCGGAGAGGCTGGCGACGGTGCGGACGGCCCGCCGCCGCTGCTCGGGCGGGTTGCCGTCGAGGACGAGCTGGGGCCGGGCCGGGTTCTTGGTGAGCGCCATGGGGTGTGCCTCCTCAAGCCGGGTAAGGGGACTCGCGCAGCAGCCGGGCCAGGTGGGCGGCGTTGCCGGCGAGCTGCTTGGTGGTCTGGGCGACGGTGTCGGGCACCTCGTCGAGATCCTTGAAGTCGGTGCCCTGCATGGCCTCGCCGACCCAGTAGGTGACGCCGCCGGCCGGAATGGTGAAGCCGATGTCGTCCAGGGCCTGGAAAAGATCGGCGCTGACCTTGTGCGCGCCGTCCTCGTTGCCGACCACGGCGACGGTGGCGACCTTGTTGTACATAGGGGACTGGCCGTTGTCGTCGGTCTCGGACAGCTCGCCGTCCAGCCGCTCCAGGACCCGCTGGGCGACGCTGGACGGGTGGCCGAGCCAGATCGGGGTGGCCAGCAGCAGGATGTCGGCCTCCAGCAGCTGGGACCGGATCACCGGCCACTCGTCGCCGCGCCCCATGTCCACCGTCACGCCCGGCTTGACCTCCCGGTCGACGACCCGGACGGTCTCGCCCTTCACGCCGTTGGCCGCGAGCTGGTCCATGACGTGCCGGGCCAGCAGATCGCTGCTGGAGTCGCCGGGCGAGGGCGTGAGTGTGCACACCAGCGCCAGGGCCCGCAGTTCGTTCGCTGTGGTCATGCGCACGGCTACCCTTCGCGGTCCCGGCCAAACGAGGTTGGCGTACGCCGGACCGGGTGGTCGGCCGCCAGGCTCGACGACCCGCCGGCTAGGTCTTCGGAGGGGCGTCGGGGGCAGGCCGGGGTAAGTCGTTGGCGGCGTCGAAGCCCTCGCGCTGGGTGGCCTCGGTCGCGACCCGAACACCGTAGCGGTAGGCGAGCATGCCGCCGAGATACCCGGAAACGCCGAGGATTGCCAACATCACGACGTCCGAGACGGCCGTCCACACACGGGAGTCGTTGAACTCGCCGAAGAAGCGCAGAAAGAAGCTCACGGCCCAGCAGACGACCACGAAGACGTTCAGCACCATGTGAAGGGTCGCCACGCGGTGGACGGGATCGCCCGCACGCAGCCGCACATAGTCCATCAGCCCGAGCACCGCGGCCAGCAGAGCGCCGACGATGCCGACGCCGATCAGCCACACGGCGCCCAGTTCGAGGAAGCCGGGCGGCCGCACGAACAGGGCCGCCACGTCGAACACGAGCGCGCACGTCCAAGCGCCGATCGGGATGGTGACCGCGATGGGGTGGAAGGGATGGCCGTAGGGGCCGGCCAACTTGGTGCGGGGACGCTTGGCGGCGTCCATCGAGTTGTACATGGCACACCTCCGATCCAGGAGAGTGTGACAACAACTGCTGTCACGTCCCGAATACCCGGGGGAGACGGGCACAAACGCGGTCAATGACCGGCTTCCAGCACTGGTGAGCGGACCAGCGTCAAGGTGCCGACGGCGATCAGCGCCGCGCCGAGGATCTCGCCGGCCAGCCAGCCGCCGCCGCGGGCGTGCTCGCCGAAGACGGTGAAGCCCCAGGCCGTGGCCACCAGCGGATTGCTCAGCGTCATGCCCGGCTGAGAGGCCACGAGTGGCCCGGCCTGCAAGGTGTTCTGCAGCAACAGGAACGACGCCGGCCCGAGCACCACCAGGGCATAGGTCTGCCACGTCACGAACATCGACCCGACCCCGGCCGCCCCCACCGCGGCCACCAACACCGCCGTGGTGCCGAAGCCGACCCCCGTGGCCAGTCCCAGCAACGCTGCCCGGCGACCACTCGAACAACGCCGTCCGCCCAACACCAACGCCCCCATCAACAGCAGGGTCGCGGCCAGGCCGACGATCCACGTCCACAGCGGGGCCCGCAACGGCTCGCCGCCCGAGGGCTCCAGGCAGTACGAGAACACGGCCAGCCCCGCGGCCATCGCCAGCACGGCCCACCAGTCCCGGTCGGCGATCGACCGACGGAAAACCATGGACGCCAACAACAAGGTCAACGGCAGCTCGCTGATCAGCAGCGGCTGCACCACCGACACCGGGCTGACGGCCAGCGCCACCGCCTGCAACCCGAAGCCCAGCACCACGCAGCCGATGCCGGCCAGCCAGACCGGCCGTCGCACCACGTCGAGCAGCATGCGCAGCCCGAACGCCGACTGCTCCCGATCGGCTTTGCGCTGCAACACCGAGGCGGCCGCGTTCATCGCCGACGCCAGCACCGCGAGTAGCACACCGAGCATGGCCTCCGGATACCCGCGACGGGGTTGTGCATCCGCCGACCGGGTATTCGAAGCCATGAAAGAGCAACCAGCGTCGCTGATCGACACACCGGTGCTCCACGCCGGCACGGTGGTCGTCTACTTCGACCCCGAGCCCACCGACGAAAGCTCCTTCGGCCGCGCCACGGCGATGGGCCCCGAGGTCATCGATCCCCGCACCCACGGCTGGTGGGCCCCGATCACACGGCAGGACGGCACGGTGGACCTGCTGCCGTCCACGCTGATCGTGGGCATCGCTTAGACCCGGTTCTCCTCAAGCACCAGGATCGCGCCCTCGGTGTCGCCGCCGCGGCTGCGCAGGGCGCTGGCCACCACGCGCATGGAGACGGCCCGGCCGCGGCGGTTCACCGCGGCGATGGTGACCTCGTCGACCGGGTCGGTCTCGACCAGGGCGCTGCGGACGAGCGGCCGCAGCTCGGACAGCGGCAGCCCGATGTCCAGGTTGAGCAGGTGCTGGCCGTTGGCCTCGTCCCGCCGCAGCCCCCACAGCTCCTCAGAGCCCCGGTTCCACACGATGATCCGCATCTCGGTGTCGACGACGATCACCCCGGACCGCAGCGAGGTGAGGATCGACTCCAGGAAGTTGTTGAGGTCGTCCAGTTCCACCGAGCGCTCGCTGAGCCGGTCGTTGATGGTCTGCAGCTCGTCGTTGGTGGACTGCAGCTCCTCGTTTATCGTCTCCAGTTCCTCATTGGTGGACTGGAGCTCCTCGTTGGTGGTCTCCAGCTCCTCCACTGTGGACTGGAGCTCCTCGTTGGTGGTCTCCAGCTCCTCGTTGGTCGACTGGAGCTCCTCATAGGCCGACTCGAGCTGGCGGTTGGCGTGCTCGAGCTCGTCCAGCAGCCGCCGGGCGGCGCTGACGTCGTGGAACACCACAGAGACGCCGAGCAGCTCCCGATCGCTGATCAGCGCGCTGAGCTGCACGTCGAGCCAGATGGTGTCGTTGGGCCCGCGCTGCCACTCGACGTCCTTGAGCCGCAGCGACCGGCGCTCCACCTTGACCCGCTCGACCTGGGCCCGCAGCTCGACCGGGCGGTAGGACAGCTCAAGGTCCCGCAGCGGCCGGCCGATGTCCCGCGACGACAGCCCGAACAGCGACTCGGCCTCCTGGTTGATCAGCGTCACCTCGTCGTCCTTGCTGATCACCACCTGGGCCACCGGCCCGGCCGCGAAGGCCTGCTCGCGCAGCTCGGCGACGCCGTCGGCGGCGTGGCGGCGCGGCGGCGCGACCGGGTGGGCGAACAGCTGGCCCTGCGGCACCCCGTGCGCGGGCACCTTCCGGAACAGCCGGCGTTTGAGGTCGACAGGCGTGAACAGGTTGTCGTGGCTGAGCAGCATCTCGGCCTTGCCCAGGAACAGCACGCCGTGCGGCAGCAGCGCGAAGTGCAGCCGGGTGAGGATCTTGGCCTGGGTCTCGGCGTTGAAGTACATCAGGGTGTTGCGGCACACCAGCAGGTGGATCCGCGAGATCGGCGCGTCCTGCACGAGGTCGTTGCGGCCGAAGATGACCGAGCGCCGCAGTTCCGGCCGGAACACGTACCGGGTGCCCTGGTGCTCGAAGTAGCGCTCCAGCAGGTCCGCCGGCACGCCCTCGATCTCGCGCTCGCTGTAGATCGCCTGCCGGGCCTGGGCCAGCGCCTCCTCGTCCACGTCGGTGGCGTAGATCTTCACCCGCTGCCGGAACGCGTCAACGCCCAGCGCCTCGGTGAGCAGGATGGCCAGGCTGTAGGCCTCCTGGCCGGAGGCGCAGCCGGCGCTCCACACCCGGACCGGCGCCTCGGGCCCCACCTCGGCCAGCAGCCGCGGCAGGATCTCCACACGCAGGTGCTCCCACGCCTCGGAGTCGCGCAGGAAGCCGGTGACGTTGATCAGCAGCATGTTGAACAGGGCGGCGAACTCGTCGGCGTTGACCTGGAGGTGGTCGATGTAGTCGGCGTAGTCCTCGATGCCGACCTGGGCCATCCGCCGCTGGACGCGCCGGGACAGGCTGGTCCGCTTGTACCCGGTGAAATCGAAGCCGCGGGCCTCCTTCAGGTACAGCAGCACCGCCTCGAAGCCCGGGTCCACGCCGTTCTCGGCCGTCTTGTCCGCCACAGGGGGAAACCGTACTCGGCGCACCACGTCACTCGCCGCCCGCCACGGCGAGCACGGCCCACACCACCTTGCCGCCGTCCCAGGTCGGGGACGTGCCCCATGCCTTGCACATCGCGTCCACGAGGAACACCCCGCGGCCGCCGCTGATGGCCGAGCCCGGTTCCAGCCGCGACGGCGGCGTGTCGCAGTCATCGCGGACCGCCACGGTGAGCAGCCCGCGCCGCAGCTCCAGCCGGAGCTTGGCCGCCGACCGGCCGTGCACGATGGCGTTCTCCACCAGCTCGGAGACGATCATGCAGGCGTCGTCGGTCAGGTCCTTGACGCGCCAGCCTTCGAGCGTCTCGATGACAAAGCGGCGCGCGGCCGACGGGCTGCCGACCGCGGCCGGCAGCTCAAGGGTGGCGAGCTGGCGGCCGGGCCTGTCCTGTAATGCGTGCAGCGCCTCCGCGACCAGGGCGAACGTGGGCACGAAGCGGTCGAGCGCGCCGCGCCGCAGCAGCTCTCGGGTTTTGCCCGCCTGGGCCACCAGCAGCACCTGCAGCCCCGGCCAGTCGCTGGCCTTGCGGGCCACCACGCTGAACACGCTCAACGCCAGCGGCGTGACCACGGTCGTCCGGTCCAGCTGCACGATGACGCCGGACGGCTCCTCAGCCACGCATTTCATCAGCGCGTTGCGCACCGTGGCGACGTTACCCAGGCCCAGCTGGCCGACCAGCCGCACGAGCATCGCCCGGCCGCGTCGGCTCACGTCGACGGACAGACACGGAGGCGGACTCACGGCACGGGCTCCTCATCGATGAGCACATCGTCGCGGATGAACTGGCGCAGGACGTCCGCGGCGTTCAGGGCCTCGGCGACCGACGCCGCGTACCGGCGCGCCACCAGTCTGCTGCCGCGTTCCTCGGCGGTCCGCTCCAGCCGACGACCGAGGCTGATCTTCTCGTCCAGGGTGCGCAGCGCGGTCCACAGCGCCCGCTCCAGTTGGGCATCCTTCTGTGTGGACAAGGCCTCCTCCGTCCACGCGTGGCCGACCCGGCACCGGTAGCGGCGCGTGTCGGGCACGGCGATCAGCGCGCCGTCGCAGTCGGGGCAGGTGTAGCCGGACGGCTCGCCCATCGTGGTCATTTCCAGGCCGCCCTCCGGCAATCCCTGTTCCGCGATCTCCGCCTCGATGAGGTCGGCGTCCGACATGTCGGCCGACAGCACGTCGTCCACCGGCTCGCCGACCAGCGCGGCGAGCACGTCGGCCAGCTTGGCGATCGGCGCGACAGTGGCGGTCGGCACCGCACGCAGCGCGCTCTCCGGCATGCCGGGATAGACGGCGTCGCCCGGATCCTGCACGACGGCGGCCCCGCCACGGGCGACGATCGACAGCAGGCCGGCCGCACCGTCGTCGAGGGTGCCGGACAGCACGACCCCGATGGCCCGCGAGCCGACCGCCCGCGCGGCGGAACGGAACAGGGCGTCGACCGCCGGTCGGTGCCCGTTCTCGGTCGGCCCCTTCGACAGCGCCATGACGCCGTCGATCAGCAGCAGGTGGTGGTCGGGCACCGCGGCGTGGACGTGTCCGTGGCGCAACGGCGTGCCGTGCCGGGCGGGATGCACCGGCAACAGGCTGACTCGGTTGAGGATCGCCGACAGAGCGCTGGAACCACCGGCGGGCATGTGCAACACCACCAGCACGGTGGCGGGCAGGTCCGCCGGCAGGGCCGCCAGCAGGCTTCGCAGCGACTCGACCCCACCGGCGGACGCGCCGACGACGATCACGTCCCGGCATTGGGGCACTGATGTCACCTTCTTCGGCGGAGCTCGACTCCCGAGTTCGGAGGTTACCCCCTCAATGCCGGCTCACACCTGCGTGCGCGGCGGTCCCTGCGCCGATGGGCGATCTGGATCCGCCGCTCGTGCTCGTCCTGGCCGCCCCACACGCCGTAGGGCTCCTCGGCGGCGAGAGCGTGCCGCCGGCATTCCACGATCACCGGGCAGCGGGCACACACCGCCTTCGCCTGGTCGTCCCGGTACTGCCGGGCCGGGCCGCGCTCCTGGTCGGGGTGGAAGAACGCCGCGTCCTGCCCGTCACGGCAGGCACCGCGCAGCTGCCACGCCCACTCGGCCGCCACCGGTCGGGTCAGGGTCTTCCTGGTCATCGGCGACCGCCTTCCTCACACGAGAATCCGTCCGCAGCGGCTTCCCGTTCGGGGGACGGCGAAACTAGCCGTCCACCGCCTCGGCGACGCTGGCGTAGACGCGGAACGCCAGGGTCATGCCGGTGATCTCCAGCGGCCGCAGCACCCGGCGGCTGCTGGCCACCAGCCGCAGCGTCACCTGGTTGGCGGCGGCGTGGGCGCGGGCCTCGGCCAGCATCTGGAGCCCGGACGAGCCGAAGAACGTCACGTCGGACAGGTCGACGACCACCGTCACGGGCCCGCTGTCGACGGCGCGGGTGAGCACCCGCTCGACGGCGTCCCGGCTGGTCATGTCGAGCTCGCCGCTGACGTGGACGACGGAAACCGGGCCGAGCGTGTCGACCGCGGCCAGAGCGGGCGGGATCGCGTCGGCGGGCGTCGGAAAAACTCCGTCACTGCCCATGGGACCGACCATAGCCAGGGTGTCAGGGGCCGGCAACAGCTGGCGCGAGCGTGAACTCCACACGTGTGCCGGCCTCGGATCCGCGCACCTCGGAACGCAGGGAAGCCGCCTTGATCATGGCCAGTCCGCGGCCACGCGTGCCGTTGTCGGCGGGCGCCGGCCGCCAGTTGCCGCCGTCGGTGACCACGCCCGTGACGCTGCCGTCGGGTAGGCAGCGCAACTCGAAGGTGAAGTCGCCGGCCGGGCGGTCGCGGTAGGCATGCTCGACGGAGTTCGCCGTGGCTTCGCCGATCACGAGCAGCAGATCCTCGGTCAGGGATCGCGGCAGGCCGGCGGCCTTGGCCCACTGGGTGATCTCGTGACGGGCCACGGCGAGTTGGTCGGGCCGGGCCGGCAGGGTGCGCACCAGCGGCTCCGGCACCAGCCGGGCCACCACCAGGGCGACGTCGTCGCCGGGGCCCTCCTCGGTCAGCAGCTTGTCGACCAGCCACACCGCCAGCTCCTCGGGCGGCAGGTCCGCGGCCGTGGCCGCCAGCCGGGCCAGGTCCTCGTCGAGGTCGGCGTCCCGGCGCTCGACCAGGCCGTCGGTGTACAGCACGATGCTGGCCTGCGGCGACAGGGAGCAGACCTCCTCGGTGAACTCCATGCCCGCGCCCAGTCCCAGCACCGGTCCGCGAGCACCGCTCAGAAGCTCGCCGCGGCCGTCCATGATGATCAACGGCGGCAGGTGGCCGGCGCGGGCCCAGCGCAGCTCGGCCGCCGCGCAGTCGACCACCACACAGACCACGGTGGACGCCAAGGCGTCGGGGATACGGGCGGCGAACTCGTCCAGCCGCGCCAAGGCGCTGGCCGGCGGATGCCCTTCCAACAGATACGCCGCGAAGGTGCTGCGCAGCTGGCCCATGGCCGCCGCCGCGCGCGGGCCCTGGCCGACGACGTCGCCGACGATCAGCGCCACCCGGTCCTCGTCCAGCGGCAGCACGTCGTACCAGTCGCCGCCGGCCTGGCTGAACGCCGCGCCGGCCAGGTAGCGGGCGGCCAGCGCCAGCCGGTCCAATCGGGGCAGTCGCGCCGGCAACAGGCTGCGCTGCAACGTTTCCGCGATCTCGTGCTCGGCCTGGTACAGCCGGGCCCGGTCCAGCGCCTGCCCGCACTGCTCGGCCAGCGCCAGCGCGGCCCGCTTGTCGGCGGCGTCGAGCGGGAACTCCCGGCGGTTGCCCAGCGCCAGCACGCCGATACAGGTTCCGTTGGCCAGCAACGGAATCACCGCGCCGGAGCGGAAGCCGGCGGCCCGGGCCCGGTCCACGAAGTCCGGATACTCGTCGTGCCAGTCGTCGACCCGATCGAGCCACAGCGGCGCCAGGCCGCCCACGGCGTCGGCGATGGGGGAGTGCTCGCCCAGGTGCAGCCGATCGAGCCCGTAGTGCTGCCCGGGCACGATCAGCGGTTCCAGCCGGTGCGGATCGCGCCGTTCGAAGACGACGAACTCGTGGTCCAGCAACAGCCGCCGGCCGTGCGTGGCCGCCGTTTCGGCGACGCTCTGCGGCGAGGTCGCGGCGGAGAAGTCGGCGGTGGCCTGCTGCAACAACGTCAGCCGGCGCGCGGTGGCCTGCTCCTCGGCCAGCAGCAAGGCGTTGTCCAGCGCGATGCCCGTGCGGTCGGCGATCTGGTCGGCCAACGCCAGATCCTTGTCGCAGTACGGGGATTCGCGCCGCATGGTCAGCACCGCCAACACCTCGCCGCGGGCTCGCAGCGGCAGCGCCATCTCGTTGTCGCTGACCAACGTCGGCTCGTCGACGATCGCCGGCTCGATGCCGCCGATGCCGGCGTGGGCCATGGTCACCGGCGCCCCCGAGTCGGTGACCCGGATGACCGCGCAGCCGCCGGCCAGCCCGCCGTCGATGAGCGCGGCGATGAGCCGGTCCAGCCGCTGCCGCACGCCGGTCGCGCTCTCCAGGGCCGTCCCGACCTGGGCCAGCAGCCGCTGTCGCTCGCTCTCCCGGTAGCGCTCGTTGACGTCGACGCAGCTGGCGACGTGCCCGCCGAACTCGGCGCCGTGGCCGATCGGCACCGCGTGCTCCAGCACCCAGTGGTACGCCCCGTCGGCGCGGCGCAGGCGGTACTCGACGTCGAACGGCGAGCCGTCCCGGGTCGCCTGTTCGAAGGTGGCCAGGTAGATGTCGCGGTCGTCGGGGTGCAGCGCCTCGTGCCACCGGTCACCGAGGTCGTCCAGGCCGGTGAACTCCGTCCAGCCGCGGTTGGCCAGCACCCGCTTGCCGGTCCGATCCGACGCCCAGATCATCGCCGGGGCCACGTCGGCCATCGTGCGGAACCGTTCCTCACCCTGCCGGCGCACCCGGCCCAGCCGGACGTGCGTGTGCACCCGGGCCAGCAGTTCGCCGGCGGCGAACGGCTTCACCAGGTAGTCGTCGGCCCCGGCCCGCAGGCCCTCGGCGGCGGCCTCCTGCCCGGCCCGCGCGGACAGCAGCAGCACCGGCAGGCGGACCGTGCGCGGGTCGGAGCGCAGCTCCCGGACCAGGCTGATGCCGTCGAGTCCGGGCATCATCACGTCACTGATCAGCAGATCCGGCGGTTCGGACCGGATCAGCTCCAGGGCCTTCGCGCCGTCGCCGACCGTGCGGACGGTGTGCCGCTCGCCCACCAGACGGGCCAGATAGTCGCGCATGTCGGCGTTGTCGTCGGCGAGCAGCACATAGCCGGGCCCCTGGTCGAACGGCCCGCCGGAGGGCACGTCCGGGGGCAGCCAGCGCAGCGCCTCCTCCACGTACGGCGTCGACACCGGCGCGGAGTTCGCGGTGGCGGTGATCGCCCGGTCCTCGCCGAACGGGATCCGCACGGTGAAACAGGTTCCCTCCCCGTCCACGCTCTCGGCGGTGACGTCGCCACCGTGCAGCTGCGCGAGCTCCCGGACCAGGGCGAGCCCGATGCCGCTGCCTTCGGTGGAGCGCGCGCGGGGCTGCTCGATGCGGTGGAAACGCTCGAACAGGCGGGGCATCTCCCGCTCCGGAATGCCCACACCGGTGTCCCGCACGCACAGCACCGCGTGCTCGCCCTCGGTCCGAAGGGTGACCCGCACCGAGCCGTCCAGGGTGAACTTGAAGGCGTTGCTCAGCAGGTTGAGCATGACCTTCTCCCACATGTCCCGGTCCACATGCACCGGCCGGTCCAGCGCGGGGCAGTCGACGTCCAACACCAGGCCGGCCTTCTCCATCGCGGCCC